>JAIXLE010000163.1 GCA_026931725.1 Bacteroidales bacterium
AGTCCCAATTGTGGACGCGGGGAATTGAGGCGGTGGGTGCCGCTCCCGAGGGATGTCTTTGGGTCGATGTATGCGATCGTGGGGGTGATGCATATGAGGTGATGTCGGCATCCCAAAAATCAGGGCATCATTTCTTGCTCCGCGTCTGTCAGGACCGAGAAGTGGGGACACGAAAAGATTTGGCGGAAATGGTAAAATTTCGGGAATTCGCGGAACAATTGCCAAGTTTAGGACAGAGTACAGTCTCCATTCCGTCCCAAGGCCGTCGCGCGGTTCGGAAAGCCAGTGTCCAGTTGGCGGCATCCCCCATTTGGATACCCGCCCCCAAGGATTATCCGCAACGGATATCCTATCCGGTGATCCATGCCTGGGTCATTCGGATCTGGGAAGTGGACGCACCAGCGGACGTGGAACCTTTGGATTGGACACTGGTGACTTCTGTCCCCACCACGACCCTGGAAGAGGCGATCGAGCGGCGGGACTGGTATGCCTGTCGCTGGATGATTGAGGAATTCCACCGCATCGAAAAAAGTGGATGCCAGGAAGAGGGACGCCGGTTTGAGACGGCCGCACGGATGCTGGCCTGTCTGGCGATTTTGTCGCTGGTCGCCGTGCGAGTCTTCCAATTGCGGGCGGCGTTGGACAGTGTCCCCAACGCCGCCCGCATCATCGGTTGCGACGAAGGTGGAATTGGCGGTATTGCAAGACCTGCAACCGACCAAGAAGCGCATTGAAACGGTGCGCGATTTTGTGTTGGCGGTGGGACGTTTGGGTGGGCACTTGGGCCGAAAGCGGGACAAGCCACCCGGCACACGCCGACTGTGGATCGGGTATCAACGATTGCAAGACCTGGTCCTGGGTTATCAAATTCGGCTACGAAATCGTGGGGAAGATGTTGGTAATAGATAGCCGCCCCGACCGTGAGCAACGCCGCCTTCCCGACCGCCTTCAACTTCTCTTTGGCGGCATCGGCCCGTCGCTGCGACTCGGCGTCGGTGATCGACACGCCCCGGCGGTAGTGGCACGTCCCGCCCTCGCCCGCCAGCACCATCTCGTCCCGGCTCAGGGACAGCACCTTGAGCCGGACCTGTTGCGTGTCGTCGATGTGGATGAGGATGACTTCGTTCGGCTCCTCCCCGATCAGGGTGTAGCGGGCGGCGAATCCGTCGAACCGGATCATCGCCCCGTCGTCGGTGAACTGGATGGCCGGGCCGTCGCCGCTCACGGGTTCCCATTTCCGTTGGAGCAGCCGGCTTCGGTCGGACGAGAACCCGGCCTGCTTCTCGGCCAGCGTCTTGCCCTTCTTGAAACTTCTGACGACCCCGGCCATGTCCTGGACCTCCAGCGTGTCCACGTCCCACGCCCACGCCAGCACCCGCCACGAATCGACCAGATGGCCCGACGCCAGGAGGTCGATGAACCTCTGGTTCGGCAGCAGGGCGAACGTGCCAACCGTCCCGTCCTCCCGCTTGAAGATGCACCCGGACAGGAACTCGACCCACCCGCCGTGGCCCTCGACGGGAACCCACCGGGCGTGCAGCCGTCCGGGCTTCGTCCCGAAGTCGTAGATCAGGTAGGCCAGCAAGAAGAACGGCAGGCAGAAGATCGCCCCGACGATGCTGGCGAGGCACAGCACGCCGACGACGATGCTGGCCCCGATCCCGACCTTCATCCACAGCAGTTTCGGGTTCGACGCCGTGCGTTCCTCGACCGGCCACGGGAAGCGGGTTGCGGGGTCCAGGTCGTAGTGAGCCGCCTTGCTGCCGGCGAAGAACAGCGGCGGCAACGGCGGGTTGGTGTCGAACGCCCGCCGCACGTCCTTGCCCCGCATGGCGAAGAACGCCCACACGCCCATCGAGACGGCCAGCACCATGCCGAGTAGCGTCATCCCGTGCGTCATGTTCGAGAACCAGTGCCAGACCCAGCACGTCATCACGACCCAGGGGGCCAGTGCCGCCAGGTTGTAGTTCCGCAGTCGGGCGACGTTGGCTGTGAAGATGACGGCGGCGACGTTGTGGGCCAACCCGACCGCCAGGAGGATGCGGACCATCGGGCTATCCGCCTGAAGCACCCCGATGAGGCCGAGGAACAGGCCCAGGCCGGACACGAGGAACATCCGATCACGGGAAGTTTCAGTTCCTTCGGCGACCGAACGGCGGGTGAATCGGCGAGTGCGATCACATCCGCCCCGGTCACAGCCATCGTCTCCGGGAGCGGCGGCGGGGCAGTAGTCTTCACAGGCTGCGGCGGGGCATCATCGAACAGCCCCTTCACCTGGCCGGCGGGCTGCCACTTCGCCATCCCCTCTTTCCACACCATGTCGTTCCGGGCGAGTTCCCCGGATCGGACGAGTTGCTTGAGTTCGACATCCGCGACCGGGCCGACCCGGCTTCCGTCGCGGGTGTAGTACCACTCTGTTGCCACGGCTGACCTCCCGAATGAGTGTCCTGGGATCGCTCGTCCCGATCACTTCCCCACGGCTTCCCACAGAATTTCGCCGTCTGCGTAGTCGTCCGCCTTGCCGCTGTTCTTCCACTTGAAGCCCTCGGTCGTCGTCTCGACGATCACCGTCTTCTTGAACGCCGGGTGCTTGTAGCTGGACTCCTGACCATCCTTGCCGGCCTTCAGGGTGACATTCGGCGGTGACGAGAAGACGACCCCGAAACTCACCTTCCCGGTCTGGCCGTGGACCGACTGGAACGAGCCGGTCTTGGTCCCGTCACCGACCGCTGCCGTGTTGTTCCCTGACTCCGAACCGCAGCCCGCCAGGAACAAGACCATCACCACGGGCACACAGACCGTCGAAACGATTCGCTTCATGTTCCGTCCCACTCCTCACAGGTGAATTGGGTGTCCCATTCAGCCATGCGACTGCCGACACCGCTTCGGGCCATGCCCGGAGAAAAATTCTGTCGGCTGGCCCGAACGGGCCGGGACGGTCGCATAGGCGGGGTGGTGGCTCCTGGCTGGGATGCCGCCCGCACCGTAAAAAGAGCAGTTGTCAGAACTTGCTCATGCGAAGGGGCGGGCCATGCCGGGTGCGGATACGCAACTACAACTGCTGCTCGACCGGGCACTCGCCGGGGACGCCGCCGCCCACGATGCCCTGTTCGACCACGCCGCCGACCGGCTCCTGCGACTGGCCCGGAAGATGTTCCACGCCTACCCGGCTCTGCGGCGGTGGGAGCAGACCGACGACGTGTTCCAAAACGCCATGCTCCGACTGCACCGGGCGTTGATGGACGACTGCCCGGAGTCGGCGCAGCACTTCTTCAACCTGGCGGCGGTAATGATCCGGCGGACCCTGCTCGACCTGGCGAAGCACCACCTGGGGCCACACGGCGACGGGGCGAACCACCACACGGACGGCGACGGGGAGAAAGTCCGGGGTGCCGCCGACCCCGGCGGCGAGCCGCACGACCTGGAGGGGTGGTCGGCGTTCCACGCCGCCGTCGAGGGGCTGCCCGGCGACGAGCGGGAAGTCATCGGCCTGCTCTTCTACGAGGGGCTGACCCAGGACGAGGCGGCGACCGTGCTGGGCGTCTCGCCCCGGACGGTGAAGCGACGGTGGCAGGCGGCCCGGCTCGCACTGCGGGCCGCGTTGGCGGGGGGCGAACCGTGATTGACGAGGACCGGCTGGCCGACCTGCTCTTGGAGTGGGAAGAGCGGCACGAGCGGGGCGACGACCCGCCTGCCGCCGAGCTTTGCCGCGACTGCCCGCACCTGGCCGGGGAACTGGCCGAGATGATCGCCGGGCTGAAGGCGACCGCCTGGATGGGCCGGGAGGACGGCGGCGACGACGGCCCCGCTCCCCCGCCCGGCCCGGACGCCCCGCCCCGGCTGCTGGCCGGACGCTACCGGCTCGAAGGTAAGATCGCGGAGGGCGGGTCCGGGGAGGTCTGGCAGGGGTACGACATCGAACTGCGGCGGGCGGTCGCCGTCAAGCTCCCCAGGGCCGGTCGCCCGGCGTCCGCCGAGCGGTTCGTGGCCGAGGCCCGGCGGGTGGCCCGGCTCAAGCACCCCGGCGTGGTCCCGGTGTTCGACGCGGGCCGGGACGGGGACTCGTGCTACATCGTCAGCGAGTACGTCGAGGGCGGCAGCCTGGCCGAGCGGGCCGCCGCCGGTCGGCTCTCACACGACGAGGCGGCCCGGCTGGTGGCCGAGGTCGCGGAGACGCTGGCCTACGCCCACCGGCAGGGGTTCGTCCACCGGGACATCAAGCCGGCCAACGTGCTGATCGACCACCACGGGCGGGCGGTGCTGGCCGACTTCGGGATCACCCGGTCGCCGGACGACGAGGGCGACGGCGGGCCGGCGGCGGTCGGGACGCTTGCCTACATGAGTCCCGAGCAGGTGCGGGGCGGGGTCGTCGATCACCGCTCCGACATCTACGGCCTGGGCGTCGTGCTGTACGAACTGCTGACCGGGCGGCTGCCCCACCCGGCGACGGACCCGGTGGCCCTGCGGCGGGCGGTCGCGTCCGGGGCGGTCCCTCCGCTCGACGGCCTCCCCGCGAAGCTGGCGGCGGTGTGCCGGGCGTGCCTGGCCCCGGACCCCGCGAACCGCTACCCGGACGCCGGGGCACTCGCCGCCGACCTGCGGCGGGCCGGATCGTCGTCAGGGTCCAGACGCCTCAGCGTTGCCGCCATTGCCGCCGGGATATTCTTCGTGGCGGCTGCCGCGACGGCCTACGGTCTGAACCGCCCGAACGACCGGCCCGAAGTCGGCCAGCAGGATCATTTGCCGGTGGCCGCGACCGAGACGGCCACGCACCGCCCGCCACCGGCGTCCGTGGAAGCCGCCCTGGCTCTCGGTCGGTTGCATTTCGGCGACAAGGAGTGGGACCGGGCCGAGGCCGCGTTCACCGACGCCATCCGGCTCGACCCGGCCAACGCCGAGGCGTACCACCGCCGGGCTGGCTGCCGATTCAATGCCGGGCGAGTGGCTGACAGCCTGCCCGACTTCGACGCGGCGACACGGCTCGCCCCGACCAACCCGGAGGTCTTCAAGAATCGGGGGATCGCGTACCTCAGTTTCCTCCGGTTCGTGGAGGCCATCGCCGACCTGACCCACGCCATCGAACTGGACCCGGACCACCCCGAGGCGTACCGCAAGGTGCTGGGCCAGGCCCATGCCCGGCGGGCGTTCGAGTGGGACCGGGAAAAGAAGTGGCAGGAGGCCGTGGCCGACATGGACGCGGCGATCCGGTTCGACCCGGCGAACGCCGACTACTTCGACAAGCGGGGCAGCTTCCGGTACAACCTGCGGCAGTTCGACGCGGCGGTGTCGGACTTCACGGAAGCCATCCGGCTCGACCCCCAACCGGCGTACCACCTGCACCGGGGGTACGCCCACCAGGCGGCGGGCCGGCGGCGGGAGGCGGCGGACGACTACGAGCGGGCCGAGACGGACCCCGAGCGGAGGGCGGCGGCGTGGGTGCTGGGGGTCGGTGGCCGGGTCCACGTCGATGGCGAAGCCCCCGCGAACGAGGTCCAGTCGATCCGCGAGTTGCCGTCCGGGCCGTTCCGGGTGGTCACGGTCAACCTGTGGCACAACCCGCACGTCCGGGACGGCGACCTGGCCCGGCTCGCCCCGCTCGCCCGGCTCACCCGGCTGGACCTGCAAGGGACGGCCATCACCGACGCCGGCCTGAACCATCTGCGGGGATCGACCGCCCTGGCCCAACTCTGGCTGGACGGGACGAAGCTCACCGACGCTGGGCTGGAACACCTGACCGGGCTGACCCGGCTGTTCAACCTGCAACTGAACGGTACGGGTGTTTCCGATTCCGGCGTCCGCCACCTGCTCGGGCTGACCGGGGTGAAGTGGCTGGGGCTGGGGGACACCCGGCTGACCGACGACGGGCTGGCGGCACTCGCCGGCCCGCTGACCGGGATCAAACACTTGAACCTGCGGGGCACACGGGTCACGGACACCGGGCTGGCCCGCCTGCGGCGGCTTCCGGGACTGAGGAAGCTGTACCTGGAGAACACCGCCGTCACCGGGGCCGGGTTCGGGACGCTGGCGGACCTCGGGGGCGTCGAGGAACTGTACCTGGCCGGGTCGCGGGTCGGGGACGGCGGGATCGAGCCGCTGGCCCGGCTGCCGAAGCTGACGTGGCTCGACCTGTCCGGGACGCGGGTGACGGGCCGGGGGGTGGCCGACGTGGCGAAGATCACGTCGCTGCGGCAACTCTACCTGAACCGGCGACCGCTGACCGACGACGACCTGGCCCCGCTCGCGGGCCTCACCGACCTCCAGAGCCTCCACCTGAGCGGGACTGCGATCACGGACGCCGGGCTTCGCCGACTGGAGGGGCTGTCGAAGGTCGAGTGGCTGTACCTGGAGAACACCGCCGTCACCGACGCCGGGGTGCCGTCTCTTACGAAACTGACGCGGCTGGAACACCTGAGCCTGCGGAACACGAAGGTCACGGACGCGGGCCTCGACCGGCTGCGGGGGCTGGCCCGGCTGAACACCCTGTTCGTCGGCGGGGCCGGGACGACGCCGGGCGGCATCGCGGCCTTCCGGGCCGCACGTCCGGGTTGCACGGTCGGGCCGTAGGGGCGATTCAGACCGTTGTACTTGAAAAGCTCGGGCAGCGTTCGATCAGCACCGCCAAATCACTCTCCCGTTCGCCTGATTTACAATCCCGCGAAACGCGGGGGACTATCTGCGGTGTCGGGCCGCGAGGCGTTACCGTGAACCGACTGGTTGGCCGCTGACCGAGGGCGAGTGAATGTTTCCCGAGCGAGTCTACTACTGCCGCATCTCCGACGACCGGCAGGACTTCATCCGGCAGGTGAACGGGCTGAAGCAGATGGCCGTCCAGAAGGGCGACCGCATCGACGAGAGCATCTGGCAGATGGTGCTGGACAAGAGGCCGATGCCCCCGAACTCGCCCGTCCTGTGGGACTTCGGCAGCCGGGACATGACCGAGAAGCGGCCCAACTTCCAGGCCGTCATCGCCCACGTCGAGCAGAAGGGCAAGTCCGCCCGACCAGCAGCGACGGGGCTGCGGGAGTTCTGCATCTACGAACTCGACCGCTTCGGCGTGACCGACGTGGACGAGTGGTTCCACTACCGCTTCATCTTCAACAAGGGCGGCTGCCGGATCGTCTCGGCCCTCAAGGGCGACCTGACCGCCAAGAAAGACCTCCGCACCATCATCGAGACGCTGTTCGAGGCGTTGAACTCGACCGCCGAGCAGAAGAAGATCGCCGGGCGGGTGGCCGACCAGATGGCACAACTCGCCAAGGAAGGGGCCGGCTACCTGGGTTGTGTGCCCCGGTATGGGTACGATCTCGGCTGCTTCGACGGGGACAAATTGATCTGGAGGTTGTACTACCGGGATCGGATGGACCGGCTCCAAATCATCGCCACCGACGACAACCCGAAGGCCGGGCTGGTTCCGGGGACACAGACCGTCGAGTTCGTGGGGAAGGATAACCACCCCAAGAAGGGGAAGAAGCAGCGGTATGAACTGATCCCCAGCATCGACGTAAAACGGGTCGAGGGAGTCGGGTTCCTCTTCCAGACGGCCAGGGAGCAGTTCCCGGCCCTATCGCCCTCGCAACTCGCCAGGAAGATGGCTGCGGCGGGGTACACCAGCTTCCGGGGCATCTCGTTCGACCCCGACAACCTGCTCCTGATGCTGGAAGACGAAACCTACGTCGGGCATCGGCCCTACGGGAAGCGGAGCGTGGCCCGCCACAAGCGGTGGAACAAACACGTCCGGGACGACGCCGGGTTGAACCTGGAGGACGTGCCGGACGACAGTATGGGGAAGGTCGTCTGGCGGGAGAAGGACGACCAATTCATCCCCGTCGAGCGGATCCATGATGCCCTCGTTGACGAGTCCACGTTCGCCGTCGTCCAAGAGCTACTGCGGACGCGACCGAAGAAGGGGTCGCGGCGGGGTTACGCACCCAAGTCCGACGACGGCTGGCTGAAGCCAATCCTGTTCTGTGTCGGCTGCGGGCGGGGGATGAAGACCACCATGCTCCACAAGCGGCGGGGGTACTGCTGCCAGTCGTACCAGATGCGATACCAGAGGCCGGGCGACCAGCGGTTCGGCTGCACCGCCGGGTTCAACTCGATTCGACACGACGAACTCGAAGCCCTGCTCGGGGAGTGGCTGGACCAGATCGAAGGCGACTTCACCCGCCACGTCGAGTTGGACACGATCAAGCGTCTCGAAGAGGAGGTCGCCCGGCACGAGGCACTGGCCGTCCAGCACTCCACCATCGGCTACCGGAACCACCTGCGGCTGATTTGGGAGGCGTTGAGCCTGGACAACCGCCCCGGCCCCCTCGCCACGCTGATCGAAGGGCTGCTGAGAACCGATGACCCTAAGCAACAACTCGAAGGGTTGACGCAGGCGGAACAACTACTGTTCCCCGTCGTTCAACAAGCCTTGGATCAGGCATCCGAGCAGCACCGCAACTTCACCATCTCCATCGGTCGGCGAAGTGCTTCGCCGAGGCAGGTCGCCGTGTGGGAGGAGGAGTGCCGGAAGCTCGAAACCAAGATGGAAACGCTCGAACGCCTCCGCTCCCCGCTGCGGGAACAGATCGCCACCGAGACGTTCCAGTACCAGGAGAAGCTGGACCAATTGGCCGATGCCCGGCGGGCGGTAGCTCAGGGAAACGGTCGGGTGAAGGGGGCGGCGTTCGCCCGCTTCTTCTCCCGCATCTACGTCGCCCCGGTCGAGAAGCCAGTGAACGGCCAAGAGCCGCTACCCCGGCAACTCGATGCTTTCCCGTTCTGGAGCGACGACCTCCGAGACAAGTTCGTGACGGTCGCCGGGGGCGTCACTTCGTTCAACATGGGCGAGGCCAGAGCGATCCAGGCAGCCCAAGTAACGGGTCACTTCTCCCTGAACCTACTTTCGGTCCACGGGTCGCCGTGGAAGGGGTATTGGCTGCCGGGTACGCTTTCCCAAAAGCCGGGGCGGTCCTCCGTCAGGAACTCAATGCCGCGAACCCATTTCACGCTCTTCCAACTGTACAAACGCGGTATCACCAATCGCACGGGATAACCTTGCTCCGGTGTGAGTTCCCGCCCATCGAGCCGTAGGGCTAAGAGGCTGTCCTCCGCGAAAAAATCCTCGATCCGCATGTTCGCACTGTAACCGTATTCCGCATGGACCATCACGAACCGCACTTCTGGGCTTAACTGGATCTGATCCTGGATCACCCGCGTCGATACGCCTTCCCACAAATTGTCCAATTTACTCTGTCGGTCAATGCTGTGCATGTCCGCAAAGACCCGCACGCGGGGCAGGGACAGGAACTGCGACCAAGTGAAACTCTTCACCTCGGAAACGAACGGACGGGGAAAGATCGTCAAATCCCAATGGGCCGGGTCAAACGGCGGTATCTCACCGAGTGTGGGCTCCAACAAGATCGGTGTCGGGGTATGGCCGGGTGGCAACCGCGGTTGTCGGCGCGTGTCGGGGCTAATAATCGGTTCGCCAGCCATGACGGAAACCATGTAGGTCAATAATTCAATCCACTTTTGCGAACATGGACAGCCGGTCGGCCCGCGCCACGGAGTGCCCCAGCAACGGGCTGGCCCACAATCATCACATGGTCGCCACCCGCGTCCCACTGGCTGACCACTTGGCAATCCAGGCAAGCCAACGCGGCGTGCAAATGCACAGCGCCCGTGGCGGAGTGTTCCACATCCAGGCCGTCGAACGCGGGCTCTCCGGGTTCAAAGCCTTTTCCAAAATGGCTGAGGAGTCGCTTCTCCCCTTCCGGCACGATATTCACGGTGAACGTCGCCCCAACGGGGAGCCAGTCCAAGACATAACGCCCCCGGCGAATCGCCAGCATCAGTTGCGGCGGCTCGAAGGAGCATTGCTGCACCCAGCTGGCCAGCATCCCGGTTGCGGTGTCGCCGAGCCGAACCGTGATGACGAACAAGCCGCTAGGAATACGACCCAAAGCAGCCGCCCAGGTGGGAACAGGGGTAGTAGCGGGTGTCGTCATCAGAAATTCTACAAGGTTCTGGGTATAGTCTTTCCTTCATGCTACCGGGCAGGGGCCGGGTCCGGCAATGCGGACGTGCGCCAAGAGTCATCCATGCGATCGTGTTCAAGTCTGGCAAGCTGTAACGCCGATACCGATTATGCGAATTTTTCCGCGTCAAGACTGCCTGCCGGAAGTGCCATGCTGCCAGCCACACATTCCCGATTGGGCCTGTTCACCACCGTTCTACTCCTCGGTGCCACCGTGGGATGCTCCCGTGAGCGGTTCCGCAGCCGGGCCGATAATGATGTGGTGGGAATCATCACACAGAAGAACGTCTTCCCGGCCTGGGAGCCGAAGAATTGGCACGTTTACCCGGATGCGCGGGCCCGCTTCGCCCAATCTCCGTTTCCCGATTATCCTCCATTCCCCGGCGATGATAACGCAGCCTGGGAACTGTCGCCGAACCCGCAACGCCCCGGACGCGGGGGAGCCGGGCGGATCGAAAACGATGAATATGTAAAAATCATTGCCGCGTGGGATGCTCAAAACCGTGCGGAAGATGCCGCCGAGGCCGAGCGCGAAAAGCAGAACCCCGATACACCCGGTACGAGTTCGCCACTGGACCCCGATAACCCCGGTGCCTACGACCCGGATGACCCGGCCCGGCCCGAAGCGGGGGAAGAGTTCGCCGCCATCGCTGGTGGGGCCGCCTCCTACCTGCGCGCCTTTGAATCACAGGTGCAACCGTTCCGCATCCGCGTGGGTCAAGCCGTGGAACTGGGATTGTTCAATAGCCGGGAATCGCAAGATCGCCGCGAAGACCTTTACCTTGCCGCCTTGCCGGTGACGCTCGAACGGTTCAGCTTCGCCGCCCAGGCCTTCGCCACGGAAAATCTGGTGCGGGATGCGCTCGGCAGTGAAGTCAAAGGCGGGAGAGCCAACCGCTGGCGACTCGATTCCGATTTCTCCATCAAACGGCAGTTCGCCACGGGGGCGACCCTGCTTCTGGATTTGTCGACCCAGGTTGTCGTGAACTTGGGTAGCGGCCGACCCGATCTGGCGTTTTCCACACTGACTCTCAGCCTCGCCCAACCGTTCCTGGCCGGTGGTGGGCGCGCGGCCACACTGGAACCCTTGACCCAAGCGGAGCGGACTCTGCTCTACGCCATGCGTTCCTACGCGCGATTCCAAAAAATCTTTTATGTCGCCATCGTGGGGGCAAGTGACTACACGAATAACCCCTACGGCTTGCAGGGGCTCGCCGCCAACTTGGGCCGGGGGGTCGGGGCCAACCTGACGGCTCGACAAGTTGGCTACCTTCAGACCATCCTCCAAGCAGCCACACTGGAAAATGCCCGCAAGAACGTGGCCACACTGGAACAATTCTTAAAGCTCTTTCAGAATCTCCAGGAAGGCGGCGGTGTTGGCACCCTGCAAGTGATCCGCGTGGAGCAAAACCTGCTGCGTAGCCGTACCGCAGTTCTGGAAAGCACGCAAACCTACCTCGACAACATCGACGGATTCAAGCTCCAACTCGGGGTTCCCGCCACCATGGCGATTGAACTGGACGATGGGCCGCTCCGCCCGATTCGGCAACAGTTGAACCGCTTCGAGCAGGTGTACGCC
>JAIXLE010000046.1 GCA_026931725.1 Bacteroidales bacterium
ACCCTGGCATGGGCTCAAAAACTTTCGCAAATGTCGACCTCGGCGACCATCGTCGAACGCTTCGCCTAATCACATCGGCGGTAACCGTTCACAGGGGGTAGCCGGTTCGGTTCGTAGCTCGTACTCCATCTGACGGCATGATGTCTCCACCGCCACTCCCCGACACACTGTTCGCCGCCCTGCCGCCGGTCGTGCAGGCGTACATCCGCTCACTCGAAACCATTGCCGCCCAGGTCGCCATCCTCCAGACCCGCGTCGCCGAACTCGAAGCCCGGCTCGGTCAGAATTCGTCGAATTCGTCCAAACCGCCCTCATCCGATGGCCCACAGGTGAAGCCAGCCCCGCCCCAAACACCGTCTGGCAAGAAGCGGGGCGGCCAGCCCGGCCACACGAAACACACGCAGGTGATCCTTCCGCCCGATGAGATCATCGACCACAAGCCGACCCACTGCCGTCACTGTGCCACGCCTCTCGCCGGTGAGGACCCGGACCCAACTGTCGACCAGGTGCTCGACCTGCCGGTCCAGTTGCGACACGTGGTTCACCACCGCCGCCATACGCTGACCTGTCCCCAATGTCACACCCCGACGATCGCCGTCCCCGTGTCCCAAACGATCAGCGGGTATGGTCCCAAACTGACCGCGACGGTGGCCTACCTGAGCGGGGTCGGCCGGCTGAGCAAGCGGGCCATTCGCACGCTGCTCGACGACGTGTGCGACCTGCCGATGTCGCTTGGGACCGTGAGCAAACTGGAGCAGACTGTCAGCCGGGCATTGGCCCCGATCCACGCCGATGTCCTGACCCAAACCCGGGGTCAGGACGCAAACGTCGACGAAACGGGCTGGAAGCAAGGGAAGAAGAAGGCGTGGCTGTGGGTGGCGGTGACCGCTGTCCTGACGGTCTTCCTGATTCGTCCCGGCCGCAATCGGGCCGCCTTCGACTCCCTGGTCGGACCAACTCCGGGGGTGCTCACCACCGACCGGTACGGAGTGTACACCCACTTGGCTGGGACACGCCGGCAGGTCTGTTGGGCCCACCTGCGGCGGGACTTTCAGGCGATGATCGATCGGAAGAATGCGGGAAGCGAGATTGGGACCGCGTTGTTGTCCCAATCCGACATCCTGTTCACGCACTGGCAAAAAGTGCGGGACGGGACGCGAACTCGACAGTGGTTCTGGCAGACACACCAGTCGCGGCTGCGAGCGAGGGTGAAGACCCTGCTCGCGCGGGGTGTCGCGTGTTCGTGTCCGAAAACGGCCGGGGTGTGTCGGGAACTCCTGGGGGTAGAGGAGTCGTTCTGGACGTTCGCGTGTCGGGACGGGGTCGAACCGACGAACAACGCGGCCGAGCGGGCGGTGCGTCACGCGGTGTGCTGGCGGAAGACGAGTTTTGGGACAGACAGCGAACGGGGCAGCCGGTTTGTGGAACGGATGCTGACGGTGGTGGCATCCTGTCGACAGCAGGGGCTTGGTGTCCTCGATTTCCTGGTGCAGGCCGTCTCCGGCCAGAACCCGTCACTACTGCCCGAAAGGGCGTGAACGGTTACAAAAATTGTACACAATTTCCCTTTGGGTGGCCCCCCCCGCGAGAAAAGAAGCAGATTGACAAAAAGTAAATACGTCCATCATGGAGAGAACCTTTTTTACCTCTTTTATGGCTATCGCAACGCTTTTGGAAGAATGTCTTGAATCCATTTACTCGTAGGAATCCAAACGTTTGCGCCTCGTAATCCGGTACCATTAAGAATCGCATCACTCGCGTTTGCAATGGACGCGACCAGCAATTCGGTAGTGGCCCTACATAAGGGATATGTTGTAGAGTCGTACGAAGTACCACAGGGCACCGATGTGGTTCTTGGGACACTTGGAGAAAGATAGCGTCTTCCGCACGAATCGGGCACACCGTTGACGGAGCGTACACCAGAATCGTTCAATGTGCGCGGTCAGTCCAGAGTCCTTCCCGCCCGGGGCATGCCGCTCCTCCGGGACCACCGCCCGATACTGAGCCAGGAAGTCCGTACAGACAATGGCTCC
Organism: Bacteroidales bacterium; assembly: GCA_026931725.1. Lineage (GTDB taxonomy): Bacteria > Planctomycetota > Planctomycetia > Gemmatales > Gemmataceae > JAIXLE01. The sequence continues at coordinate 2,034 of JAIXLE010000046.1, forward strand.
GTCCCGATATTCGTCCGGGAGTGCCTCCCACAAATCCCGCGCTGTGGCCTCGGATCGGTCCCCAACGACCATTGCCACGACCTGCCGCGTGTCCGCGTCCAACGCCGCCCAGACCCACCAGACTTCCCCCTTTTTACCGACGAAACTCCACAATTCATCGGCCTCGATCACCAGCTTGCCCGTCTTTTTTTAGCGGACCGGGGTGGTGCGGCGTCTCGTCCCGGTACAGGGTGTTGACGAACCCTTGGAGCCAGGACCGGGACACACCGGTTACCCGAGCGATCCCGCGCAGACTCATCCGTTCGCCCAAGAGTCGGCGGATCAGCCCCTTGGTCTCATCGGACACGGGACTGGTTTTGGGACACGCGACAAATCGTCGACCACAGGTCCGACAAAGGAACGTCGGGGTGCCGGCGGCGTTGGGTCCATTGCGGACCACATGGACCGATTGGCACTTGGGACAAGGGGGCAATGGAGACATGGAATGGCTGGTATTTTGCATATCCCTATCCTAGCACAATCCCCCACCTCGGGCCACTACCCCGAACTCGCACCGCACCTACAAGCAGCGGAAAATCGTTATTCATATTGCTCAATCCACCCCATAATTCCCCCACTTTGAAAAATACAATGCACCCTTCCACAACCACCCCATGATGTTCCCATCGCATGGCAGACTCCAGAAGGCATGGACCGCCCCGCCCTATTGCGGATTCGGTCGTGAATTGGCCGCCCCCTACTTGTGGCAGGCAGGCCACTTCGGGTTAACCTTCTGGAGATATTCCCAGATCATCGACAGAATATAGCGACCGAATAATCGGCAAATTCTACCCAAATTCTCATCGCTAAGTTTGGGGAACTGCGGTTTCTTGCGTTCGATGCTGTGCAAGCGTTCTCGCACGGTTGGTCAAGGAGTTGTTCGCGGTCAGTGGGTTTCCGGTTGTGTGCCCCTGTGGTATTCTGGAATATTCAGCACGGCACCCAATCTCACATGAGCAGCCAATATCCAGCATGGAAAGAGAGAAATTTCTGATGAACTACATCGACCCGCATATTCATATGATCTCGCGGACGACCGATGACTATCAGCGGATGGCCTACGCGCAGTGTGCGGCCATTGCGGAACCCGCGTTCTGGGCCGGGTTCGATCGCGGAACGGCTGCCGCGTTCCACGACTACTTTCGTCAACTCACCGAATACGAACCCCGGCGGGCCGCTCAGTTCCACATTCGCCATTACTGCTGGCTCTGCATCAACGCCAAAGAAGCGGAAAATGTCTCGCTTTCCCGTGAAGTGATCGCCATGATCCCCGAATTTCTCAAAATGCCGAACGTGCTGGGGATCGGCGAAATCGGGCTCAACAAAAACACCACCAACGAAGCGACCATCTTTCAAGAACACCTCGATCTCGCTGCCCGTACCAATGAACTGATCCTAATTCACACGCCGCACCTGGAAGACAAATACAAAGGGACGCGGATGATTATCGACATGCTCAAAAACGACCCCCGCGTTCAACCGCACCGGGTCTGTGTCGATCATGTGGAAGAACACACGGTACGACTCGCGCTCGATAACGGTTTCTGGTGCGGCATGACACTGTACCCCACCACGAAATGTACTCCCGCACGCGCGGCCGACATTATCGAGATGGTGGGCAGCGACCGTATTATGGTCAACTCCGCTGGCGATTGGGGAAAATCCGACCCACTCGCGGTGCCGGAATTCATTCAGGAACTGAAGCGTCGCGGCCATCCCGAATCGCTCATTCATAAGATTGTCTACGATAATCCGCTCCATTTCTGGAGGCAGGCGAACAATTGGCGGGAATAGCGATCAGAATTCCTGTGCGCATGCGGTTTCCGACCATCGGACACGACGAGATCAGAATGTCTGCACCGGCTCGCATCGGGTTGTCGGATGCGATGTCCCATCTATTCCTTTGTTCCGGATCACGCGCTGGGACAATCTCAGTGTTTTCACCATCTTCCTGCATACGGGGATCATGGCCCACGTCCCCGAGACTCCTCATGAGGATCAGTGGGTCGTCTTCGGGTTCAAACCGTGGCCCTTCAGCCGCTGGAAGGGGATTCGCTGGGTAGTGGGGGAGGCGTGCCGGTTTTGGCCAGTGTTTCCAAGGCCCGCCGGGTTTCCGCCAATGGGTCCAAACCTCACTTTTTCAGCGTGCGATAAATCGACATCAGCACCGCCGGGCGAATTTCTCGCTCGGCTCGGTTGTTCGTCGGCGGGACATCGGGGACTTCCGCAAAGGTCAAAAGCGACCGTCCGTCCGCGAACACTTCGCCAGTCGCTGGGCATCCGAATGCAGCTTGACCGTGTCCGCCAATTCGGGCACACTGTCCTGGAGACGGTGGAGTTTTTCGTCCCGTTGCTCTGGGGACACGGTGTCGCCAACCGTGGCCAGGCGAACCGCGTCGGTATCAATGCGTTGCAACGGTTTGGCGAAGTCGAGCCAGTCGTCACGCGACCCGTTCGGCCGGTCCTCGATCGCTCGGAGTTCGCGTAATAAATCGGCCCAACATTTCTGATTCATCCGGGCATCCACCGCGTTGTCAGCCCGATAAAATTCCGTGACCAAACCCCCATCAAACGCTTCTGTGAAATACTTGTTGAGGACATCCTGACCGCGGGAGTCCTCAATGGCATAAACCGTCTCCCGGCCGGTGCAGAAGCACCAAGGCCAGGCCAGAGCCCCATTGAGATGCCAGCCGGTTTCGTCGGCATTGTACGACCCGCATCATCGACGACGGTGCGGTTCACCCGTCCCGCCGGGTCCGTGGTCTCGAACGCTTCGCCACGGGCATTGTAGGTCGTGAGACTCACCAGCACCGTGTCCGACGATTCGGGCGGGTCGCTCGGGCGGACCCACTTCACCATTCGTGCCGTAGTTCGCACTCGCCACGCCGCGGCCGACGCCGTCATACCACATCGCCCCATACGAATCCCGGTTCTTCGGCTGGTCGCCCGATGGTCCTTGCAGCGGCCCCGCCCCCGTCGCATTGTCCCAACGCTGACGACTGGTCGTCAGCAGTACGAGTCGCGATTGCAATAACAGTCACCTGCTTGTCATCGCTTTCGGCCATATTCAAACTGTCATGATGGCAGATTTCGTTACTCTCGGCTGCAAGAATGGTATTTTCGGTATGTGCAACACACAACGCAGTTCTTATTTTGGCAGTCCATGTGACACAAGCATCTTGACATGGTTTTCATCTGTATATTTGATCAGCCCGATATTCCGTGCATACCAGAAATCCGTGACACGGCGTTCGCCATCAATAATACTAGTTGGACGAAGATGGATGCAGTTAAATGTACCAGCCGGCACTTTAACACGCTCAATACCAATACAAGTAACCCAGAATCGGGATTTCGGTAAATAACGGTTTTTCCATTCCCAAGAATCTCCAGCCTTAAAAGGAAATCGCATTATTGGATAAGGATCGGGAAACCGAGTTCCATTTATTGCCGTACGAACAATTTCATTGTTGCCTATGTTTATAATCTCGAAACTATCATTTAATGGCACTCCATCAAACTCTGGGCAGATGGTAAGAATCGTACATTTACCTGTTGTTTTGAATTCGACAATAACCACTGATTCCCAATCGCCATTAAGATCGCACACCCACTTATACATCTTCTCTGTTGAATAAGCAAATTCCGCAATTGTATCGCTAGGCACAGGAGCAGATTGGCCAACTTTCTGGTCGATCTGCGACATGATTAACATGATTGCTAACCCGAATATTTCACCACGGAGTCGGGAACAATCAACCAATTGAAAGAATGAAGACAAATCGCCGTGATACAACGGTTGTCGACCCGCCAGTTGGAACGACTACTCCACTGGCCTCGGCCCTGCTCCCGCCTCGGTAGCGATGCACACCGCGACCGCGAGTCCACCCTGTCCATGCAGTGCCGCACCCACGCCCACGATCCCCGCCGCCAGCGAAACACCTCTCTGCAACTCACTTCCACTCTTGCCGTTTGCCTTCTCCTTCGAGGATGCGAACCCGTTGCCTGAGCTGCTCGTTTTCGCCTTCGAGTCGCTCGACCCGTTGTTCGAGCCGTTCGACTTGCTCGCGGAGTCCGGCGATGATCGGGTGGCGAAGAAGGTCGCCCACGAAATCCATAGCAGACTGCAGGCCAGCACCAAGGCCGCGCCCGCTGTCGCCAGAAGTCTTGATGTCTTTTTTTTTTCGCCAACGGAGGTCAAGGCGACGGCATCCGCCTCGGGGATGCTCGATGCCCGGCTGAGAGCGATGAGCCGCTGAACCTGCGGCGTGAACTGCTGGAGCTTGTCCTTGCCGACGTAGCCGGTGGACACGATGAGAACTCCCCGACCCAGGTAAGCTGGGTCATCAGCCGCGACCTCCAGCAGCGTGGCCACACGGCGGCAGTTTGCCTCGTTCGCCCGCAGGGCAGCGTGCCGATGCGCTGGCAGGTCGTCGGAGCCGCCCCGCTTCGCCAGCAGCGGCACCCTGATGGCGGGGACGGGGTTCGCGTCTCTCTGCTGGAACCGATCCTCCGCGTAAGCGAGGAACTGCTGCTGGATCTGGGACGAAGACGGGCCAAGCAGCCCGGCAGCAAGCAGGTACACCTCCGACCGCCGACCGCTGTCGAACTCCAGCAGGAGCGTGTCGTCAAAGCGCGTGTTCAGGTGGTCGCTGCGGCAGGTCTTCAGGTTCCCGATCAGCAAGCCGATCCGGTCCCCCTCATCGAGCAACAAGAACGTCGCAGGCGATGCCGGCTTCGCGTCAAGGTCCGCAAGCAGCCCCCGGTGCAGGTCGCGGAGCTTGCGGGTCAACACCGGCGTGCCCGTCTCGGGATACCAGTGGTAGTCTTCCTCCCGGTCCCGCGTGTGCAGGGCGACCGCAACCGGCTGAAGAACCTGTTCGGTCGATGCCATCACTTCACCCTCAACAGATCCGGGTTCCCGTAGGTTTTGTAGCTGCTGTTCCGGTGGCTGTAGAAGTCCTTGAGGGCCTGATCGAACGCTCGCCCCTGCCCGGATAAGTACCGCCAGATCCGCTCCCCGATCCAGCGGTTCTCGTTGACGTGGTTCAGGGCAAAGGAGAGGGCGTACCGCAGGGGCTGATCGACCTCGCGCGGCTCGAAGTCCCTGTGGTTCCGCTCGAAGACGTAGTTGTCGCTGGAGTCGATCTCCTTGAACTCCACGCACCCCAACGTGATCGCCGGGACGAGCAGGCCGACGACGTTCTTGTGGGTCTGGTTGAGATTCTCGATCAGACGGAGGACGGCGGCGTGACGTTCCTCGAAGCGGTTGACCAGACGCTCGCGGTTGCTGGCCGTCTTGACGTACGTCTCGCATTTGACCAGGACGAAGATGATCAGGTACTTTTCGCCCGGCTTCAATGCCTTGTCAAGGAGTTGCCGGACGCGGTCGTGGCCGTTCCGTTGGTCGCCCTTGATCGCGTCCACCTCCATCAAGGACACGGCATCGAGGACGTTGAAGATGACGTGCGACCGCGCCACCTTCTCGCGCAGGGTGTCCTGGTCCGGCCCCGACCGCATCATCGCGCCGCCGCGAAAGTCGTGGAAGACGAGGTCGAACTCCTTCGTCTGGTGGAACTTCACCTCGAAGCGGTGTTCGATGAAGTCCATCGTGCCCTTGAGCAGGTCTTCGACGGGGGCGAAGACCTGCTGCTCCATGACCTTGTTCAGGTTGAAGTACGCCTCGTCCAGCCGGTCCTGCGTCTCGTCAACCGGCATCAGGTCGAAGCCGGCTTTCATCTTCCCGATCTCACGATACATAGTCGCCAGCAGGCTCGACTTCCCGACGCGGGAAGGGCCGAGCATGATCATGTTGACAGCCCTTGCTGCCATAGAGTCCCCCTGGTGTCTTTGTTCTCAGCTGATTGAACTGGGTGTCTGTCACGCCAACGCCAAGCGCAACTTCCCGATGGTCCGAATCACCGTGTCGATAGCCGCCTGCCAGTCCTGCCGCCGGGCCGAAGCGACGGCGAAGCGGTTGAACTCACGCGGCCAGATCTCTCCCCGTCGCGGATAGAGCAGCCGTTCCCACTGCCGTTCGATGTCCCGCGCCCTGACCAGCCGGTCCCTCGTCTCCTCGACCATTGAGAAGATGGCCCGCATCGGGTCGTTCTCCATCTCCTGGTGGAGACGCTTGCGGACACCCCAGACCACCCGCTCGTAGAAGGAGCGCAGGCCGCGACCGACCTCCTCCCTTTGCGGGCATCATCGCTTCGTGGAGCGATGGCCGTGACGGGGTCGTCCTCTCCTTCCTCCCGCACCGCCATCGGATCGAGCGGGTCCATCGCCTCGCGGACGCGGTGGTGGAAGTGGCTCTGGTACGAAAAGGAGAAGGCGAGCAGGTAGTCCACGCCCGCGATCAGGGTGGGCTGGTTCGCCTGATCCAGCAGTCGCCTGAACGCCTCCAGTTGCTGCCTGGGGTTCTCGCCGCTCTGGGCATCCGGCGGCAGTACCCGCCCCAACGGGTCGGCGACCACGCGAGCCATGATCTGCCGCCGAACGTCCTCTACCATCTCGGCGAGCCTCCTGTCGAGGATCTCGGCGAGGCAGTGGGTCAGGAAGGATCGAAGATGGTGCAACTCTTCCTGCACGACCGCTTTCCACCCGCCCAGATCATGGAACCGGCCCTTCAGGTCTTCCGCAGAGGGCACCGGCACCGTCGTCTTTGCCCTGTCGCACGCCTCATCGACCGCTGCCGCGAACTCCTTGGCCGTGCTCTTTTCGCGGACGGCTTCCCGGTACTCATCGGTCAGCTCGTCCAGGTTGATGCGGAGTTGCTTGCAGAACGAGCGGAACAACTCGCCGAACTTCTGGTAGTCTCCGGTCCCGACCGTGTCCTGCTGGAGGTATTCCCAGACCGGCTGCACGACTGACGACACGTCGTTGGCCAGATGCGCGAGGTGCTCGGCCAGCACCGACACCTGACGCAGATCGGTACGCTCCAGGTTCTGTTCCAGGTGGCGAAGCACTTCAAGGAACACGTCCTGGCGAACGGCATCGGGTTGAGTGCAGTTCACGGCCAGTAGGCGAGGCACGCTCCCGATCTGGGGAGGACGCGACTTGAGGATCTCGACCTGCTTCGAGTTCTGGCCATCCGCGTTCAAGACGACGAACAGCCAGTCAGCCAGATCGAGTTCGGGGACGGCCCGCTTGATCTCGTTGAAGACCTTGATGTCCGCGGCGAACCAGTCGTCGCCGCCGGGGGATGGACGTTTGACAAGGACGATGGCATCCACCTCACGCTGGAGCGAGGTGACGAGCTTCTCGCTGTGGCCCTTGGCGATCTCGCCCAGTCCGGGCAGATCGACGATGGCCAGCCCCGTAACGTCCCCGTTGGGGAACGGGACGTGGATGTTGGCGCAGCGGACGGCGACGTACCGCTTCCTGCCGTCTTCCTGCGAGACGTAATCCCTCACTTCGTCCAAGCCGATCCGCTGCGGTTCCCGCGAGAGGAAGGATCGGTAAGCCCCGATGCCAGCGTGCAGCTCCTTGAGCTTCTCGTAGACGGCGTACTCCTCAGGCTTGTCGAACTGTGGCTTGGGCGGCAGGAACCGCTCGAAGTCGTCTAGGTTGGCCGGGGGAGGGGAGAAGCGAAGCTACTCGTAGTAGGCGTGGACGATCTCCCGCAGGAACTCGGTGCCGGTGAAGAACTCGACCTCGGCATACGGGTCGTCGCTGCGGTGCAGGATGCGGCTCTTTGCCCCGGTGCAGGGCAGGCCGTCCGATCCCCTGCCTCGCCTTGCCGGCAACGCCGATGTTGATCGTCGTCTTGGTGAACCGTGCGAGGAGGTTGGCGGTCCTGGCCGTTGCATCGCTGATCTGGCTGTCCAGCCCGCCGATGGCACTGGTCAAGGCGGCGGCACGCTGCCGCAAGTCGTGAGGGGAATCCTCGCTTGCCGTCACCTCACCAGCCAGCCGCCGCAGGTGCCCGAGCTGATCGTTCAACTCCCGCAGGTGTTCCTGAACCGCCTCCAGCTTCGGCTGCTGCGCTTGCCGCTTGGCCAGAGCGAGTTCGATGAACGCTCTCAAGTTGCTCATGGATTCTCTCGGATGGCTTACATCGCTGTCTCCTGCCTTCGCTGGCGTGCCCGGCTTCGGGCAGAGTGCGTTCTACGCCCAGTATCACCAGAGTGACCAGCCCTGCGTCGGCTTGGGGTCGACGACATCGTACCACGGTTCGTACGGACTGCGTACTGCTTTCCGCTTCATCACCGTCACGCCCTTTCCCGGCTCCCAGACGATGACACCGTTCTAAAGATACGACTTCCGGTCTAGCATTTCCGGTTGCGGGATCTCCGACTCCTGCGAGAACTCCGCAGCGTGGAACCACGGTGCGAATTCGGGGGAGAGGCTCCAGTGGTTCTGCTCATCGGACACGGGGTAGCCGAGCCGCTTGTCTCCCAGCCCATCAACACCCACTTGTCACGAATCGCCCCATGCGTTTCGAAGACCCCCACGTCCGGGTGCCAATGAATCGTCCCCACCCCCGGCGAAATGAGCGTAGGCACCACGCCCATCGGGGCAGGCAGCACAACTGCCGGTGAACGCACCCAGGAAGGATGAGGCACCGCCGAGCGCGAGCCACTTGACCTCGATTGCTTCGAGCATGCCTGTCCTTGCGTCTCGATCTCGGTCAGTGATCGGCCTGCACCCCGTACCGAAGTGTCACTTTCTCGATTTCGTAAGCGGAGAGGAAGGGATTCGAACCCTTGGAACGGTTTTACCCGTTCGCCGCTTTAGCAAAGCGGTGCTTTCGACCACTCAGCCACCTCTCCTGGTCGTTACCTTATCGTAGCGTCTCCGCCGCATCGTGCAAGAGCGATCAACACCACATCCGCCCCATTCTCGCAACTCGCCAACACCGCAACAGCGACTCGCCAGAACTTCACCAGAATCTTTCCTGATTCCACATCGCATAAACCATTCCAAAATATCGACTTCTGTCGCCAGGATCAACCATGTTCCCACCACGGTTCGGGTTGGGCCTAAACTGAAATGACCCGGCATCGTAGCGTCTTTCCTGGTGAAAATGTCCGGCTTTGACCCACTTGGCCCGGAATCTCGTATGACCAGCACTCCCCTTCCGCTATCCACAGCCCACTGGCCCGGTGTCGGCGGACGGATCAAGGTTCACCCGGAAGATTTTGTTGTCGAAGAAGTACCCAGTTACGAACCATCGGGTGCAGGCGAGCATTTGTATCTGTGGGTGGAAAAACGCGATGTTGGCCCAGAGTTTCTGACACGCCTGATCGCCCAACGACTCGGGGTGCCGGTCGGAACCATCGGCACCGCCGGGCTCAAGGACCGACACGCCGTGACCCGTCAATGGG
>JAIXLE010000133.1 GCA_026931725.1 Bacteroidales bacterium
GGGTAGCCGAGTCACTTGGCGCGTCGTGGCTCGATTCCGCGATGGTGTGGTTTGGTTGGCGGAAGGAGTCATCAAACGGGGAGCATTGCTTCCGTCGATTCCCATTCGCGCGGTGGCCATTCTGCACGCGCCACGCACGATGGATGCCCACGGAATCACGGCCATTACACCGAGCATCCGAGTATTCGCCACGACCGAAAGCCGGGCCGCGATTGCGATTATGAAGATTATGGGTTCCGCGGCCCCACACCTAGCCAAACAGGGCGTGGATCAGATGTTGTTGTTCTTCTCTGGCCCCGCTCGGTATCTTCACCGGCACCCCGAGAAAATCCCTGCTCTGCTTCAGGCAGAACCCAGCGGGGCGGTATCATCCCAATCGCATTCTTCATCCCTGCGATGATTGTTCCAGTTGGGCGATTTTATCCAACCGTCGTGCGTGTCGGCCACCTTCAAATCGGGTTTCCATCCAGGTGCGAACCATCCGACTCATCAGATCTTCGCCCACGAGGTCCGCCGAGAGGCAGAGTACGTTACTGTCATTGTGCATCCGGCTCATTTCCGCATCGACAATATCGCGGCAATTGGCAGCACGGACCCCGGAAACCTTGTTGGCGGCGATACACATGCCATGTCCGGTAGCACAAATCAGGACACCCCGATCCGCGTGCCCCTCGGCGACGGCATGGGCCACTGGCAGGGCATAATCCGGGTAATCGACGCTGACCGGCGCATTGGTGCCGTGATCCGTCACCTCATGACCCATCCCGCGTAACAGTTCGACAACGTGGTTTTTCGCGGATACGCCACGATGGTCATTTCCAACAGCAATCTTCATATCCGCTCGTTCTCCGGTCCCCCGGTTAGCATTGTCACAAAATCATCGTCGGTTGCGTCTTCAGACCCACATTGTCAGCAAACGGCGCAGATGGTGAACAATGGCATCCGCGCATTCCTGATACTGTTCTCGGCTCCCTCCGATCGGATCGGGGAGATCGCCTTGTGTCCCGCACAGGGGAATTGTCTGTGGCCCCAGTCCCGGATACCGGAACGATAGTGCCATCGTATGTGCTTGTGTCATGGTGACAACATGAGTTGCGGTGGCCAGGAGTTCCGGGTTCACCAACTGACTGCGATGTTGACTGAGATCGACACCAAAATCTCGCGCCACGTCGATCGCGGGTCCGGCCGCAGGATCACCCGGCATCGCCGCAACCCCTGCGGAATGCACCTGATACCCGCGTCCCTGGAGGGATGCGGGATCGCAACCCAGGTGTTGCGCCAGAATCTGTTTGCACAACCCTTCTGCCAGCGGACTCCGACAGGTATTGCCGGTACACACGAACAGAATCACCGTCTGTTGCGGTGTCGGTGGGACCGTATCGTGATGATGATCCGCGGAAATGGGTCGCCCCTCACACTTTCAGAACCCGAGCACATGCACTCTGTTCAAATAGTCTATTGAATCGGCGGTTAGCCTACAAGTGCCCTCCAACGATGCCCTTAAATCGCGGATTTCTCGTCGGTGTCCACCAATCGTCGGGGGTCGACGATTTCGACGATGTCATCCATCACTTGGCTCAATTTCAGGTATGCCAAGCCGATACCCAATAAGGTGCCACCCGTGATGGCGGCATGGACACCGAGGCCGATGTGTGCCCATGTTTCCTCAGGTTGTGCCCAATCAAACCCGAACCCCGCGGAAATACGAAACATCGCGGCGAGGAGCACCACCCAAAATAGCCCGCTGACGGCCGCGATGGCCTGATGGCCGGTTTCGGGTTCCTTGGCTTCGGCGGAATAGATTTGTGTCAGCAACGCCAGCATAATGAGTCGAGTGAATTCGAGAGCGGCGGCGATGGAACCCATGATGGTAAAGGGATGGCCTAAGAGAATCCGGGCGGGATGCTCGGCGAGCATGGCCAATTCCGTACCGGGGGAAAAGGCAAACCAGAGGGGCAAGGTTTCGTGCCAGAATTTTGGTTCAAACTGCGTCGCCGCGATGAGGGGCAAGCCACTCAGAAACTGCGTCGTCACGAGGCCCGCGAGAATCAGAGTCACGATCACTCCCATAATGCCGATATGGCGACCTTTTTCCGGCCCGGCGATCGCAAAACCAAAACCACCCAGAATGAGCAGTGTGGCCACCCCACCGCAACCAACACAGGCCCAAGCCAGCATACCGCCGTAGACCTTGGAAACCAGAACCGCCCCCAAAAGACCCGCCACCAGCAGAACGACGGCCAACGCTTGCGCGCGCATGCCCCATAGAGTGAGGGTCATGGCGATTCGGCCACTCTGACAATGTTCGACCAACTCCGCGTAACGGGCCTGAAGCCGACGTTCGCGGTCCTCCATTTTTTGCAATTCGCGTTTCAGTTTCCGTCGACGTTCTACCATCTCGGCGGTATCATCGGTGCGATTCGCCAGATAGTCTTCTGTCACCGGAGCCAGATGCGCCCGCACGGTCGAATGTGGGGAAACTGGGGCCGCGTGAGGGACAGGCCGAGCGACCGGAACACCCCCCGCGGGTTGTGGGCGGCCAAAGGGCAGCGGTGGTGCGGCCACGACGGGTGTCGGGACAATGGGTTCCACGGCCAGAATGGTTTTGCAGTTCGGGCACCGAATCATCGCCACGCCGGAGGGAATCCGTAAGGTGGCTTGACAAGTCGGGCAAGGGGTCAGCTCGGACACCGGGATCTCCCAGCCTTGGGCTTTCGGTCAGCTGCGCGATCGGAGTACCGATTTATCTTGGCTCACTCTTCTCAGTAAAACAATGCAAATGGATGAGTCACACGGATTTTCACAATTCGTCTTCATCGGGGAAACGCAGTCTTGGCCATCACACAATAGGGGAGTCCAAATTCCGAAAGGAAAAATACCTGTGAGAATATTGGCGAATTTTTCCCGGAAAGTGCATGCGATTGTTGGCATCGCATATAAAATATGCAAAATGGAGACTCGCTCCTGTATTGTGCGTTAGCATTGTGACAGCCGAGATGAGTGCGTGCCGTCTCTCGCCCCCTGTCGTGAGCTCATAATGGGAACGGATCAGCTTTCCCCCCAATTGATGAATAAACTCGTCTACACTGTGTTGGTACACGGGTTGAACGACCATCAAACGGCGCATGCCCTCCAAATCCTAACCGATGCACTCACGCACGAGAACGACGCGATTCGGGAATTGGCCATTGTTGCAATCGCGGACCTCCCGATTCCTACGGGAAAGCGTGTCCACTTGTTGAATTCCGCCCTGCAAGATCCGCAGGCCAAAGTCCGCCGCCGAGCCGCACGCGCCTTGGCGGACCAAGGCACAGCTGCTCAGACCGCACTCCCACAACTCATCGTGGGGCTTCAAGACATGGATGCCAGCGTCCGCCGCGATTGTGCCGGAGCCATTAGTCGACTGGGACCATCCGCGCATTCGGCCGCCGCTCACCTTTTAACGCTGCTGGGGGAACCCGATCCTCGCACCCGTGCCGTGGTGATCGTGGCCTTGAAACGGATCGGCCGTGGTTCGATTCCTGCGCTTCTGAAAGCCTTGAATGCGCCGGATGCGGTTATTCGAGCCCATGCCGCCCTGTTGCTGGGGAAACTCGCCCCCAGTGATGCGTATGTGGCGGGGTTGCTGCGGCCCTTGCTTGCAGACGTTGACGCGGATGTCCGTTCCAACACGGAATTCGCTTTGTCCGTCTGCCTGACGACTACGAATGGCCCGGCCACCGTGATTCGGAACGAACTGCCCGCGATCGTGTGATTATCCCTGGATTTCTTGCCAACGACGGCGTACCTGTTCCGGGGTTGCTGTTCCTGTGGTTCCGATTTGCTGAACGGTAATGGACGCGATCAGATTGCCGAATGCCGCTGCCTGCTCGTGAGATAACCCCGCCACTACGGCGGATACGATCCCCGCGCTGCAACTGTCCCCGGCCCCGCAAATGTCAATCGGCCCCGTGACGGGATACGCGGGAATGAGAATTGTCTGTTCCGGTGTCATCACGGTGATTCCGTTTTCCCCTTGGGTCAGGAACACGGTTCGTCCCAGTTTTGGGGCATGAAGAACATGACCTTTCGACCACTCTTGCTGATTGGGTTTGAGATGCACATTCTGAAATGTGTGAATCCGCTCCCGGCTATCGGCTAACACAAACCGCGTGGGATCGCCACCAGCCAGTGCGGCCAGTCGTTCTCGAACCCGACTCGTCACAACGCCGCAATCGGCCTCGCTGACTTGATCCAACACGATGAGTGCATCCAGTTGGGGCCACGCCTTTTCCAGTCGTTCCCAGAGCATGTCTTCCACTTGGGCAGGTGTCGGTGTGCGATTCTTGATGTCGAACCGATTCCATTCGATCCCATCCCGCATCGGCTTACAGTAAGTCGGCGTGCGGCGGCCGGGAACCGGGAACACGCCACCGGGTGCGTAGCCGGGCAAGGCTTCCAAGGCTTGCCGCAGTTCGTACCCTTCACCATCATCACCAATCGCCGCGATGGGGTAGATGTGGCCCACCCCTAACGCGGAGAGGTTGTTCATCACAGTGCCCAACGCCCCCGGATACGACCGGACACCGACCACCTGAAACGCGGTGAGTCCCGTTTCGATCGAGGGTTCATCCCATCGGGAGTCGATGTCGAGATACCGATCCAGGAACAGATCTCCGAGCAACCCCACGCGGCGATGCGGGATGGTTGTGAGAATTTGCTCGATGAGAGAGTGTGTGAGCATAGCAGTTCACATACCGGAACAGGCTATCGCGGTTTGATGACGGCCCGTTTCGCGTTGCGAACCGAGCAGGCGGCCACGTCATTCCCCAGCCAGGCATCCCAGGCACCGTGGTCGGAAACATCGACCCCTTCGGCCTGGGCCTGCTTCTGGAGCGTGGACTGTAACTCATACAAAAACTGCGTATCCATCAATTCCGGCAACCGGGACAGTTGGTGATGGAGGGCACGATAGATGATCTTTTGCTCGGATGGTGGACAAACTAACATGGTGCAACTTCCTTTCTCTGGGTCTACGGCATTATACGGATGATTTTCTCTTAGGCGGCGCTGGTCCGGGATGGTAACTTCGCATCTGCCTCCCTTCACTCCATTCCCCTTGAATTGGGTGGTCCTCCATGGCAAAGCCCAAACGTGTTGCTGGTATCGCCACGGTGTATCGCAAGTGGTCGCACGCCGAGATCATCTTTGGCAAAATCCTCGACGGCTACTTGCACGATGGCGGTGCAGGACCGAACCTCCAACTCGTTTCGTTGTACTTGGACCAGATCCCCGACCGAGACACCGGGCAAGTTGCGGCCAAGAAGCATGGTGTCCGTCTCTGCAAAACCATCGACGAAGCGATCACCTTCGGCGGCAATCAACTGGCAGTCGATGGGGTCATCATTGTCGGCGAGCATGGGAAGTATCCTGAAAACGAAAAGGGACAGACCCTCTTCCCGCGTCGGCGGTTCTTCGAGGAAACCGTCCAGGCATTCGACCGCTGCGGGGCGGTGGTGCCGGTATTCAACGACAAGCACATTTCTGCCACCTGGGTCGATGCTCGTGCCGTCTATACGGCGGCGCAGAAACGGCTGATTCCGATGATGGCCGGGTCGAGCGTGCCGGTCAGTTGGCGACGACCGGAACTGGAATTACCGATCGGCTGCCCACTCACAGGGGCGGTGCAGGTCGGCTACGGGCCGTTTGAGGCATACGGTTTCCACGCCATCGAAGGACTGCAATGCATGGTCGAACGGCGCAAAGGCGGTGAGACAGGCGTTCGCGCTGTCCAAGTGATCGCGGGACCGGAGATGTGGAAGGCGATGGACGCGGGCCGATTCTCGCGCACGCTCACGGAAGCGGGATTCGATCACGTTCCCACCAAACGTCAAGGCGACTACCGCGACCTGACCACCCGGAAAGGTCGAGATTCTTCCGCGATTATGATTGAATATTCTGACGGACTCCGTGCCGCTGTCCTTGTAACGAATGGCTACCTACTGGATGGCGATGGCGGCGGCTTCGCCTTTGCGGGGCAGATTTCCGGTGAAGCCACTCCACGCGCTTGTCAGTTCTATCTCCAGGATGGCGACCCATTCGGGCACTTTATTTACTTGGTAAAAGCGATAGACTCGATGATTCAGACCGGGCACCCGCCGATCCCGATTGAACGGACGCTCTTGACCACCGGCATTCTCGATGCCGCGATGACCAGCCGCCATGAAAACGGGAGACGGATCGAGACACCGGAACTGGCAAAAATTCGGTATCAACCTAGCCGTTGGCCGTTCGCGCGCGATCCCGTCCCGGATCGGGTTCCGCGAAAAAAATGAACGGGCTGGCGTTCTCAGTATTGGTTTTCACTATGCCTATCGGAAAACGGATCGTTTGCAGTGTGGAAGAAGCCGTTGCGCAGATTCGTGACGGAGCCACGGTGGCTTCGGGCGGGTTTGTCGGCGCGGGACACCCCGAAGCGATCACCGCGGCATTGGGGCGGCGGTTCCGGCAAACGGGAACGCCCCGCGGATTGACCCTGGTCTACGCAGCAGGTCAGGGTGATGGTAAAGAACGTGGACTGAACCATCTCGCGCATGCCGGACTTTTGAAACGTGTCATCGGCGGGCACTGGGGTCTGGCTCCGCGACTGGGCCGACTCGCACTCGCCGGGGAAATCGAAGCTCACAACATTCCGCAAGGGGTTTTGTGCCAGTTGTTCCGGGACATCGCGGCTGGGCGGCCAGGGTGCATCACGCACATCGGACTCGGCACCTTCGTCGATCCCGCGTTGGGCGGCGGGCGAGTCGATGCCGGAGGCCGCGAAACCGTAGTGGAACGGGTCACTCTGCAAGGCAAAGACTGGCTGCTCTACAAATCGTTTCCGATTGATGTGGCCCTGATTCGCGCCACGGCGGCGGATCGTCTCGGCAACCTCACGATGACGGAAGAACCGTTCATTGGAGAAGTGTTGCCGATGGCTCAGGCCGCGCGGAACTCTGGCGGTATTGTCATCGCCCAAGTCAAACGACTCCTCGACCGCCCCGCCGCACTCGCGGACATCCGGGTGCCGGGCATCTTCGTGGATCGGATTGTCGTAGCGGAGCCACGGGAACACGATCAAACTTTTGCGGAAGAATTCAACCCGGCCTACTGCACCGGAGCCGGATCTGACAACCCGATGTCTTTACCATGTCCCAAACGGGACATCCGCTATCTGATCGCTCATCGCGCATGCGACTTCCTCCAACCGGGTCATGTCGCCAATCTCGGAATCGGGATGCCGGAAGGTGTGGCCCGTGTCGCGGCGGAACGCGGCATCCTCGATCAGGTGACGCTCACGGTCGAAAGTGGTCCCATCGGCGGGGCACCGGCGGGCGGTCTGAGTTTTGGTGCAGCGGCCTATCCCCAGGCCATCGTCGATTCTCCGGCACAGTTCGACTTCTACGATGGAGGCGGACTCGACTTCGCGGCACTGGGAGCAGCCCAGGTGGACGCGGCCGGGAATGTCAACGTGTCTCGGTTTGGGACACGCCTACCCGGCGCGGGCGGCTTTATCAACATTAGTCAGACGGCCCGCACGGTCGTCTTTTGTGGGACGTTCACTTCGGACGGTTTGCGCGTCGCGGTTCACGATGGCCAACTGCGAATTGTGGAGGAAGGCCGTGTCCCCAAATTTGTGGACGCGGTCGAGCAGATCACCTTCAGTGGTCCCATCGCCCGGCAACGGGGGCAGACCATCCATTATGTAACGGAACGTGCGGTCTTTCGATTGGTGGAAAATGGGCTCGAACTGACCGAAATCGCACCGGGATTGGACCTGGAGCGTGATGTCCTATCCCAGATGCGATTTCGGCCGTTGATTCGGGCGGTTCAACCGATGCGGTTGCCTCCCGGCGATTGGTCGGATTGAGTCGCTTTACTGACCGGCTTCGAGGATTCGCAACTGGGTGGACAGGTGGAACGTCAACCCATTCTGTTCATACTCGGCTTCCCCGAAGAACGCGGCAAAACCGGACGCGGGTGAGGACATTGACAACTCCGCCTTCAAGCCAGTCGTTTTCACGGTTTGCTCCGTCCAGACACTCTTGCGGAAGTCGCGGGTGTCGGCGGAGGCTTTCCAGAGTCGGACTACTTTCATCGGGACATCGGAAGTCAAGGTCAAGACGGCCTGATTGTTTGCCCCCTCATGCTTCCAGCGGAGTTTGGGCATCGGTGTTCCCGTCACCTGATGGTGCGTGAACGCGGCGAGTGTCCCCAGCGCCCGCTCCCGATCTTTGAACCCGTTGGCTCGGCGTTCCTCCAGATTGTGCCCCGCGTTGGGGACGTAGAGGACGTATTTTTCACCGGGAAGGTCGTCCCAATAACTGTTCAGTGCATCCAACGGCCAGTAGGGGTCATTCGCCCCGTTGATAATCATTTTCGGCAAACGGAGCTGGGTACGGTACGACCACGGATCAACCATCTGCCACAGTGCCTGGGACACTTTGCCCGGAGGAAGCGGGATGAGGTTCCGCATGGTGTAGTCACGGATCATCTCACTGGGTTTGCCGAACGCGCGGACCTGATTTTTGAGTTGAGTGGGGATGTTCAACGTATCAATCACCATCGGAGCAATGGCGATGACCCGCTTGTCTCCGGTGGCGGCGGTGAGCCAACTCGTCCAACCGCGTTTGGACGCACCCGTAATCACGAAGTTACGCACATCCGCCTTGAATTCTTCGGCCACGAATTGCTGGATGGTGTCCATCCCGCGGACCACGCTTTTCACCATCGGGAACAGCAAAGGCCAGGTGGCATCTTCCGATTCCAGGAATCGTACGAATGTCTCCGCGATGAGCGCATCTTCCTTCTTTCCGCCGAAGAGCGGTTGCTTGGGCACGTTGTACAGGAACGCCACTGGCATTTTGGCCTTCTGCGCGATGAACATTCCCAGGAACGTACTGGTCACGCCCGGATTGCCGCCCGTGTTGTAGAGCAAGATCGTGGAATGGATCTTCGTGTTCGTGGGGATAAAAACCTGGAGAGCATGTTCCCACTTCTCATCGTGCCAGACTTGCGAAGTCATGCGGAGTTCATGAATGGTCCCAGCGGGCGTTTGCGTCTGTCCTTTGCGTTCCCAACGAAAAGCCGCATCGGGCTGGGAGACATAGGCTCCCAGGGCGGGGGGGATGGTTGGGACTTCTGCGGCGGTAAGGGAACTGGTTCCGATACCGAGGAATAAGCACACGGCCAACGGAAGAGAAAATGGTTTCAACGCGGTCACTCCTCACAGTTCGTGGCACGGTTTCACGTTCATCGAAAATATTGGGACAAGTCCCAAATGCGCACGGTCCCATCTCGTCCGCCCGTGGCGAGTAGGTGGCCATCGGCATCGAACTGAATGGTGTGAACGGTTCCTTTGTGCTTCCCGAATCTCGCGATTTCTTTACTGGTGGTGGCATTCCAGATTTTCGTGGTCCCATCCTGCCCCGCGGTTGCCAAGATTTTGCCATCGGGGGAATACTCGATCGCCCAGACTCCCTCATCATGTGCGATGAAACTGCGAATTTGCGTCCCCGTGTTGATGTCCCAAATAATGACGGATTGGTCCCAACTCGCCGTGGCCAATTGTCGGCCATCCGGGGAGAATGCCAAGCCATAAACAGGTCCGGTGTGTCCGGTCAGAGCGAACCGTTTCCGCTTCCCGGCCACTTCCCAGAGGACGACTGTCCCATCCGTACTTACCGATGCGACGGTCAGATTATCTGGGGAAAAGGCCACTCCATTGACGGTGCTTTCCTGTTTATATTGCAGGAGCACACTTTCAGTCGCCAAGTCGAAGACGCTGACATCGCCAAATCGATCTCCGATGGCGACCCAAGCTCCACTGGGGCTGACAGCCGCCGCGCGAACTGGGGCACCCGCGGGAATGGACTTCAATTGTTTCCCACTGACCACATCCCAAACTTTGATCGTGCCATCGTCGCTGGCGGAGACGATGGTTTTTTCATCGGGCGTGAATTCGAGTGCCCAGACCGGCCCTTTGTGCGCGGGGGCTTGATCGTTCTTTTCGGGGTGAAAATCAAACTTCAAACGCTGGCTGTTGACATCCCACAAGCTGATACGGCCATTTTCGATCCCCATCACCATCGTGCGACCATCTTTGCTGAGCGCGACCGACCAGATTGCGCCGGAACGTGCTGGCAACACGGCTTTTGGGATTGGCCCCGGATCCACGAGCAGAGGGAGCGTGTGAGTATTGGGTACCCGGTTCGCGGGATTGGCCATCTCGGGAACCGGGTGCGTGGATGCCAACATCCAAACACTAAAACCACCGACGGCCAATCCGGCCGTGAACAACCCCAGCAAAAGTGTGAAGTGCTTCCAACAAACACGCCATCGCTTCCGCCGGAGTCGGGTGGACGACCGTGATAATTGGCAAGGATCCGCGACGACATCCAGGGCACCCGCGTCTTGCAAATGTACGGCTAAAATCTCAGCGACATCGGAAGCCTTTTGGAACCGATCATTGCGGTTCTTGGCCAACAGAGATTCAATGACATCTTCGAGCCAAAGGGGCACCGCGGGGTTGAGTTTCGTCAACGGCACTGGGGTTTCGTCGGCCACCCGGCGCAGCACCATGAGCGGCGATTTTCCATCAAATGCCGGTATGCCCGTTAGGGCTTCGTACATCACCGAGCCGAGACTGAAGAGATCCGCGCGTGCATCAATTTCATCACCGCGTGCCTGCTCAGGGGCCATGTACAAAGGTGTCCCCGCAACGAATCCTGTCCGGGTGATCCGAATATCATCGGCCACGCGTGCCAGGCCAAAATCGGTGAGTCGCACCTTTTCGGTCGCGGTTTCCAGCAAAATGTTTCCGGGCTTGATGTCTCGATGGATCAACCCGTTGGCGTGCGCGCTCGTCAACCCTGCAGCGGCTTGCAGGCCAATACGGGCCACCTCGATCGGGCTGAGTTTCCCCACCCGACGGAGGCGTTGTTCCAACGATTCGCCATGCACCAATTGCATGACAAGAAACGGCAAACCCGAACGCGAATCTTCATCGACCTGATACACGGCTACGATGTTTTCATGGCTGACCGCCGCCGCTGCGCGGGCTTCCCGGCAAAAACGCTGTCGCATATCTTTGTTATTGGCCAGTTGCGGATCGAGAATCTTGATCGCAACTTCACGCTGCAAATGGGGGTCTAAACATTGTAAAAC
>JAIXLE010000089.1 GCA_026931725.1 Bacteroidales bacterium
GATCCACACCGCCGTACCGCCCAGAATCAGGAGTGTCTCACGCTGCTGCATCAGACCGTTCAACGGTTGGAATGGCTAATCGACTGGTCAGCGGAAGCCGTGTCCCTGCGGCGGGCACGCGAACGGTTGCGGCTCACGGTCACCCCTCCAGAAGCTGCCGACCACCCCGATACGACACCAGCACGGCAACGTGACCGACTGCGAACCGTGACGGCCATTGTTCAGGAAACTTCGTTGCTGATCGCCGCCCTTCAGGAACAACAACAGCGGGAATTGGGACAATACGCACACCGCCTCCAACGGCTGGCCCAAGAGCAACAGCAACTCGAAGCGGTCATCACTCGGAACCGGATCGCCTGGCAACAGCAGTGCCTCACCGCGACCGTGGAACAACAGCAAGCCCTGATCGCGGAAAGCCTGCGCTGGGCGACACGCATGGCGGTTCCACTCCAGATTGCGGGCGTGGCCGCGTTCGATCCCACCGCGTTTCAAACCGCGGAGAAACGGTTACAACAACGCCGATTACCCGATGCTCTGATCGAACAGGAGAAGGCCGCGCGGGAACTGGACCGGATCGCCGTGGCTCTGCGGAAAGCCGCCGAGGCTCGCCAGGATTCCCGCGAAACGATCCGCCAACTGATGCTCTGGCAGTCTAACATCCGCACGCGATTCCTGGACAGGGAATTGGCCGATGTCCACCAACAGGCCGAATTCCGTCAGGATGAACAGATTCTGCTCCGATTGCTGGAACAGATCGTGATTCCCCACGCGGACCAGAAGTTGACCACGCTCCACGCGGAGGCCGTGCAAGCGACCCGGCACGCCGTTGAGACACTCACGTCCTCTCCGGCCGACGCGGAAGCGGCTCTGACTCAGGCCGAAGCCGCCTTACGAACGCTGTCGGAACGCTTTCCCACCCGCGAGGAACGCCTGCGGATCACACGCCAGCAGTGGGAACGATTCCTCCGCGATTACCGTCTCTTAACCGGCACCGTCGAACGGGCCACCCGCGAAGCTGAACTCACCACGCACGCCGCCACGCTCGCCGCTTCGTTCCAGGCATTGACGCGGCAGATTCAGGAATTGGATCTACCCGGCCTGGAACCGCGCCGAGCCGCCATCATGTTCGGACTGCAACGGTTGGCCCAGGACGTGCAAGCGGGACATCGCTCCGACATCGGCGTATCGCTCCGCCGACTGCAATGGGAATGTGACTGGCTGCGGCAAGCTGTGTCCGGGGCCACCCCCGATGATGACCAGGCACGGGCACTTCTGCGATTGCAGCAACAGTTTCAAAAAGCGGTGGAGTCTGCGTCTGCCCCACCCGAGGCACCCGGTCGTCAAGCGGCACGCGTAACCGCCGGGGAGTTGCTGCGGCAATATCAGGCTTTTTCGGCGTTGCCGGTGTTGCCCTTGCTGGAAGATGTGCGGGAATCGGCTCGTCAAACCGTGCGTGCGGCTCAGTCGGCATCCGCGGAAGAATTGCTCTCCACTGTGCGGACGACGACCAATTTGATGTCCCAACTCGTGTCTCGGCTCACCGGCGCGGAGTCCGATCGGGATCGCGTGCGGGAATGCGCCGAACGTGCCGAAGCCGCGGCTCAGCGTGAGCGATTTGCCCCGCGATTGCCCCCAACGGCTCAGGAAATGAACGCAGCGCAACTCGAACTGCGGACATTCCGTTCCCTGCTGGAAGGAACCCGCACCGGCCCAGCAACCACCGCTCGTGAAGCTGTGGAACGCGCTCTGACGCGACTCCAGGAAGCCGATCGCCACGAACGACACCCCGCCCTGTACCAGACACTCAGCGTCGCTGTCCAACGTCTCACCGAGGCGATGAAGTCCCATCCGGTTCCCCCGTCACCGTCCCCATCTCCATTGTCTCACCCATCATCCCAAAGTTGTCCGTCCGATTTTGCCGCAACGGCACCCGAAGAGACATTACCCCAGCAATCCTCCGCCAAGTTTGCCATGCAACTCGCCGAGAGACAGCGAGCCATCCGGGATCAGGTGTCGGCGTTGCAAGCACGATTTGCCTTCGGACTCACCCCGTCCGACCGCGACCCTTTCGGAGAGCGTCTGGCCGCATTCGTGTCCTTTCAACAGACATTGCATCCAAACTCGGATTTGTTTCATAAAGTCGAATTATTGCGTGAACAAATGCGGCGGGGGGATCCGGCACTGTGGCAGACGATGGCACAAATCCGACAACAGTTTCCCAAGAACCCATCCTGGGAGCGTGATGGTGCGGCACTCACCGAGGGGCTGCCCACTGCGGAAGCCGGGTTCACCGCACTGGCCGCCCGTCAATCCCGCTATCAGGAAGAGATTCGCACAGCCATTCAACAACTGGCCCAAACACTGACCGAACGGGCCGCGTTACCTCTTCCCGGCTTGGAGCCAACCGCCACGATTCAGATACGATGTGCGGAGCAACTGCAAGAATTGGACGCAACCATGCGTCGTCAGGAAATCGGAATGGTGGTATTCCGTTGCCGTGAGATTGCGGATCAGATGCAAAAAACGCAGGCGAAGCGGCCTTCGTCCCGATTCCCGTTGACCGACAGCGTCGAACGACTCGTCCAGGCGATAATCACCATCAGGGCATCGGTTCGCCCAGCACTGCCACCGCACGAGCAGGAAGATTTGGCCCGGCAATCGCTCCAGGTATTGACCGCGGCCACCCAGGCACTGCGCAGTACCTTGCAAACGCCGATCGGTTGGGAACGCTGATGATTACTGGAGCCGGGTACTCATCGGTCCTGGCCGGTCGAGATCCTTGTTTTTGCCCGTTTCTCCCGCACCTCCGCATCCCAGACTGACCAACAACCCGCACACCGCGACGAGACAGACCGTCCAGCGGATCATAATGTGAACCTCAGAATGGCATCCAGGAAATAGCGACGGCCGACCGGAATCCCGATCGGCCGCGTTCCGCGATCACGCGAACTTACTTCTTTTCCGGGGCTTTTTCAGGAGCCTTTTCCGGGGCTTTTTCAGCAGCCTTTTCCGGAGCCTTTTCAGCAGCCTTGTCGCCAGCCTTGCCCTTGTCGCCAGCTTTGTCGCCGGTGCCAGTGGTCTTGGCGGCGCTGCTGCCACCACCGCAGCCCAGGGTGGTGATGGTGCTGCCAGCCAGAGCGAACGACAGAGCGAGAACGAAGAACTTCTTCATCAGAAACTCCACACACAAATGGTGACAAACAGAGGACGCCGATATTCGGCCCCGGCGTGGTGAGCGCCTTCATGTACCAAGATGCGCGAACGCCTGAGTTATTCCCGAAAAATTTTCGGACTTCCGAAAAGAACACACAGATAGCGACATTCCGCAGAAATGTTCTCGGCCATGACCGGCAACCGGGAATAAACTGGTACACTTGGCATCTTGCTATAGGGAAGGGTGCAACGGATGGGATCAACCCGTATCAGCATCCAACAACTCATCGAGGCGCATTACGATGCCCTGTATCGGTATGCTTACCGACTCAGTGGGTCGAACGGTGATGCTGACGATCTGACACAGGAAACCTTCGGTAAAGCGCTGACCCGAATGGACCAACTCCGCGAGCCCGAACATGCCAAAGCCTGGCTGTTTCGGATTCTGCGGAATGCGTACTTGCATCGCCACCGCGATCGCCTGCGTCACCCCACGGTTTCCCTGGATTCCGTGGGCGATCTGGCCGAAGAGTCCTCCGAACCTGGGCTCGCACTGGACCCCGTACTTCTGCAAAATGCACTGAATGAACTCGAAGAAGGGTTCCGCACGCCGTTGATCTTGTTTTATTTCGAGGACTTCAGCTATCGCGATATCGCGGAACAGATGGACCTGCCCATCGGCACCGTGATGTCCCGGCTCGCCCGAGCCAAGTCGCACTTGCGACAACGTCTGGTTGCCCACGCCGGGGTCGCCGACGACGAACCGCGGAGGTCGGCGCATGAACTGTGATGTCGCCCACATTCTGATGCTCTGTCGCCGACCATCCGGCCCCGGCGATCTCACACCCGAAGATGCCCATCTGCTCGATCAGCATCTGGCCGAGTGCCCTGAGTGCAGCCGTATTCTGGAATCCACACTGGCATTTGATCGCTCCGCAGCCCAGGTGATGCGGAATGTCCCCGTGCCAACGGCCGGTAAACAACAACTTCTCACGCAGATCACCACACGCCAAGCGCGTGCGTTCCGCCGGACATGGTATTTTCGCGCGACGATGACCGTGCTGGCGGGAGTGACCGTGCTGATGGGATATGGGGTCATCCGAGCGGCCCGACCGCAGTTCGAGCCGGATAGCCTCGCTTGGCAGAAGGATCAGGAACGGCAAGACCCCGCCTGGGCGGTGCGAGAATGGCTGACCCAAGAAGGATTTTCCCCCGATCTGCCCGCGGACTTCAACTTGCAGCTCTGCACGGCGTTCGGTCGATTTCCCGTACAGGGACGTTCGGTGCCAGGGTTGGAGTTCCGCTATCTCGATCCGCAAACAGGCCGAGAAGAGATTGCCTGGCTCTATCTGTTGGCGGATGCCCGGTTCCAGTTCCCGAATCTTGACCCGGCCCGCAGCAGTTACTTCACGTCACAGATTCTGCACGACGATCGGAAGCAATCCGGCATCGTCTACGTCGTTCTCTACACTACGCCGACTCTGCAACCGTTTTTGCGGCGATTTCATCAACCGCTGACCTGACAGAAACGGTGAATCGGCTAGAATCAATTTGTGGGGTGTTCCCGGTCGATGTTGGTTCGAGATGAGGTGTTGGTATGCAAGTCGAGATTAAATATTGCAGCCTGTGAGGATACGAAACCGAAGCCGTCAGTTTGGCGGAGAAAGTTTTGACCAAATTCAAAAGCAAAATCCGCGCGCTCCGCTTGATCCCCTCGGGGGGCGGTTGCTTTGAGGTGAGCGTGGATGGAGATTTGCTCTATTCCAAGCTAAAAACCGGCGAGTTCCCTGACGAATCCGAGATCCTGCAACAGGTGGCCGCGCGGATGGAAACGCGGACACGCGGCAAGGCCGAATCGTAGTACCGTGGCTTCACGTTTTGATGGCTCGATCGATCCAACCGCCGCCGAGTACCCGCGATCCTTCATAGAAGACGACCGCTTGTCCCGGAGTCACGGCGGGTTGTGGATTCGCAAAATGGACTTCCGCCCCGTGGTCTGTTGGGACGATCGTTGCCGGGCAGCTTTCGTGCCGATAACGGATGCGAGCGTCCCCTGCAAATGTGGCCGTGGGGGGAACGCATAGCCAGTTGACCTCCGTGGCGATCAACCCACTGGCCAGCAGATCACTTTCATCACCCACAATAACTTCCCGCGTTTCGGGGATCACTTCCAGTACGAACCGTTTGCGTCCCGCCGCTACGCCGAGTCCTTTCCGTTGACCGACCGTAAAGCGATCGTAGCCATCGTGCGGGCCGAGAATGGTGCCGTCTTTCTCACGGATCACACCAGGGCGCACCGCGTCCGGGCGGCGCTGGCGGACCACGTCGGTATGGTTGCCACTCGGGACGAAGCAGATTTCCACGGAATCCGGTTTCGCGGCCACGGTGGTCAGTCCGGCTTCCTGGGCCATCGCACGGATGGCAGGCTTCGTATAGCCGCCGACTGGGAACAGCAGATGCGGCAACACGTCACGCCGGATTCCGTACAGGACGTAGGATTGATCCTTGTCCGGGTCCGCTCCGCGGTGCAGTTCGGGCTCACCGGATGGGCCACGCAGAATCTGGGCGTAGTGCCCCGTGGCGATGGCATCCGCTCCGAGTTGCTGGGCGAATTTCCACAGTTCCCCGAACTTCAACCAGGTATTACAGACGACACAGGGGTTCGGTGTGCGGCCACGCAAGTACTCATCGGCGAAATAGTCGATGATTTTGCCGAATTCCGCTTCAAAATCGAGGGCGTAGAAGGGGATGTCCAACTTGTCCGCGACACGGCGGGCATCACCCGCGTCGATGGCGGAACAGCAGCCTTTCTTGTTATCGGGCCGGGCATCGCGGGCTTCGGAATGGACCCCTGTTCGCATGAACAGGCCAATCACTTCGTAGCCTTGCCGTTGCAGCAGGATCGCCGCTGCCGAGCTATCGACTCCACCGCTCATCGCCAGCACTACCCGAGGCATTTTCGCGTTCCCCGCACAATCGCAATATCAGCAACTCATTCTGTCCAAGTATTTTATATACAGTGACGCTCTACCCTGTGAGATTTCTTCGTGTCGGAACCGGCTCCCGGATGTCGAAGTGCATCTCGATTCCTGATAATAACCGCATCCATTCCCGACCAAGCGCGGATGAAGAGGGTTTCATGAAGATTGCGGAGATTCGCCTCACGGGCCTTGCGGGTGTGACGGTTGAAGGAGGTTGGGCTGCGGAACTCACACCAGATGATAACCTCCATACGATTGTCGAAATTGTCTCTGATGACGGTCACATTGGTGTCGGTAGCGCTATGACGAGCCGGGCACTGGTGGCTGGGGCGGTGCAACTGCTGCGACCGCTTCTGATCGGCGAACGAGTGGATGAACCAGCACGGGTATCGGAAAAGCTCCGGCAGCATACGTTTTGGCAAGGACGTGGCGGGGCGGTGGAACATGCCATTTCGGGCATCGACATCGCCTTATGGGATCTGTTCGGAAAGGTGGTGCATCAACCCGTAGCCCGATTGCTCGGCGGCGTGTACCGCCATCGCGTCAAACCCTATGGTTCGCTGTTGTTCGACGAACCGGAACCGCTGCGGGCCAAGTTGCGAGAAGCCGTCGGGCGGGGGTTCCGTGCGATCAAACTGGGCTGGCGACCGTTCGGTCGGCGCGATTCCCGGTTCGATGAGTTGCTCATTCAAACGGCCCGCGATGCGGTCGGCCCGGATGTGGAATTGATGGTCGATGCGGGGGGGAGTGATGCGTGGTGGCCACATGGGTACAAGTGGGCGCTCCGCACCGCTCAGATGCTCGCGGCTTACGGCATCGTCTGGTTCGAGGAGGCGTTACCCCCGGATGATCTGGCCGGTTTCGTCGAACTGCGGCGGCACAGCCCCGTGCCCATTTCTGGAGGGGAGGTTCTCACCCGTCGACAAAGTTTCTGGCCGTTTTTGCAGCAGCACGCCTTCGACATCGTCCAACCGGACACGACGAAGTGTGGAGGGTTGACGGAAGCCTGGCGAATCGGTTGGATGGCGTATGAACACAACATTCAACTGGTGCCGCACGGTTGGAACACGGCGGTCGGATTGGCGGCGGACTTGCATCTGTGTGCGGCATTGCCGGTCGCGCGGTATGTCGAATACCTGACACCCTCACCTTATATTGAGGAGATCATTACGGAACCGTTCCAGGTGGATGCCGAAGGGTTCCTGAGCATCTCCGACCAGCCGGGGTTGGGTATCGAATTGAACCGAGAAGCCCTGAAGCGGTATGGCTGTTAGACAAACCCCTCTGCGTCTACCACCATTGAGGCGGTTTGACGGGCGGCGTATAGTCCTCTTGTGGTGGAAGGGGAGGATTAGACCATGCCAGTGGCGTACAGTTACCTGAGATTCTCGTCATCTGAGCAGGCCAAGGGGAACTCGTTTGAGAGGCAGATTCGTTTGTGAGATGCCGACATCGCTCGGAAGGGGTTGACGCTCATCACGTCGTTCCATCTGCAAGATGCTGGTGTCTCTGCCTTTCGAGGAATGAACGCTTCAACCGGAGCCTTGAAGGGCTTCCTCGATGCCTGCAAATCGGGTCGGGTTCGCCCTGGCAGTTACCTGATCTTGGAAAATCTGGATCGTCTTTCCAAGGATGAAATAGTTGAAGCGGCGATGTTGTTCCTGAACATCCTGAAGAAGAACATCACGCTCGTCACCGGCTTCCCCATCGCTGTCGAACGCTCCTGTAGCTGGGCGGGGTAGGCTTCCCAGACGTATGTGGGTCTGGCAGTTGCTTTCAGTTCCTCGAAGATGGCAGGCGGCAGGAACGCCTTTCTTTCGGCTCGGCCTTTCGTGTGGTCCGCAGGGAACACGATTCGGCCATCCTGCAACTGCTCGGATCGCAGGGAACAGAGTTCCCCGATGCGATTGCCCAGGAACGACTTGACGGTGAGAAACAGAATCGGCAGTCGCCAGCCGCCCCATCGCTCGTTCAGCCAGTCGAAGAACGCCTTGATCTCCTCGGAAGTCAAGTAGCGTGGCTTGAGCTTCTCCAACCTGGGCGGCGTGACGGCCTTCCACGGGTTCTCCGTGAAGTATTCCAGTTCCTTGATGAACTAGCGGGACCAGATCACCCGCAGCTTGCGGATACGACTGTCCACCGTGCGGGGCTTGCGAGCGTGGGCTGTCGGGGCGGGTCGCTCCTTACGCTTGCGGCCACGACGCTTGACCACAGGTTCAGCAGGTGGAACCGTAAAGTCTGGACGACACCCCTACCGGCCCCTGATTTCGCACCCCTGCCGGTCTGTGTTTCCGAACTGCGAAAGTAGTTTTTCCGCATTCCTGGCAGGGGCTGGGAAAGTAAGCAAAGGGCTGTCGCCAAAATATCCGCCGCGGCCAGGAGTGTGGGGCTGGTAGGGGGCGATCAAATTCACTCCCGCCAGTTGGACAATCCCTTTCGCATCGCCTCGGTGGCCTTGGCTGCATCGAACGCTTTGGGATCGAATCGCCCACCGATCCACTCCAGCATTTCCTCATGCTGCTCATGATCGGGGTTCTGGATCGCCTCCAAGAAGTCAGGGTAACCCCAGACACCGCCGCAATCCTCTGGCGGGCAGGCTCGTTTACCTTCCAGGCAAAGGGGGTATTTGGTCTTGGGGTCGGCTCCGACAACGCCTTCAACCAGAACCTCGTGCAACCAGCCGTCGCCGAAGTCGTACTCGTACTCGAACCGGAATGTCTTCTCTTTCTTCGGCAGAATGTCGCTGATCTTTGTGGTGGTGGAGTCCTTGTACCCCATCTCCGCAAAATTCTCCTGCATCAGTTCGGGATCACCGTAAAGTTGCTCCCCGACCCGGAAATGGTGTAGATGGCTGTTCGTCCAGCCCATCGCCGTCTGGATGGATTCGTGCAGTTTGGCCAGGGTGCAGTCCTTCACCTGAATGCGCCGCCAGATCGGGGGCTTGGTATCCACCAGCGTGATCTTGAGTTGGTACACTTGCCCCTGGGGGCGCTCCAGGGCAACCTGGGCTGCGTGAGTAATGTGACGCAGCGAGTTCCTCGCTACCCCTGACATAGCCGCTGTGACAGCCGTGTCGGTCTGGGTCTTGATGCTGCGCAGCTCGGTTTCCGTGAATTCGATGGTTCGCTGGCCCTGTTCATCCAGCTTGAGCCGATCCGCCAGGGTCGGCATCATTTCGGCCAGAGTTTTTCGCTGGGCCAGGGTGAGCTTGATCGTGACGTATTCTTCTGGTGGCTTGCGACGTGACACGTTTGACCTCCTTGGGGCTGAAAATCAAGATGCCACCAGTTGAGCTTTCGCTGCTTGTTGGCTCGCCGGTCTATCCCTTGCCTTCTCTATCTCAACCCCGCCGCAATCGTGGCGAATTGTTCCAGGGCCGTTTGCAGGTCGTCGGCTATCTCCTGGGCCAGCACGTCCGGTTCGGGCAGGCTCTCGGCGTCTTCCAGGCTCTTGTCCTTCAGCCAGAAAATATCGAGGTTCAGCTTGTCCCGTTTGGCCAGTTCGTCGTAGCCGTAGCAACGCCAGCGGCCTTCGGGGTTCTTGTCGCTGAAGGTCGGCTTGCGCTTGTGGCGGTTGTCGGGGTTGAAGCACTCCACGAATTCATCGAGGTCGGCACGCTTCAGCGGATTCGTCTTCAGCGTGAAGTGCATGTTCGTGCGGAGGTCGTAGACCCACAGCTTCTCCGTCCACGCCTTTTCCCTGGCGGGCTTGGTGTCGAAGAACAGGACGTTGGCCTTCACGCCCTGGGCGTAGAAGATGCCGGTCGGCAGGCGCAACAGCGTGTGAACGTCGCACTGCTCCAGCAGCTTGCGGCGAACCGTTTCACCGGCCCCGCCTTCAAACAGCACGTTGTCCGGCACAACAATGGCGCAGCGTCCGTTGATCTTCAGCAGCGTCTTGACGTGCTGAAGGAAGTTCAACTGCTTGTTCTTCGTGGCGGTCCAGAAGTCTTGCCGTTCGTAGGCAATGTCTTCTTTTTCCAGATCACCTTCACCCGTGACGATGGCGATGCTACTTTTCTTGCCGAACGGCGGATTCGTCAGCACCATGCTGAAGCGCTGGCCAGGGTCGGCGGCGAGGCTGTCCACCCCTGAAGTGACGGGGCACGGGTCGGCGTCGATGCCGTGCAGGTACAGGTTCATGATGCACAGGCGGGCCGTGTTGGGCACCAGTTCCCAGCCCTTGACCAGCCCTTTGCGCAGGTGACGCTTTTGATCGGGGTCGAGCGTCTTGCCGTGTTGCCGAATGACGGAATCGTGTGCGGCCAGCAGGAAGCCACCCGTACCGCAAGCGGGATCGCAAATGGTGTCGTCGGGCGTCGGCTGCATCACGTCCACGATGGCCCGGATGAGTTGCCGAGGCGTGAAATACTGGCCCGCCCCCCTGGGCGATTCCTCAGCGCTCTTGGCGAGCAAGCCTTCGTAAATGTCCCCCTTCACGTCGGCCTGCATGGACGACCACTGTTCCTTGTCGATCAGGTCCGCAATGACCCGGCGCAGGATAGCGGGGTTCTGGATTTCCGGCTTGGCTTTCTTGAAGATTTCGCCCAGCATCCCCGTCTGGGCGCTCAGGTGTTCCAGAATGTGCCGATAGTGCGTCTCAAGGTCGTCGCCTTCCTTCTTCAGCAGGCTTGGCCAGTCGTATCCCTTCGGCACGATGGGCTTGCGGTTGTACGGCGGCTTGGTCTGTTCGTCGGCCATCTTCAGGAACAGCAGGAAGGTGATCTGCTCCGTGTAGGCCATGTACGAAAGGCCGTCGTCCCGCATGACGTGTATAATGGACCCGGAAAACTGGACCGCCTGGTAAGCTACTGATGTGGACCAGAGA
>JAIXLE010000151.1 GCA_026931725.1 Bacteroidales bacterium
ACCCAGGTCTATACGCACCTCACAACGCAACGCTTGCAGGAAAGTTACCTCAAAGCGCACCCCCGAGCCTAGCCAGCACAATCGGAGCTCACATTGCTCCGATCGGCACGGTTATGATAAGGCCATTTCTCATCCCATCAGCTCTTTCCTGGCTATCCCCCTCACTTCCGACCCCCATTTCGGCAATGATTGAGCGATGTCGTCTGACCCCCTTCCCGGCGTTGCTCGTAACCGAGGAAAGTATGAGTTTTTGCCCTTCTCCGGTTGGCCGTCTTGCCCTGCTCGGGGCAGCGCTGACCCTGTTCTCTTCGCCCACATTCGCGCAGAATCCCACAGTCAACTGGCGTAGTGACTACAATTCAGCCCGCAAGGAAGCCGTGGAATCCGGCAAGCCGATGCTGGTCGAAATCGGGACCGAGAACTGCTTCTACTGCAAGAAAATGCAGGCGACCACGCTCCAGGATGCGGGCATTGTCGAACTGCTGAATAGCCGCTTCATTCCACTCAAAGTCGACGCAAATGCGGAACCCGCTCTGGTGCAGGCGTTGCGAATTCAGATGTACCCCACCACCGTACTCGCGGGGCCAGATGGAAAGATTCACGGTTTCCTGCAAGGGTATGTGTCCGCGGAACAGTTGAAGGACCACGCCGAACGGGCTGTGCTGGCCGTCACCACGCCGGATTGGGTCGCCCGTGATCTGCAAGAAGCCAACAAAGCTATAGGCACTTCCGATTACACACGGGCCGTGTCGCTGTTGAAAGGAATCACCACCAACGCCAAAAACTCCCCGGCGAAAACGAAAGCCACACAGGTTTTGGCGGAATTGGAGCAATCCGCAGCGAATCGTCTGGCCCGCGTCAAAGTGCTGGAATCCCAGGGTGAACTGACAGCCGCCACAAACCTCCTGACGGAGATTATGCGAACCTACGCTGGCACCCAAGCCGCCACGGATGCATCGGTTCGCCTGAGCGGTCTGGCCAATCACGGTGCGCCGCGGGATCGTCTGCGGGTGAGTCGGGCGCGGGATCTGCTGGCTTCGGCCCGCGAAGAGTTTCAGGCAGAACGGTTCGCGGACTGTCTCAATCACTGTTCGCAACTGACCGCACTGTACGTTGATCTCCCTGAAGCCGCCGATGCCAAGATTCTGGCCGACCAAGTGCAATCCGACCCGCACCGATTAGCGAAAGCCTGCCATCAAGTCGATCAACGTGCCGCAGCCATGCATCTGGCCCTCGCGGATGCTTGGTTGGCCAAAGGGGATTCCGCCGAAGCCAAGCGAAACCTGGAAAAAGTCACCCGAACATGGCCGGATAGCCGCCAGGCCATGCAGGCACAAATCGTGCTGACCAAAATGCAGAAAGGAGATGGAAGCGTCTTGGCGGGCTTCTCTAAAGCCCAGTGAGATGAGAAGGGGGGATCATGACCAGAGGCCAGCAACTGGGGGGTTGCTGGCCTCTGGTCATGACAAGGTGTGCTGAGATTACGAAGCCGAGACGGTTTCCGATTCGACTCGGGTCGGCACCAACCGCAGCCCGGTGGCCCCCGATTCTGCTCCCCGATGACCGGATTCGTGGTATTCCGCATCCTGGTTGACGGCCCACAGATCGTACCGCTTCTCACCAGCCAAAATGTTCTGCGCACACAGCATTGCCGTCATCATGGCATGGTCTTGGTTGTTGTACTTGTGCATCCCATTCCGACCGACCAAGTGCAAATGCGGGTATTTCGCCTCCAACTCCGCACGAATGGTGTCCACATGTTTCGCATAGTCATCATCGTAAACTGGGTACGCCTTGGGTTGACGCACGACACACCCGTCCACCACATCGGATGGGTCCGATAAACCGACTTTGGCCAGTTCGGACTTGGCCAACGCGATCAGGTCTTCATCCGAGGAATTCCAAAGGCCATCTCCTTCAAAACAGAAGTATTCGAGCCCATAGCAATTGAGAGTTGGGTCTGGCACCAGTTCTGGCGACCACGATTTGAAGTTCTGAATCCGCCCGACTTTCACATTTGGATCGTGAATGTAAATCCAGTTATCATCGAATTGTTGTTTATCCTTCACCACGAGCGCCACCGTGAGAAAATCTCGATAACGCAGGCGGTTCGCCGCATCGAGCGTTTCTGGGGAAACTGCCGGTGACAGCCCCTGCACGAGTTGCCGCATCGGGGCAGAAGAAATGACATGCCCGGCAATTTCCTGGCGAACATCACCATCCGGGCCGGTGTGCGAAACAACCCATTGCTGATTGAACTCGTTGTAGTGCAAGCCCGTGACTTTGCGGCCCATCTCGATGATACCACCTTGGGCACGCACCTTCTCCGCGCAGGCTTCCCAGAGCATCCCTGGCCCGAGTCGTGGGTAGCGGAACGTGTCGATGAGGGTCTTGATGACCTCCCCTTTCGACTTCGGTTTCGGCTTCCAGAGGGCATTGAGAATCGCCGTCTGGAGCGACAATCCTTTGATCCGCTGAGCCGCCCAGTCCGCCGAGATTTCCTGGCAACTCATGCCCCAGACTTTTTCCGTGTACGTTTTGAAGAAGATGTTGAACAGCCGGGCACCGAACTGATTCGTGACCCATTCTTCAAAGTTCCGTGGCTGCGGAGTGGGTTTCACACGCGCACGCAAGTACGACAACACACACCGTGCGGCTTCAATCGGCCCCAGTTTCCGCAACGCCTCACCGGCTTTGAGAGGATAGCTAAAGAATCGATTATTGTAATAGATCCGGCTGGAACGCGGCCGATCCAGCATATCGTTCGGCAGAATCTCGGACCAAAGTTCTTCGACTTCTTGGGATTTGGAGAAAAAGCGGTGCCCGCCGATGTCGAAATGGAACCCCTTGTACCGAGCCGTGCGCGAAATCCCCCCAACATAGTGAGGATCGGCTTCCAGTATCGTCACCGAAACATTCTGCTTGGTGAGCATATAAGCAGCAGTCAAACCCGCCGGGCCCGCACCAATGATTACAACAGGTTCAGATCGCATATGCTGCCCTAGAAGGGATTTATGGCGACATTCGGATGAGGCTCCCGACCAGCCCCACCACAGTGCAACTCAAGGCTAGTTCAGAAATTGTGATCCGGCGCAAATTTTCGTGCGGAATGATGTCTAAGACCCGATCACGGTTCCGAATGGGATTGAATGACACCGGGTAATCCGCACATCCGATACATTCGCCCACCATCAATGTTGGACGGTTCGCTGCTGGGTGCGAACCACTGCGGGGTCATAGATGTACCAGGTGCCATCCGTCGCGGAGTACAACCCAGGGAATGCATACGGTATCACGATTAAGTCCAAATCCGGTTCCTGACAGAGACGCAGTAAATCTTCTGGTGTCGGCGGCGGTGGTTCCGCGTCGTAACCGTAACAACTCTGGATGAATGATATCATCGCGGGGTATTTGGTCCGACCATAACGAAGAATGTTCGGCAATTCCAACATCGCCACAAGCTGAGATCGTCGTTTCCCTTCCATAGCATTGGATTCATTGAACATATTTCCTGCAAGCTGATTGGTCGCAAAATAATTGTTCCATTGCAAGTCAAACCAAATGAAGTCAACGGCACCGATTTTCCATTCCCAACCGGGGAAATAGATTGTCGGTGTCCGGTCTTGGGGCCATGATCGTGTTTGAATGTAAGAGGAAACAAAATCAAAAGTTGCTCGGCGACCATCAAGCCTCTGAAATACCGGCAATAGAGGCCATGATGCCAACATCATCAATAACACACTCACAACAATTACAACACGAAAAGATAGCGCAGTGAGTAGAAGCATACACCCAGCCATTATACATGCTGCAACTGGGAAAGCGATCCTCAACAAGTATGCCGAAACAAACTCAGGTGTAGCATAATCAAATAATACATGCCACTGGTATGTGATACTAAGGACCTGCACTGCAAATAACATCAGGGCAGCCCCGCAGACCGCTATTCCCAGTGTCACCGGAAACCAATCCGCTCGCCGTGGCTGCCTGGAAATCCCGCGTATCCCGACCATCGCCGGAGCAAACACCATGATCAAGAAGATCAAGATGATGGATGATAAAAGTGACGGAATGGCAAAATGAGCCAAGAGAAGAACAGCCAATGTTCGAGAGCGATTCCCACGATTCCAAAACCGCACAATACAGCTAGCCGCAATCGGAATCTGCGCCAGATGGATAAGCCAAATAGCACGGTAGGGTTGTCCCTGAAACAATAAAGCATAAGGCAAACGTGTTGCCATCTCAGTCAGTGCCAGACCCCCGACACCCGTTATCAAAATGAGTACGAGCATACGGCGGATAGAACCGCTGTATGTAACGATCCCATATCCCACTAATGCCACCGCAACCAGAATGCGTTGCCAATCTCCAACCGCCCAGGTTTCGGGGAAATTGTAAGGGTTCATCCGCAATACTTCCGCTTTCCAGTCAGGCGACATCGTACCAAACACACGCTGACCGAGTTCAGGAACCCCAATCAGCACTGTCAGTCCGACCATCCCCACAATGCCGCATCCCCAGACCCAGCGTCCGCCGAGTTTATCCCAGAGGAATAACCCCACAATACCGATGAGTCCTCCCATCGCCATGATCGGATGCAACAAGAATGCGAGTAGGATCACAAGTGATCGTACCCATCGCCCTCGCATAGCAAATGTGATAGCCAATACAGTCAACGCAATTGCTGGCAACCGAGGTGTCGTGAAAGATTCATTGACATGAAAAATCTGCAAGCCTCCATATGCAATCCAACTGACAGAAAAATACAGAAATGTTGCGGATGCAATCCGCCGAGTCGGTTCGATCAAACAAACAAATTGCTGAAATGCGAGCAACAATACAATCTTGCTTGCAAAATAAATCAGATAAAATGTGATGGACAATCCCAGGTACTTTGCAAGTAGTGCCGCTAGGGTCGAAAATAGGGAAAATTGATCTTGCGAGCCATATTTGAAAAACAGATCTTGTTGAAAATGCCCAGGATCAACCTGATTCAGCGTCTGAACACCATAGAGAATCGAATCATGAAATAGTCCAAAATAGGGGATAGCAACGGCATTCAACCCGAGCGCCACGATCACTAATGCCACGGGATTCTCAGCTAGTTGATATAACCCGTGCAGCAACCAATATGATATAGGATTGGAAGAGATCACGTTGGAATGGGTCAACAAAGGTTTTGTTGGTTGCATATGAAATCAAGCATGAAGTGCAGCCCGCTCGGCTACACTTCCAGTTGTATAACGAGATCCATCATCGTCTGCATTAACTCAAAATTTCACGCACAACATGCCCATGCACATCCGTCAGCCGGAAATCCCGTCCCGCATAGCGGTAGGTTAATCGTTCGTGGTCGAGCCCCAACTGATGCAAGATCGTGGCATGGAGATCATGCATATGGACTTTATTCTCCACGGCGAGTGCGCCGAACTCATCCGTGGCCCCGTAGGCGATACCGGGTTGGAAACCGCCGCCAGCGAGCCAAACCGTGAACCCACCGGGGTTGTGATCGCGGCCGGTGCCGTTGCTCTGCGCATACGGGGTCCGGCCAAATTCTCCCCCCCACCAGACGATCGTGTCTTCGAGTAAGCCGCGTCGCTTCAAATCCGTCAACAGACCAGAGATCGGCTTATCCACGGCCCGCGCGTGATCACCATGTTTGGGCATGTTGGAATGCTGGTCCCAAGCCGGGTTGGCCGAACTATCGCCATAAGTGACTTGGATATACCGCACCCCCGCCTCACTGAGTCGGCGCGCGAGCAGGCATTGCTTGCCAAAATTGTCGGTCGCTTTCTCGCCGATCCCATAGAGCGATTGGGTTTCCGGGGTTTCGCGGGAGAGATCGAGCGTTTCCGGGGCGTTCGCCTGCATGCGCCAAGCAAGTTCATAAGATTCGGCAATGGCTTCCAGTTCTCGATCACCGGGCCGTGAACGCAGTTGCTCCTGGTGCAATTCCCGCAGCAAATCAAACCGCGATCGCTGCTGCTCAGGGGTCAGCGGCCCGTGCAGATTCTGGATGCGGGCCGCACTAGCTGGGCCACCGGCTCGACCGAGCGGCGTGCCTTGGTAAATCGCCGGGAGGAACGCGGTGCCGTAATTGCGACTGCCGCCGTTCCCTGCCGAAGGGGCAATCGACACAAAACCGGGCAAATTGTGGTTCTCAGAACCCAGACCATACATCACCCATGAACCCATCGACGGCCGCACGAAGTTCGTCGAACCGCAATGCAAGAACAACGTCGCGGGTCCGTGGGCAACTCCTTCGGTATGCAGCGAATGGATGAAGCACAAATCATCAACGTGCTTGGCCACCTCGGGGAAAAGATCTGATGCCCACCGGCCGGATTGACCGTGTTGCGCGAATTTCCACAAAGGTTTCATCACACGATGATCGGAAGTCTGTTTGCCTGTATTCGCCTTCACACGAGCATCTTCAAAACCCATTTTCTGGCCATCATTTTGGATCAGCCTGGGCTTGTAGTCGTAAGAATCGACGTGACTCACACCCCCTTGCATGAACAGGAAGATAATCCGTTTCGCACGGGGAGCATGGTGTGGTCCCATGTGGGGGGCCACGCTGCGTTGCGGGATCGTGGTTTCGCCATGAGCCAAGCCAGCCAGCGCCAACGCGCCAAACCCGCACCCTGTGGCAGTCAGCCAATCCCGGCGTGAAATCGGTGTGAGCATCGATCATTACCCCCATTTAGCGGATCATGCGGAATTCGGCTGAAGCGATCAGCGATTGCAGAATCGCGGACCAAGCCTCTTTGGAGTCCGATTGCGTTTCGAGGAAGCGTGCAATGACCGAGCGTTCTCGATCTGTGGGAAGTCGGCCCAAAGTAAGACGATAAGCACGATCGGTTGGGTTTCCATCCTGTTTCAACAGTGAAACCGCCGCGAGCCGCGCTTGTTCGATGATGAAAGCATGGTTCATGAAATATAATGCCTGCGGGGCAATGGTACTGGTATTCCGATTCCCCGTAACCAAACTGGGGTCCGCCGCGTCGAACACGGCCACAAGTTCGGGCATAGCCCCCCGGAACACCGGCAAATAGACACTCCGCTGGTTGGTTTCGGCCTGGAACCCATAATCGCTGGCGAGATTCGCAGGGAAGCTACGCCCACCCGCCGTCAGATCGAGTTGCCCGGAGAGACTGAGAATCTTATCGCGGATCGCTTCGCCCGTGAGACGTTTCCGATGGGCATGGGCCAGCCACCGATTGTCCGGGTCCGCAGGACGAGTGAGAGTCGCACCATCGGATGACAGGCGATACGTCCGACTCAACACCATTCGACGAATTAACTTCTTTGTTGACCAACCATCACGAACAAATTCCTGCGTGAGTGCATCGAGCAATTGCGGGTGTGAGGGTAACTCACCCGTAGTTCCGAAATTATCGGTCGTGCGAACCAAACCTACACCGAATAACCAATGCCAGACACGATTCACATAGACCCGCGCTGTGAGCGGGTTGGCATCCTGGGCGATCCATTCCGCCAGTTCTCGGCGGCCACTTTGATCTTTCGGAAACACGGGCGGTTTCCCTATGGTTGCGACTTGCAGCACGCCACGCGGCACCGATGCTCCAATATTGTGTACGACACCTCGAATGAGAATCGTACCCTCGGTGATCTTGGGTTCTTCCTTCACACTCATGGCCATCGGTCGTTTGGGAGCCGTCTTCTGTAGTTTTTTCAGCTTGGCTTCGAGTCCCGCTAAATGCGATTGATCTCCAGGGGAAGGCTGTTTCTTCGCGGGTGCGGAAATTTTCTTTGTCGCTTCTTCTTCCGGGACAAACGTGATGGCATCGACCGTCACATGACCTGTGGTTCCCGTTGTGGAAATCGTCACATAACTTTGACCGTTTTTCTCAAACCGATATGTACCCAAGGAAACGAATCTTCCATCGAGAGCTGGCGTGATTTTCATGTTGATGGCCAGATCTTTTTCCCCATCAGCTGAGAAAATCGAAACGGGGACTTTTTCCGCCCGGCTCTCACCAGACGCGTAGGCCAATCGCACCTCGTACCGGCCTGTGCGGGTAATCGCCGGTTCAAACGTGATCGATTTCTCGCC
The DNA here is from genome assembly GCA_026931725.1 of Bacteroidales bacterium. Classification (GTDB taxonomy): domain Bacteria; phylum Planctomycetota; class Planctomycetia; order Gemmatales; family Gemmataceae; genus JAIXLE01. The sequence goes on from JAIXLE010000151.1 coordinate 8,078, forward strand.
CTTCTTCTCATTGCGATCGTGAACATAGCCCGAACCAATGTATGTACCGGAAAACTGCGAGAGTTGCCATTCGCCAACCTTCTTCGCGGTTTCCGCATCAATGGCGATACCGGGAATGTCCTTGAGGGCAAGAATTTTGCCAGCTTTGGCCGCTTGAGCCGTCATGGCCGACTTGAACTTTTTGATCTCGGCTTGCAGTTGAGCCACCTGGGCTTCTTGTTGAGCAAATGTCTTCTCTTCCGCGGGTGTCAGGGGAAGCGGGACTTCGACCCAGCGGGAGACGTTGCTATCCTCCAGGGCTTGGACGTTCCGCAGAATCGCCGCCATCGCATAGTAATCGGCAGTGGGAATCGGATCGAACTTGTGATCGTGGCAGCGGGCACAGGTGATCGTCTGGGCCAAAAACCCCTTCCCGATCACGTCGAGTTGTTCATCAATAAAGTCCATCCGCAGGCTTTGCTTGTCCTGATCTTCCAGGTTCGTATTGCCGAGCATCAGGAACGTGGTGGCGATGCGGAGTCGTTGCTGTTCGGCCAATGAGGACGCGGGAAGTAAATCACCCGCAATCTGCTCAACAATCATCCGATGGAAAGGGACATCCCGATTGTAGCAGTCGATCACATAATCCCGATAGCGCCATGCTTCCTGGAAGATCAAGCCACGAAGTGTGACCGATTCCGCGAATCGCGCCACATCGAGCCAGTGCCGGCCCCAATGTTCGCCAAAACGCGGTGATGCTAGCAATCGATCGACGAGCTGTTCATAGGCATCGGGTGAAGAATCGGCCAAAAACGCATCGACTTCGGCCAGTGAGGGCGGCAATCCGATCAAATCCTGGTACAACCGATGTATCAGAGTTCGCCGATCCGCGTCAGGTGCAGGCGCGAGCCCCTGCGATTCCAGTTTGGCCAGGATAAACGCATCCATCGGCTGAAGAGGCCACTTTTTGTTCTGAACAGCGGGCGCGGTCGGACTCACCACCGGTCGGTAGGACCAGAAGTTTTTCCCCGCTGCTATCATCTGATCAGCTGGCGATCGCGGACGAACGGTTTTCGTATCCTCTCGCGGATCGACTGCACCATCCTGAATCCATTTGGCAAAGTCCGCGATGATGGCATCCGATAACTTCCCTTTGGGTGGCATACGGATGTCGCCATCGTAGTGCAGGCTTTGAAGGAACAGACTTTCCTTTGGTTTTCCCGGAACAATCGCTGGGCCGCTATCTCCGCCGACGAGCAACCCTTCACGGGTATCGACCCGCAAACTCCCTTTCAGCTTTCCCGCTTTCTCGGCCTCGATCGAATGGCAACGCTGACAGTGTTCCATCAAAACGGGGCGAATTTTCTTCTCGAAGAATGCAAGTCGCTCCGCACGCTCAGCATGGGGAGCCGACGCGAACAGCGAGCAAGAGAGGATCGTGACGAATGCAGTGGCAATCGTGAATCGCATGATAATCAGCCTGTCGAAACCGAGAGTAGACCGCGGCGGGAGCGCTCAACCTATTATGCCGGATTTTGTCCCGTGGGTACACTGTTTCTTTTACCGAGTTGATCGGGTATACTCTTTTTCAACACGCCAACCTGCGATGGCCCTCCGAGGCTCAACATATCATGCCGATACGACAGTATCACTTCATCAGCACACGATTTGCCCCCGCCTGCTGGGTGGGTTTACTCACACTGACTCTTTCGCCTCCGCTCCCGGCCGCGGAACCGACACCGGAGCAGGCTCGCTTTTTTGAAGCAGAAGTCCGCCCATTGCTGGCAGAAAAGTGCTATTCCTGCCACTCGGAAGCCAAAAACAAATTTCGCGGCGGGCTGAGCGTGGATTCCCTCGCGGGCTTGCTGCGTGGTGGGGATACCGGCCCCGCGATCGTGCCTGGAGAACCCTCCAAGAGCCTGCTAATCGAAGCGATCCTATACAGCAACGATGATTTGCAGATGCCGCCGAAACGCAAATTGACCGATGCGGAAATCGCCACACTCACGAAGTGGGTGAAACTCGGTGCCCCCTGGCCCAATGCCAAGAAATCCGTGGCCTCGAATCGACGGATTCCAGGGAACATCACCGAGGAAGACCGTCAGTGGTGGGCGTTTCAACCCATCCAAGCAGTAACACCTCCCTCAGCGGGTGAAGGGTGGGCGCGTACGCCGGTCGATCGATTCATCGCCCAAAAACTCCAGGAACGATCACTGACCCCCGCCCCGATCACTGCGCGTGCCGTACTCATTCGCCGTGCGACATTCGATCTTTGGGGATTGCCACCGTCACCCGAAGAAATTGAAGCCTTCGTGTCAGACCCGGACCCGAACGCCTACGAAAAACTGATCGACCGTCTGCTCGCGTCTCCGCACTACGGGGAACGCTGGGCACGGCACTGGTTAGACCTCGTCCGCTACGCGGATTCTGATGGTTACCGGCTCGATTCCTACCGACCCGATGCGTGGCGGTATCGTGATTATGTCATTCGGAGCTTCAATACCGACAAATCGTATGACCGTTTTGTCCAAGAACAACTCGCCGGTGATGAACTGTTCCCGAATGACCCCGATGCCATCACCGCGACGGGGTATCTCCGACACTGGATTTACGAATACAACCAACGGGATGTCCGCACCCAATGGGATCTCATTCTCACGGATGTGACGGACACCACAGCCGATGTTTTCCTCGGGCTCGGGCTGCAATGCGCCCGCTGCCACGATCACAAGTTTGACCCCCTGCTACAAAAAGATTACTTCCGCCTGCAAGCGTTCCTCAGCAACATCCTGCCTCAGGATAACGTCGT
>JAIXLE010000222.1 GCA_026931725.1 Bacteroidales bacterium
GGTTTCGGCTTGTATCGCGGCGGGTTCGTGGTTTGGTCCTGTTCACGCTCCCCCTCCGCGAGGTCTTCGGCAATATCGAGGCCATATTTCTTAACAACGTAAGCATCCGCATTATTCAAGAATGTCGCCAAATCTGTGGTGTATCGGGCATCCACGGATTCCAGGTTGATGTTGGCGAGGTGCTGCGACAAATCATCGTCGAATAGTTTTTCGAGGGGAATCCCTTCTTTCATCCGCTGGCGGTACTTGTTGTAGGCGAGTCGCCCTTCTTCGGTACTCCAGAATGGCAGTTGGTGTTCCTCGATGAGGTTGCCATTCATGCCTCCATCACCGTGTCGCGGTAAAGCCGCCACGAGGACTTCGTTCAGGCGAATCCAGTTGAGCCGCTCATCGTTCCCGGCAATGATCGTTTTGACTTCTGACGCAGTGGTATCGACCGTGGACTTCTTCGAGGATTTTTCCGAGTCCTGCTGCTTGGCTTGATCGACCACGGATTTACTTTGCGTGAGAGTCTTTTCGATTTCGGAATCGGAAACCGCGGCAAAATTGCTGCCATATCCGAAGGCCAGTGCCCCAGTCCCGAGCAAGAGACACGCGGCAGCCGCGGCGGCCCATGGTTTCTTGGCGCGGATCATCCGATCCACGCGGATTTCGTCCGGGAGGAGGTTCGTCTGAAGACGGGCCAACCCAATCCCCTGGAGCGCCAAGCCCAGCGCCACTGGGAACGTCAAAACATTCTCTTTGAAGTTCAAATCATTCAGCACCGCATCGCCATAAAATCGATCGAGATTGGCAGGCTTGCGCACATCCAATGAGAGCTTTTCGGCCATATATTTCTGTAGGCCGGGGAGTCGGAAGGCATTCCCCAAGCCCACCATGAAGGCGACGTGGGCATCCCGGTGCGTATTCGTGAAATAGCCGAGCGACCGCTGCACTTCGCTGACGAATTCGTTCAGTACGGGACGCAAGGCTTTCAGAATGGTCGCCAACTCTGGAGACTTGGCGGCGTTCCGTTTCAGGTGTTCGGCCTTGGCGAAGGTGAGTTTCATCTCCTTCGTGAGTGCCCGCGTAAAGTTGTTGCCTCCGAGTGGCAGCGGTCGTTGCCAGATGATCTTTCCCCCATCAGTAATGATGAGGTTGGAGTTATCGGTGCCAACATCCAGAACCACGGCACAGCGACGTTTGCCCCGTGGCGTATCATCGGTTTCGCCTTCGGCCAGTGGGATACCATCTCCCTCGACACCATCCGGCCCGCCTTTCTTCAACACCTCATAGGTGGCGAAGTTACACAAAGCCAACGAGGCCATCTGCACGAAGTGGACATCCGCCTTGACCGCCTGAAAATGGCTCATGAATCGGGCGATCACATCCCGTTTCATGGCAAACAGGCCCACTTCCGTCTCCATGGCGAACCCGCCAATGACCTCACCGCCCGCGATTTTCTGATAATCCCAGACAACATCTTCGAGAGGGAATGGAATTTGCTGCTTCGCTTCAAACTTAACGATTTCTGGGATTTTCTTTTCTTCCACAGGTGGCAGTTTGACAAAGCGGGCCAATCCGCTTTGGCCGGGGATACCGACTGCGATCTGGTCTTTTTTGACCGGATTGCGTTCCAAAAACTTTTCCAGTGCCTCACGGGTCAGGGCATCCGGGTCTGCATCGGGTTGCGAGAGGATTTTCTGGTGTTCGATGTAATCAAATGCCGTGGCCGTTGGCAGCCCGTCGATGATTTCGAGGCGGACGGCTTTGAGGGCACACTGCCCAATGTCGATACCCCAGACACCGATTGGTTTGGCCATTGCACGTTCTCTCGCTGGAAAATATCACGCAAACGCGGTCGGGGACTCACTGGGGCATGGTGACAGGGTTCGACCCCCAGAACCGCCGATCGCGGACGTTCATGGATTTGTCCTTGGTCATTCTACCCCGCGGGCAAACTGTCCGAACGGGGGAATGGGCAAAGTTTAGCGTCACGGTAACACGCCCAGGAACCGTGTGTCAACGAACATAACACGCGAAGTCGCGTTTTGTTTGTGCGCAGTAAGAATGATACCGAAAATGATGGGGACACCGCGCCGATTGCCCGAGCATGACCATCAATTAGGGTTTCTTGGTAGGAATGGTCCAGAGGTAGATCGTGTGCTGGAAACCGCTTTCATCCGCAACTTCCCATTGCTTCTCCGCGGGCCAATCTTCCCCCATATCAAAATCATGCGAGACAATTCGCGCGCCCGGTTGGAGCGCCTTCCGCAACAGCGGTTTGATGCGTCGATTGATGTCAGGCAACATGTACAAAGTGACGACATCAACACCCGCAAGTTCCTTTTCCGTCAGTTTGAGAACATCACCCTGTTGGAAGGTGAGTTTCTTCTGCAACTCTGGCGAAAGCCGGCGAAGGTTCTTCTGACAGTCTTTCAAGCGATCTGCGTCAAAGTCGATCCCCAGCCCCTTCCCGGCCTGATAATCGCGTACGGCAGCAATCGCAATACGACCATCCCCACAACCCAAATCGTACACGGTATCTCCCGCCCGAACCGTCGCCAGTTTCAGCATCGCCGCTACGACCTTCTCCGGGGTGGGGACATATGGCACCACAATTTCAGGAGAAGCGGGTTGCTCCAAAGGGGCAACGGCCCAGACGAACGCAGTCAACCCGCCCAGAAACCATGTCGTAGACAAACAGAGAAATAGCGAACGCATGTGAGGTTCTCCCAGATCGTATCCTCACAACTTTAAGAGGATTCTCCTCTCCGGCAAACCCTCATCATCAAAAGTCAGGCGGCATGCCGATGCATTCGCAACGACTGAAATAACCGAACAAGCGATTGATAGTGCTTTTCAAATGTCCAGCGAGCGGCCGCCTGGCGAGCAGAAACTGCGGCCGAACGGCGATAATTCGCATCAGTCATTCGTTCGATCGCTTGTCCCAATTCCTGACGATCATGGGGATCGGATACCACCAAACCATTTTCGGGGACCGTCAACAATTCACTGGCACCATTGTACTGAGACGTGATGACAGGCAACCCGCACGCCAACGCCTCAAGGGCCACCAAAGAGCAAGGATCATAAAATGTGGGGTGAACCAAAAAGTCCGAGGCAAAGTAACAATCACGCGGATCCTGGCGATGTCCCAAAAAGAGGAACCGTTCCGCCACACCCAGACGGCTAGCCAGTCGGCGATACTGGGAGACTTTGGGATGTCCCACAACAGCAATACGGAATCGCCGAGATACCGGGACCACAGCGGCCGCTTCAATGAGAGGGGCCAACCCTTTGAGGCGATAGTTCATGGCCACGAATAGGCCAACGGGTTCATCGGCGGAAACGCCCCATTTGTCCCGTTCCGCCTGACGACGGAGAAACCGATCCTCAGCGGCGAATCGCAGGGGGTCGATCGCGCTGTACACAACGTGGACATCTTCAGCAGGAATACCGAGAAACCGCTCGAAATGACGCTGCACCATTCGGCTATTGACGACAATGGTGGGTCGTTTGGCTCCGAGATACTGTTTGCGTTCCAATCGGGAAAACGAGTAGCGCGCCAAGTCCAGTGACTTACCCACTTGGGCCATGAATCGGGACAGCGCATTGGGACATTTCAACAAGTTGTGGTACTGGCTCGCCGCATGGAGCCCACCCTGGGGATAGAGGATGTCCTGCCCCCAGGTCTTGTCAAAACCGATACTGACATCGTGCTGATTGTGGGACAACGCCTCTTCACAAGCGGCCCCAAACCGCCACGGTCGCAGGAACCGGGGGCCACTGGGGACATCGAGACGATGATAATGCGTGGAGGCAGGAAGGGAACTCGCGTCCCAACGACACGCGTACAAATGCACGGCATGGCCATCGCACGCAAGTCGCCGGGCGAGATCACCGATATACGTTTCCGCACCGCCCCGAGCAGGGAGAACGGATTCATAGCACAGTGCCACATCCATGTGAGTCACTCCGGTTTCGTGGTTTGAGTCTGACGTTGCGCCCGTGCCGCCCGGCGGGCATGATGGCGTTGGTACAATTTCCATTTCCACTTCACCAGGATGCGGAGCCAGTCCGACGGCGCGGAGGCTGTGTCCCAATTCCCGGAACGATAGAGTTTCCAGAATCGCAACCGATCGCGGTGTGTCACTCCCTCGACAGCGGATGAATTCCACAACTGGGCCACATCTTTGATCTGATACCAGAGTCCCAATATGGAATGCCGTCCCAGACGGTGAAAGTCAATCATCACAACGCGGCCCTGCCAGCCGTCCGGGACGTGCTGAGTGTCCGATTGCAGAATGTAAAAGTGGCAAAAGTAAAGGTCTTTATGAAACGCTCGGCGACGGTGCAATTCTCGACTGAGACGAGCCAGTTCCGCGACCAGCCCTCGTTTCCAGGTCGCGAACTGGGACGCGGACAAGGACTGAGCAGCGAGCGGTACCGCCTCATGCAAGCCGATCATCCCAGTAAGTTCTTCCACCGCGATGAACCCTTGGACACGCAAACCCGGTGTCACCCATTGTCCCACGGCTTGAACGATGGGGACCGGCAACCCCTGGGACCGTGCCCAGTTGAGATTGTGCCATTCTTCCAACCCCGGTGACCAAGCCCGAGACGGGAAGAGCGCAGCCAGCACCCCCCGCCATCGGGGGAGCTGGTAATGCCGTTTCAGATAGACGACGAGGTCCGAACTTGAGACACGGGACAGCGTCCAACGAGCGATGGTCCGCCCTTGCTTGGCATGAAATCGGTCGGTCACCGATTCGGCCATGATGCGAGTTTCCCAGCCATCCCCAACGCATTCCTGCCACGCGGGGAGACAGTGAACAGAAGACCGGCGAGACAGGAAGCGATCCCGGAAGAGTCGAGCGAGTCCGCGTAAATCTGTTCGCATTAAATGACCCTGGCCAATAGCCGTTTGCGGAACTGTCGCACATCATGGCCATAGGAGGCGTAACCGTGGGCCATGCGAACATAATCCGTACGAGAGAGTCCCGGCAATACCACTCGGCATAAGCGGACAAAGTCCGTGACCCGGCCCCGATCGCGGACCCGCTTGACAAGTCGTATCACGGATGGGGACTCGACAGCCAGTTGGAGTGGACGTGCGAGCGATGCCAGGAATACCGTGTCTCCAGGGCGAATCGCGCCAAGACGACATCGGGAATCATGCAATTTCCGAAGCATGGCTCCGACTTCTCGCAGGAATGTTCTCCGCTCATCTGAACATATTGGGAGATCATCTAATCGATCAAAAAGTGACTGGCTTTCTCGCAATGGTTCATAAGCGATAAAGGACATCGCCCGAGCATACGATTGGAGACGTTGGCCAAACCCGAGGAGTCGGGGGCCATCAATGTTGTGTCGGGCCAGATGAAAGAGAATTCTGGCCATTTTGGCAGCAGGGGACCGCCACGGTCGCTCCCGGATGGCCGCAACGGAACGGGCCAATGGGGCAACCGTCTGGAAGCGTTGCAGGATCGCACGGGTATTGTCCGCAAATGTCAACCATTCTTCGGAATTCCCGGATTTCGCTGTGGGGACATCGTCGCGGTAAAAGGGTGAACCGGACACGGGACGCGGCCATAAATCCCGCATTTCGGGGACAATGCAGACCTCTTCACCATCCAACCAAATGAGACGTTGCGGGGCGGCCGGAGATGTCCGTTGATCTTGGCTGGATGAGCGATGACGGAGACGCACAACCTGGGCTGCAATGCGCCGAACGTATGCAGAGAATCGGGGTCGTTTTGCCGTCGCATCACGCCGATCGCATCGCTTGAGGACACGCCAATAGGACCACAAGCACCGCAGTTGCTCGGCTGGAGTCACAAGATGATCGGCCAGGGATGCGGACAATCCGGCCAGTTGCCGGACTCGTTCCGTGAGGTCCGGTATCGGACCTGGTCGCGCGGATTGCCAGTCCAACAGTGTGACCGCAAACGTCTCAGGATGGACTAGGACGTGTTTGGCGGCGAGGTCCGGCGTACTAAATCCGGCCCTGTGCAACTCGGCCAATGTCCTACCGATGGATTCCATCAATTGCCGGCGATCACTGACGGTGAGGGAAGGATGACCCAACACAGTTCTCAGATCATCTGCTCCTGAAACCTGATCGACCAGCAGGAATCCATGTCCTCGTTCATCTTCCCCATAGGCCAGCCATTGTGGACCCGGCAAACCGGCTTGTTCCAGTTGCTGCAGGATCATGGCTTCTCTTTCGGATCGTGAAACGGGGCCAAACCCGGCGAGGCGATTACGGACACGAGCGCGGACACCCACGACATGTTCCCGCTTCAAAAATGCAATCCGGCGATTTGTCCCGCGTCCCAGTTCTACTCGCACAACGTGCCGATCGGGGTGGCCGCAAACGATCTCACCGGGCAATGTGGACACGGTCGCGGGTGTGGTCAATCCACAACGCACGAGCCAAGCGCGATACCGCGGATGGTAAACGATGACCCCACCGTGTGAGTCATGCCCAGGCGGTGTTGGCGGTGCCACGGACACCGGACGATCGCGTAAAATCCATTGCCTCAGATTAACCGGCATGGCGCGACTCCTGATTTGATCCTTTGGTTCGATCCAGAAGCGTTGTGACCGCGTTCCAGACACGATGCGGGTGCAGTTCCGTCATGCACCGATGGTGTCCCAATGGACAAACGCGTTGCTGACACGGACCACAGGGGACTTTTTCTTGTAGATGGATCGCGCGCGGATAATACGTTTCCGTCCAGGCGATATGCGTACCACAACCACGACAGGTCTGTCAAAGGCCGCCGCGAAATGGCGTGGGCCACTATCCGTGGTGACGAGAACTTGCAATCGGCGGGTGAGAGCTTTCGTCAAGCCGAGAGACAATGTGTCCTCACTGAGTCCGACCATATGTGGATGATGGGTTTGGGTAACAATGTCCCGCGCAATGTCTCGCTCTGTGGGTCCGCATAAGACCAGGATACCGCAATTGTGGGATTGCACCAATCGGTGAGCCAGTTCGACAAAATGAGACACCGGCCAATGCTTGGCCGCACCGAAGGCACCACCAGGGTTGAAGCCAATGAGGACGCGGTGCCGACCCAGGTTGTACTTGTCCCAAATGGTGTTGGCAGCTCGTTCGTCCTCCGAGGTCGTGTGCAGTTCCATTTTATGGCCCGGATTGGGGACACCGAGCAACTGTACGATGCGGTTATAATCGTCGATGATGGGTGCCGGTTTGGGATGCCCGGTGTGATCCCGCAAGGGGTAAAGTCGCCGTGAAAGTAGGATGTTCCGCCCATACCGTGCGAAACCCACCACGGTCGAACAACCGCCGTGCCAAGCGAGCAATGCCGAACGGAATGAATTCGGAAATAGGACGGCCGTGTCCACTCGCTCTTGTCGCAAACGCGCTGCGACAGACAGGAAGCCACGCTCCCCCCTCCAGCGGCGATCGCAGAGTAAGACCTCATCAAACCACCGCGAACCGGCCAAGGTTTCGGCCACATAGGGCTTGCACACCGCATAGGTGCGAGCTTCCGGGAAGTGGTCCCGTACCGCCCGGATTGCCGGTGTCGCCATGACGACATCGCCGATCCAATTTGGGAGAAAGAGCGCAATCCGTCGCATGCTTGCCTCGTGACACTCCATTGTCACTCATGTGTCATTGCGAGAATATTTTCCAATTGCTGACAAAACTCGGCTTCACCATCCCGGAACGTCATGCCGATTCGGAGGGCGTACAGTGGGACAGCATTCAGGTCCGCTAGTCGCACTTTTACCCAATCTTTTTGTGTCGTAATGACCCATGCGTCTGCGGGTAGCGTCTTCCCCCAATGTCTCAGGTCTTCGACATCGTCACGAGTGTAAGCGTGATGGTCCGGGTAGGACCGAAACGCCGTGACCGTGGCACCGAGTGATTCCAAAGTCTGTTGAAAGGCCGCCGGGTTGCCGATGCCGCAGAATGCGCCCACAGTGCGACCACGCAGCAGGTCCACGGAAGACGGGGCTTCGTCTGCGCGGATCAATTCCGTGGGTTCGTGCCGTGCCGATGCCAGGACTTTGGTGGGGCATCGTTTTCGCCAGAAGGACTGCATTTGACCCAATGCGTCCGCTGGGACTTGGTCGCAGCGTGTGAGAATCAATGTGTCAGCTCGGCGCAGTTCGCGGACTGTCTCACGGAGTGTCCCGCGCGGGAACAGGTATGCTTGTTCCACGGGTTGCGTCGCATCTAATAGGACGACGTTGAGTTGCCGAACCAAGCGGCGATGCTGGAAACCATCATCCAGGACCAAGACTTCACATTCGAGTTCTTCCACGGCGGTCGTAGCCAATGCGGCGCGATCCGCCCCCTGGAGGTGTGGGACATCGGGGAGATTTTCTTCCAGCACCATCGCTTCATCATTGCGACCATCTTCCGCCCCATAGCCGCGGCTCAGGATCGCCACTTGCACTCCGCGTTCTCGGAAGAAACTGGCTACATATTCCACGCAGGGAGTTTTTCCGGTTCCGCCCAACGTCAGATTGCCAATGCTGACCACGGGAGCGGGTGCCGTGGTTGATTTCAGTATTTTCAGATCAAAAAGACGATTCCGTGTCCATGCGATGATGCCGTATGGGATGCGGAGCCACCATAGCCCCCAGCGGATCAGAGTTGGACCCACTCCGCGATCTTTGCCGGTGATGATTCGGTGAAACCACGCTGCTCGATCGCTCACGCACACACACCGCTAGAGATTGCAAAATTCTGGTGGTGTGTTGTAACAGGTGAGAAAGTGAGCCGTCAACCGCAGGTCCGCCCGGCGGCGAAGACAGGTTTTACCCTGTTATGATTGTGGAAACCAAGCCTGTAGCGGGGTGACGGTAATTTCTCGCTCCCGCAGGGCTCGGCACGCTTCCACGGCGGCATAAGCGGCTGGGATGGTCGTGATGCAGGTGACGCGGTTCGCCACGGCAGCCGCGCGAATCTTCCCTTCATCGGTACGACTGCCCCGACCGCTGGGCGTGTTGATGATGAGCTGGACTTCCCCATTTTTCATGTAGTCGAGCAAGTTAGGCCGGCCTTCTTGAATTTTGGGGACATCGGTCACGGGGATCCCCTGTTCCCGAAAATGGTTCGCGGTGCCGTGGGTGGCCAGGATGCGATAGCCCATCTCTGCAAATTGCCGGGCCACGGGTGCGATTTCCAGCTTGTCCGCGGATGTGACCGAAATGAAGATCGACCCTTTCACGGGTAGCGGGGCGCTGGCAGCCATCTGGGATTTCGCAAACGCCATCGGGAAATCCGCGTCAATCCCCATAACCTCGCCAGTGGAACGCATTTCCGGGCCGAGAATAATGTCGACACCGGGGAACTTGTTGAACGGGAAGACACTTTCCTTTACGGAATAATGTGTCGGGATAATCTCATCGGCGACACCGAGTTCATCTAATGTTTTGCCCGCCATGACCAGTGCCGCGAGTCGGGCGATGGGCACGCCGGTCGCTTTCGAGACAAACGGCACGGTCCGACTGGCTCGGGGGTTGGCTTCCAGAATGTAGACTTCGGGCTTGCCGCCGACTGAGCCCGGCCCGATTCCCGTGACCGCGAATTGGAGATTCATCAGCCCTTTCACCCGCAGTTCGGCGGCGAGTTTGCGGGCTTGCAGACGAATTTCCTCAATGACGGCAGCGGGCAAACTGTGCGGAGGAATGACGCAGGCCGAGTCGCCAGAATGGATGCCCGCTTCCTCAATGTGTTGCATCACGCCGCCGATGACTGTGCGTGTGCCATCCGAGAGGCAATCGACATCGACCTCCGTGGCATCCTCCAGGAACTTATCAATCAGAACGGGCTTTCCGGGTGAGGCATCTATGGCGCGAGCCATGTACCGCGAGAGCGATTCTTCGTCGTATACGATCTCCATGGCTCGGCCACCGAGAACAAAACTTGGCCGAACCAGCACGGGGTAGCCGATGCGGGCTGCTTTGATGAGCGCACTCGGCAAGTCGTAGGCAATTTCGTTGGCGGGTTGCTTCAGGCCAAGACGTTCTACGAGTGCGGCGAACTCTTCGCGGTCTTCCGCCATGTCGATACTTTCGACACTGGTGCCGATGATGGGCACGCCGTTATTGGCGAGCGCCCGCGCCAAGTTGAGGGGTGTCTGTCCGCCGAACTGCACGATGACGCCATCCGGCTTCATCCGTTCGTAGATGTTGAGGACATCTTCCACGGTGAGCGGTTCAAAGAACAGGTGGTTACTGGTGTCGTAATCGGTACTGACCGTTTCGGGGTTCGAGTTCACCATAATGACTTCGTACCCGGCATCCCGCAGGGCGAAGGCGGCTTGCACACAGCAGTAGTCAAACTCGATCCCCTGGCCAATCCGGTTCGGGCCGCCACCGAGAATCATGATGCGGGATTTCCCAGTGAACGGGAGCACTTCATCTTCACTACCGTTGTGTATATCACCTGATGCAGCGGCTTCATAAGTGCTATAATAATACGGCGTATGGGCCTCAAATTCCGCGGCACAAGTATCAACGGATTTGAAAACAGCCGTCACCCCCATGGCCTTGCGGGTGGCACGAACTTCGGATTCACTGGCTTCCCAGAGATTCGAGAGTTGCTTGTCGACGAACCCGTTCTGCTTAGCCCGGAGCATTATTTCCGGGGTGATCCGGGCAAGCGGTCCCGCAGCACGGAACTCGTCTTCCATGCGGACCAACTCTTCCATGTTACGAAGGAACCACGGGTCGATCCGGGTGATGCGGTGAATTTCCTCGAGCGATAACCCGGCCAGCATCGCGTACCGGATGTACCAGATACGATCCGCGTTGGGCGTGGTCAGTTTGTTGTTGATTTCATCCAGCGTGGGTTGTTGAGGGGTCTTCCACTTGTCCGCACGATCCGCGCCGAGGCCGAAGCGGTTGACTTCGAGCCCACGCAGTGCCTTTTGCAAGGATTCTTTGAACGTCCGACCAATGGCCATTGTCTCACCGACGGACTTCATTTGTGTCGTCAGGGTCGGGTCGGCATCGGGGAATTTCTCAAATGTGAAACGGGGAATCTTCGTGACAACATAGTCGATGGTGGGCTCAAAACTGGCGGGGGTGTCGCGGGTGATGTCGTTCTGCAATTCATCGAGAGTGTAACCCACGGCGAGCTTGGCTGCGATTTTCGCAATCGGGTAGCCTGTGGCTTTGGAGGCCAGAGCCGATGAACGACTGACGCGGGGGTTCATCTCAATGACAATCATACGACCATCGACCGGATTGATGGCGAACTGAATGTTCGAGCCGCCGGTTTCGACACCGATTTCGCGGATGATGGCCTTGGCGGCATCCCGCATCCGCTGATACTCTTTGTCCGAGAGCGTCTGGGCCGGGGCGACCGTGATGCTATCGCCGGTATGCACGCCCATCGGGTCGAAGTTCTCAATGGAACAGATGATGATGACGTTGTCGGCCTTGTCGCGGATGACTTCGAGTTCGTATTCTTTCCAACCGATGACAGATTCTTCAATCAGAACCTCGCCCACGGGAGAGAGTTCGAGGCCGTGGGAGATGAGCGTGGTGAATTCTTCTCGGTTGTAAGCGATACCGCCACCGGAACCGCCCATCGTGAAACTGGGGCGCAGCACGCACGGCAACCCGACTTGGTCCACGATGGCGAGGGCATCGGCCAGTGAGCGGGCCAAGCCGGATTTCGGCACTTCGACACCGATTTTGAGAACGGCATCCTTAAATTTTTGTCGGTCTTCCGCCTTGTCGATCACATCTGCACGGGCTCCAATGAGTTCGACACCGTACCGCTCCAGGACACCATGCTTGTGCAGGTCCATCGCGGTGTTGAGCCCGGTTTGCCCACCGAGTGTCGGGAGCAGAGCATCGGGCCGCTCTTGGGCGATGATTTTTTCGACGACCGGCCAGGTAATCGGTTCGATGTAGGTGCGATCCGCCGTTTCGGGATCGGTCATGATCGTGGCGGGATTCGAGTTGACCAGGACGACGGAGTACCCTTCTTCACGGAGTGCCTTGCACGCCTGGGTACCCGAGTAATCGAATTCGCACGCTTGACCGATAATAATCGGACCAGAGCCAATGAGAAGGATCTTGTGAATGTCGGTACGCTTCGGCATGGCTCGGTGTGGGTCAGCTACGGTGTCGGGGAGTCCAATCTGGGACATCTTATGAATCGGTGGACGCAGTCCAAGTGCGTTTTGGAATGACTCTGGGGATACCGAGCCGGTTTCCACCTGTGCAAGTGGCCGTTCATTCCGACAGGCCACGGAATATTCCGATCACGATATTTCCGATGAACTCCACGATGCAATCCCCGATGAACTTCCAGAAGTTCTCATTGGGGCGAAAGGACAATTCAAGAGTGGCCACAGTCGTTATGGCACCGCCAATCCATAAGATGGCTTTGGCGATTGTCCTGGCGATGGCACGACCAGTTGATGTGTTCGAGACGATGGCTTCTTTGGCCAAGATTCTAGCTTCTCGGGCCGCTTCGGCCTTTTGGGCTGCTTTGGCAGCTGCAATCTTTTGATAAACCTGGTCGATTTTGGCGATTCTGGCGGCTTCTGCTTCCCAGGCCAATTTGGCGGCGTTGGCCTCTTCGGCGGTTCCGTAGTGGGCTACGAACCGGCACTTTTGGCATTCCTTCCCATCCCAACCGTGGTGGAACTGGCATCGGGGGCAACAGCCATCCACAATCACGGAGGGGCTCCCGGATCCCCGCGAAGAAACACAACTGGAGCTGCGCATGTTTTGACTCCTCATCGTCTCGGAAACACACACTGTTGCAGGGTCAAGAAAGGTCGGGGAAAGAGTGAGCCGACAGGCTCACCCCTCCCTGTTTTCTCACGGGCCATCCGGTTCAATCCAAGTTGACGACTTCTCCGCCATTACTCGTGATGGCCTTTTTCAGTTGCCCGGACTTCAGGAACTCCGGGCTCAGTACCCGCACCGATCCATCGCAGAACAACGCCAAGAGTTGCTGGAACGGTTGGGGCAGGTCCGGCAGTGGCTTTTTCGGGTCGAAGGGGATGTCTTCGGGTTTCGTCCAGATCACCGGATCACCACCGGCCACGGCCATAATCGTGACCCAGGTTCCATCGGTGATGTTGCGCAATTGGCTACCTTTCCCACTCTCCGGGAACGGTGTGTCTTTGCCGGTGAAGACTTTGTAATAGGTCATGTTCGGCGGTGCTTGGAAACGCGGATCCGCAAACACTTTCGGCATCATTTTACTGAGCTTGAGGTTGTGTTCACTATCCCACGGTTCATCGAGTTTGAACTGCCGATAGAGAGCATCCTGTTCGATAAATGGCAGGATCGCCACACGCCAACTGAGCAGCTTCTTCCCATTCTTGTCCACGATCGCGGCGGGTAAGTTTCCGTAGGTATCATGGTAGATGTGCATTGCTAGGCCGATTTGTTTCAGGTTGTTCATCGCTTGCGTGCGGGCGGCGGCTTCGCGGACCTTCTGCACGGCGGGGAGCAACAGGCCGATCGTCAAGGGACTGGGCACCACGAACTGAGCCACCCACGCAGGCATGGCGATGCGGGCCACGAGCGCGGAATCTTCACGCTGAATCGGCAAATGGGCCAGAATGTCATCAGCAAGGGCGATCGCGCCGAGCGCCCCCACGGCTCCGATGGCTTCGGGGAGATCCCCCAGATCACGGGCTCCGTTTTTGGGGGCTTTGCCGTAGAGCAGTTTCTCGGCCTGAGCTTTCGGCATGGCCAGCGCGGCTCGGCCCATCTGAGCGGCTTGTTTCAACGCGGTTTCCGCAGCGGTGGAGGCATCCGCATCATCGTACATAGCTTTGACGGTTACGGTCGTGGTGTTGCCCAGATCCATCGTGAGGACGGCGAGCCGCGTTTTGAGCAGGGGGCGGAAGTCGGGCGGAATTTGCTGTTCAATCCCCGGTGGGATCGGCAACGCCGCGACATTCACGGCCGCGAGAACGGCCGCTTTGCTCTGAGCAGCCAGTTTGAGAGCCGGGGCCAGTCCACCTTCGGTTTTGGGTGCCCAGGTGAGATACGATTCCAGTACGGCTGTCGTGGAAAAGACCAATGTTTGTTTATTCGGGAAATAGAGGGCACTGGTTGACTGCTCCGAGGCAAAGAACGCTTTGCCGCCTGCCTGTTTCTTCACAGCCTTCGGCATGAGTTCTTGCACGACCGCAGACGGATCGAATGGCTGGGAGAAATGCATAATTCCCAGGAACTGCGGTTCCGATTCGTTCGGCCCTGACGGTGGCAAAACGACAATCGTAACCGCTTGGGCCGTGGACGGTTTGAGGACGAACTGTTGATCGAGCGCGGCCAGAGCTTGCGGACCTGCCTTCTCAAAGAACATGCGTAAATTCGCGCTGGATTCATTCTTCCAAATGTCGACAAGGCGAATGTGGGCGAATCCGAGCGAGTTGGGATGAACCAACGTCAGATCGGGTTCCTGAGCCTGTGCCTGCGGTAAACTGCTGCACACGACCGCGCACACGACCGCCACGGTCCCGCGCCACCGAACAAAAGTGGACATGACCTACTCCTGAATGCCGAGCAATCGAAACACAAGTGACCAGCAGGCAACATAACCGAATTCGCCGAAAGCTCGTCAGGATTTTGAGAGAAATCTCGAAAAAGCATGACGAATGCCAGAGCATCGGGGTCGCGGTGGCTTCGACTGGTCTCCGTGTCGGCTTTCTCCCTCAGCATCTGATACAGTGATCGAGGCTGGGCATACCCGCCAGGGTCACGATTCGGCTTCGGGAGGGAACGCATGAGTACCCCATCACCAGAACTTCTTCCCGTTGAGGAAACCGCAACACGCCGACAACCGCCGTATGCGGTGATCTTGCACAACGATGACGTGAACACGATGGATTTCGTCATCCTCGTGCTGCGGAAAGTGTTCGGGTATACCGTCGAAAAATGTTTTGCCTTGATGCTCGAAGCCCATGAAACCGGGCGAGCCGTGGTCTGGATCGGCGCATTGGAAGTGGCGGAACTGAAAGCGGATCAGATTCACTGTTGCGGCCCCGATCCGGCCCGGTTGGATGCGGGCGCCCAACCACTGGGGGTCACGGTCGAACCCACCGCATAATGTGATGTGCCCCTCACGCTTCCGAATGGGGCATCGTCGTTCTGCTCGCACTCCCCACACGGGGCTGGGTTCCTATAATTTGGTATCACCGATTTTCCGGCCAGCTTCACGGGGATGCCATGCACGATCGCATTGCCTATCAGGGTATTACATTTGATGATGTGCTTCTGGAACCGGGTTACAGCGATTTGGTCCCCCGTGAGGTTGATGTCCGCACGCCGCTCACCCGCAACATTCGGCTAAACATCCCCCTCATTTCCTCGCCGATGGACACCGTCACCGAGAGTGAACTGGCCATCGCATTGGCCCAGGAAGGTGGAATCGGCTTCATTCATAAGAATCTCAGCATCGCCCAGCAGACCCGCGAAGTCGACAAGGTCAAGCGAAGCGAAAACGGCATCATCACCGATCCGGTCACGCTGTCACCGGATGAAACCGTTGGCCACGCCCGGCGGATCATGGAGCAGCAGCATATCGGCGGCGTTCCCATTACCACTGGCCCGGAAAAGCGGCTCCGTGGCATCCTCACCCGACGCGATCTGAAGTTCCTCACGGACAACAATCAGAAAATCAGTGAGGTGATGACCAAAGATGATCTCGTGACCGCACCGGAAAATACCACCCTGGATGACGCGGAACGGATTCTCAACCGAAATAAAGTGGAGAAACTGCTCCTGGTAGACGATGAATACCGACTGAAGGGGTTAATCACGATCAAGGACATCGACAAGACCCAGAACTTTCCGAATGCGTGTAAAGATGATCGCGGACGTTTACGAGTGGGGGCGGCGGTCGGAGTTCATGATTATGAGCGGGCCGACTCGCTGATTCGGGCTGGCGTGGACGTGCTGGTGGTCGATAGCGCCCACGGCCACAGCCGCAATGTCATCGAAACGGTGCGGGAACTGCGGAAACGCACCAGCATCGACTTGGTGGCCGGGAACATCGCCACAAGCGAAGGAGCCCGCGCCCTCGCCGATGCGGGGGCGGATGCGATCAAAGTGGGGATCGGGCCGGGGTCGATCTGCACCACTCGGATCGTTTCGGGGGTGGGTGTCCCGCAATTGTCCGCGATCACGGCGGCCGCGCGGGGTCTGGAAGGAAGCGACATCCCGCTGATCGCGGATGGCGGGATTCGCTACAGCGGAGATATTACCAAAGCCCTGGCAGCGGGAGCCTATTCGGCCATGATCGGCGGGTTGCTCGCGGGACTGGCCGAGAGCCCCGGACAGATGATTTTGTACCGGGGCCGGAGTTTCAAGGTTTATCGCGGAATGGGCTCAATGGGAGCCATGATGGCCGGTTCCGCCGACCGATACTCTCAGGGCGACCGGAACAGCCCCACCCCCACCGGGAACGGCAAGCTCGTTCCCGAAGGTGTGGAAGGCCGCGTACCGTACAAGGGGTCATTGGCCCCATTCGTGTTTCAGTTGATTGGCGGCCTCCGGGCCGGGATGGGATATGTGGGGGCGCGGACCCTGGAAGAACTTCGGACGAAAGCCCGATTCATCCAGGTTTCTGCCGCCTCGATGCAGGAGAGCCACCCGCATGACATCGCTATTACGCAGGAATCGCCGAATTACAGCACCGTGGACCCCGCGTCCGCGGATGGGTTCTAGCCGGGCGGCCGCAGCGGCCCTGCTCACCCTGGCCGCTGTGTCCTTCACGCAGGCAGACCCACCAGCGATTCCCGCTGTGGACAATCTGCAACCCGTCATCGCACCCGCGGTTCGTGTGCCACCACCGCGACCAATGGCGGCCCCCTGGCCCCAGCAACCAGGGACATTGCAACCCGCACCAGAAACGGCTGGGGGAGCCTACCTGCCCCCCGTGACCGAACAACAACAGATTATCGTTCTCCAGAAACCCGAAGGGGCCACCACCCCGCAATCCGGTAGCCCCACACCCGCCCAGTCGGAAACAGAACGACCGAAAGGAGAAATCCACTCCCAACCGTCCGGGCTCACAATTGGGCTCCCCACACGGAGTCGGGTTTTTCTCCTGGATGGGCCGGATGCCCTCGAACGCCGGATCATCAACGATCTGGATCGACAAACCCGTCGGGCGGAAAGCGAATTCGAGGATTTGCCACCGCTCGCCCCCGTTGACGTGCAGTATCAGCCGAAAACGGCCTACTATCCACCACTCAAGCTGGGAATCGAACCGGGCTATGTGGTTCACCGGCGGCTGATGTTCGAGGAGAAGAACGCCGAACGCTACGGCTGGGACGCGGGATTGGCCCAACCGCTGGTTTCGACCCTGTACTTCTACCGCGATACCTTATTGTGGCCTGCCAAACTGGCTTCCAATCGGCGGGAACGGTACGAAACCAGCCTCGGGAAATGCCTGCCGGGTAGCCCGGTGCCGTATCGAGTCTATCCGTTGGAAATTGATGCCTTCGGAGCCGCCGTCGGCGTGGCCGGGTTCTACACTGGGATCGGTTATCTTCTGCCGTAACTCCGTTCGTGGAAAGTGCATTCCTCCTGCTCGCCCATCGTGTGTGGCAGGAGGAATGGGGCGTGCTGCGAAAATTGCATATCTTATCACAGTTCTGCATTGGCCCGTTTGCCGTGGGGTACTTACAATTTGTGAGAGTATCCCGGACTCCTCCCGCCATTTCCGTCCTGGCCGAGACTCGAAGCGATGACTTCTGCAGAAATTCAGTCTTTCCTCGATCTGGCCCGGATTCACAGGCTCCTGCAGCCGGGTGAAATGGACACGCTACTCCAGCAACCTGAGACTCCGCAGACGGATCGAGCGGCTTTTGGCGAGTTCCTGCGCCATCATGGCTTGCTCACAACCTATCAACTCGAAAATCTTTTGAGTGAAAATGGGCACGCTCTCAGTTGCGCGGGTTATCCGATCGTCGATGTCATTGGCCCCTGTCCGGGAGGCACCGCGTTTCGAGCGTTACACCCAACGTCCCGAACACCACTGGTACTCCGGCGGTTACGGACGGATTGGCTCACCTCGACCGATCATCCTGCAAACTATATTCTGCGTGCGCAAACCGCTTGCGCACTGACACACCCGCACATTGTACCGTTGGTCGATGTGGGAGCCGATCAAGGAGAGGTGTTCATCGTCCAAGAACCGGATGAGGGTTCCAATCTGGGAACGCTCGTGGCGGACATTGGCGCAATGCCCGCCAGCTTGGCAATGGAGTATGGCCGTCAGGCCGCCATCGCCTTACGAGTGATCCACGCGCGTGGTGACGTTCATGGTCACGTTCACCCCGGTAATTTGTGGATTGGCCCACTGGTGGCGATGGCGAAATCCCGCCCTGATGGCAGCCCCCGGATGCGACCGGCCGCCTCCGCACGGGTGCGATTAGCCGAACTGGGATTACTCCCACTCCATCCCAGTCTCGCTACGGGAATGGAGGATCCGAATCGGGCGGTGATTCCCGAAGACCATCTGGCCTATCTGCCCCCGGAACGGGTCCATTCCGCCGAACGGACTTCCGCGGGTGATGTCTACGGTTTGGGCGCGACATTATACTTCCTACTGACGGGCAAAGCTCCCTACTCAGCAGAACGAATCGGCGATTTACTCGACAAATTATCGCACAGTGAACCTGTCTCTTTATCGGCCATGCGGCCAGATTGTCCGAGCGAATTGATCGCAGGCATTCAACGGATGTTAGCGCGTGACCCCGCTATCAGACCGAGTGCCGCCGATGTTGAGGAACAGCTAAACCGCCTGATCGCCCCCAACCCCGCATCATCCCAGCCCGCGCCCACCCGCGCAGAGCCAACCCCGCCAGAACCCGCGCCGGCCGCAACTCCACTAGCCGATGTAAGCCAGACTGAGCCCAACCCACATCGGGAAACTCCTCTTCCGAACACGCCAGCATTGCAACAGCCGATGCCGGTGGAGCCTGTGCTGGTCCCGGCTCCCCTGCCCTCTGGTAACCCCGCACCGGCGGTGAATTGGCCAGCATCACCCTACTCCGGGAGTACCATTCCTCCCGCTCACCCTGGCTACACGCAACCCGCCAGCCCCGCGCCACAACCAGGCTATCCGCAACCTGTGGGCTACCCCCAACCTGTGGGCTACCCCCAACCTGTGGGCTACCCCCAACCTGTGAGCTATCCCCAACCGGGCTATCCGCAACCGCAGCCTATCGGTTATCCACCCCAACCGGGATACCCGCAACCGCAGCCCATCGGTTATCCACCCCAACCGGGATACCCGCAACCGCAACCCGTCGCAATGGGCTGGAATCACCCCGGCGCGGCGTATGGACACGACGATTTTACCCAGGGCCAATCGGATGATGGGACACCGACTCGTGTACGACGACCCGTCGAAGACAAATCGGGGAATTGGGTAGTGTGGGTCATCGCAGGAGCGGTGTTGAATATCATCGCGGTAGCAGGTTGGTTCTACCTATTCATGAGGTAGTCGACGGCGTGAAACTTTGCATCAGTCAGTCTTCCACAATGCCCGCGAGTTTTGCCGAAGATGTGGCAGGCTACGCGGATGGGGGATGTACAGCCCTCGAAGTGTGGTTGACCAAGCTCGAAACCCATTTGCAAGCCGCATCATTGGCGGAAACACGGCAACTACTGGCCGATCGCGGTGTGACGCTGCCCGTTGCCGCGTATCAAGGCGGACTGCTGTTGTCACAAGGAGAAGCCCGCAAAGCCCACTTCGACCATTTTCGCAAGCGACTCGATCTATGTCAGACGTTTGGCATCTCGACACTCATCCTCGTTGCCGATTTCGTCCAGAAACCGGACCCAACGGCCTTGCAACGCGCTCTGGTTTCACTGAATCAAGCCGCCGACTGGGCCGAAGGATACGGTGTCCGCCTCGCTCTGGAATTCCGCGGCACGGACACCTTTTGCAACTGCCTCGATACGGCCGTCACGTTGGTCGAGAGTTGTGAACGCAACCAGGTCGGCGTGTGCCTTGATCTCTTTCACTTCTACAAAGGGCCGAGCAAGTCCGAAGACCTCGACCGTCTGACCGCTGCCAATCTGGCTCATGTGCAACTCTGCGATGTGGCGGGGTTGCCTCGTGAGTTCATGACCGATGCGGATCGTGTCTTCCCCGGTGAAGGAGATTTCCGCATCCTCCCACTGATGGAACGGTTACGCGCGATCGGCTACACGGGCTGGGTGTCGTTGGAATTACTGAACCCGATACTCTGGCAATCCAAACCCTCGCAAGTTGCCGAACTCGGGATGACCGCTCTGAAACGGTATCTAAATCACGATCGTTGAAGCCAACCATCGTGGTTCGACTCGGCGTAGCGGAAAAGGATCGTTGCTGGGTCCATTCATCGCAACCGAGGCCGGAATTATTAGACAGACGAACTTGTGTTCGGCTGGGGATGTGGGGAATGTGGAGAACATGTCGGGGGATGGATGTTGTTCACAACAACAGATTGGGTAACATATTGGCATCTAATTGGAGGTCATCATGAATGCACCCGTCCGTCAGTTGCTGGACCTGTTCGATGCTCTGCCCGAGCCAGACAAGCGATCGGCTGCGACTGAGATCATTCGGCGAATGCCGGGTGACGGCGAGCTGACTGCGGATGACCACGATGCACTGACCGATGAGTTATTCGCTGCCCTCGACGCTGAGGAGGCGAACCGTGATGCGGTCCGCTGACCGTGGGGCTGTCTGGCTGGTCGATATGGGCATGACGGCCAAGATTCGCCCATGCTTGATACTCAGCGTACTGCCTGACCCGCAAGATCGGGTATTGGTCACAGTGGTTCCGCGGACGACCAGCGTTCAGGGCACCCGGTTCGAGGTGGACGTGTCGGCCCATTTTTTCAAGTCCGGCGGGGTGTTCGATGCCCAGCAGGTGGCCACGGTTGCCCAGGTGCGGTTGATCCGACGGCTTGGTGATTTGGATTCGACCGGGATGGCTGCAGTCGAAGATGCCGTTCGCCGGTGGCTCGGGCTGTGACAGACAGGCCGAACCAGGCGCTGCGGCCGACCCCGCCTCGTGGTTGAGTATCGTGCCTCGGTGGTCCTATTCGCTGTGAGTGTCCCGGCGGAGTTGCTGAGCGTGTGTGTTCAGCAAAGAAAGAGTGGCCCGATGCGCAGAAACGTAACTTTCCGCAGCACGGTGCCGGTTGATCTCGACCAACATCCGCCGGGTGAGGAACTTGCGGAGTACATTGCTGAAAAGATGACTGCCACCGGTCTGAAGGCACGTATCGTCGACGTTTACGCGAACTCCGCTTGGTGGATCAAATTAGAGGCGGAGCAGAGAATGCCGTGGGCGCTGCTCGGATACATCAACGACGGCCCCGCTGAGTGGTTGCTTCAGATCTACTCCAGCGTAGGGTGGTTCGGGTGGTTGCTCGGTCGGTCGGACGAAAGTGAACGGCGACTCTTTACGGGACGGTTACAGGCGTTGCTAGTGGGTGATCCCCACTTCCGTGATGTGCGCTGGCATAGTGGAGTGTGGAGTGATTCGGGATGGTCAAGCAACCCTGCCGAACAAGATGGCGTGTAGCCCAAAGAGTTGTTTAGCAAAGTGGTGTCGAACAAAGCGATGCAACAGATTGGGCGGTTATCACGGCTTTCCGAAGTGCGCTGTCTCTTCTGGATGCCCGACTGAACTTGTGTTCTGAGATAATATTTTAACATCCAGACTCGCCGAAAAGGTCAGACATATGACTTGTCTCATCCGTCAGATCGTGACCCTATTGTTACTGGTGATTGGTACGCAACCTGTGCTTGCGGCGGACGCGGATGTCCTCGTGTATGGTGCGACTCCCGGCGGTTTCTGTGCCGCCATCGCAGCGGCTCGGGAGGGGGTATCGGTGATCCTTCTGGAACCAACCGACCATGTGGGGGCGATGAGTACAGGCGGCCTGAGCCATTGCGATTCCAACCAGATGGTTCGCAGCACTCTGATGGGGTTGTTCCACGAATGGCATCTGCGCGTAGTGAAGGATTATACCGATCGGGGACTCCCAGCCCCGTATGATCCCACGATCAAAGATCAATCCCGTTGGGTTTTCGAGCCCCATGTCGCCATGCGTGTGACGAAAAAAATGCTCGACGAAGCCCATGTCCGGGTGCTGACCAAGCAACCCATCCAGTCCGTCATTCGAGATGGTCAGCGTATTGTTTCTCTGGTGACACCGCAGGCAACGTATCGTGCCAAGGTCTTTGTCGATGGCACCTACGAAGGTGATCTCATGGCCGCCGCGAAAGTCGATTGGACGATTGGGCGAGAGGGTCGGGCAGAGTATCAGGAAACCCTGGCAGGCCAACGCTATCCGAAGCCGAAGATGAACATCAATGGATTCGATGATAATGGGAAAATTCTGCCTCTCATCACAACCGACATTCGCACGGCGGATGAAACGGGCGACCAGAACATCATGACGTTCAGCTTTCGCCTGTGTCTGACGACGGAACCGAAAAATCATCTGGCGATGCCAAAACCGGATCATTACGATCCGGTCCGCTTCGAGATTATCCGCCGTTACTTGCGAGCGGGCGGCAAGATTGAGCAGGTCGGGATGGATCTTTACCCCATTCCAGGCAACAAACTCGACGGCAATAACTCGATTGGTCGACTATTCTCGATCGGTCTGATCGGTGGCGGCAAAGACTGGCACAAAGCCGATGCCGCGGGGCGGCAAGCCATCTGGGAGGCGCATAAGCAGTACACGTTGGAATTCATCCACTTTCTGACAAATGACCCCGTCATTCCTGAGAAGGTGCGACAGAGCTACGCACGGCTCGGCTTGTGCAAGGATGAATTCGCCGATTATGACCACTTCTCACCCGCGTTGTACGTTCGAGAATCTCGCCGCATGAAAGGGCTTTACGTCCTCAGTCAGAAAGACATTCTCAACACGCCCCGAAAGGAAGATCCGATTGCCATTGCTTCGTTCCCAATTGACTCGCACGATTGCCAGCGTATCGCCTTGCGTGGTGGCGGCGTTCTCAACGAAGGCACCATCTTCCCCGTGCGGAAAACGCAACCGAAGCAAGGATATGCCTATCACGTTCCATACCGGGCGATCCTTCCGAAGCCGGGGCAGTGTACCAATCTGCTCGTACCCGTGGCGTTGTCCTGCACGCATGTTGGGATTTCCTCATTGCGGATCGAAGGTGCCTGGATGGTGATCGGCCAAGGTGCGGGCGTGGCGGCAGCGCTGGCAGCCCAAGCGGGTATCACCGTGCAGAAGTTGCCCTACGCCCAACTGGAAAAACACCTGCAGACTCAAGGGCAGGTTCTCGAACTCCCGGCAACGGTGGATCACCAGAAATAATCTGAAGTACGATAGTGGCCATCACGCGGGTATCCTACGATTAGAGATGGCGTGTGCAGGATGGTCAATGGACTCTCAAAATGATCTCGCCGTGTCCCGGTTCGTGAAGCTCTCTCCATACAGTAATCCTCATTCCTCCCAAGCGGGCCGGAATCCGGGTTCGTTCCCTTTACGTCATAAAGGATTACGCTGATGTTGGTTGTTATGCAATCGGACGCGACTGCACCCCAGGTCGACCGGGTGGTGGCAGTGATTCGTGAACGTGGGCTCACCCCGCATGTGCTGCCGGGAACAACTCGCACCGCGATCGGCATGACCGGGAACACCAGTGCGGTCGAAGCCGCTTTGTTCGAGTCGTTGCCGGGGGTCAGTGAGGCCATCCGCGTCACGAAGCCGTACAAGCTCGCCAGCCGGGAAATGCACCGTGATGATACGGCGATCCCACTGCCCCAGGGAACATTCGGCCCCGAAGCGTTTACAATCGTGGCTGGCCCTTGCTCGGTGGAAGATGAAGCCCTGATTTTCCGTACCGCTGAGTTCCTTCTGGAAAACGGTATCACCTTCCTGCGAGCGGGCGCGTTCAAACCCCGTACCAGCCCCTACAGCTTCCAGGGACTCGGTCGAGAAGGGCTCGCCATCCTGAAGAAAGTCCGCGAGAAAACCGGCATCGCCGTCGTGACGGAATTGATGGATACCGATAACGCGGATGCCGTAGAAGAAGCCGTCGATGTCATCCAGATCGGCACCCGCAACATGCAGAACTTCGCGCTCTTGAAACGCGTCGGACTGGCCCGAAAGCCGGTGCTACTGAAACGGGGAATGAGCGCGACGCTGGAAGAATGGCTGATGGCGGCGGAATACATCATGGCCGGTGGGAACTATCAGGTGATCCTCTGTGAGCGGGGTGTACGGACCTTCGCGGACCATAGCCGCAACACACTGGACCTGTCAGTCATTCCGCCTGCGAAAACGCAATCGCACCTGCCGATCGTTGTCGACCCCAGCCACGGAACGGGAAAACGAGCGTACGTCCCCTCCATGAGCTTAGCGGCCCTGGCAGCGGGTGCGGATGGGCTGCTCCTGGAGATTCACCCGGACCCGGACAAGGCACTCTCGGATGGTGCCCAAACATTGGATTTCCCGACATTTGCGAAATTGCTGAATCAACTGCGTCAGCTGGCACCGACCCTGGGTCGGTCGATTCCGTCGGGTCGATCAGAATCAGTCTGTTGACCATCAAACACGAGAACCCACGGGCCATCACCCGTGGGTTCTTTGTTCATCTCCCGAATCGGATTAGTGATTCAGGATAAACTCATTCGTGTTGAGCAGCGCCCAGAAAACATCCTGGTAGAAGCCCAAATCATTCGGCCCAGCAGGCATAATCCAGCCTGGCACTTCCACTGACTTCTGAGTCGGTGCGGGCTGAGGGCGAGTACCCGGACGAGTCGGGCGGGTCGGACGGGTCGGTTGCGGTTTCGCGGCCGATTGCGGTGCGGAAACTTCCACCTGGATCTTACGCCCCTTCATTTGCAGTTCCAAAAGGGTTTCCAGTTCCACACGGGACGGGTGCCGTGACAACGCGGCCAAAAACAGTTCATCAATCACTTCACGGGCGTTGGTCTGACCATTTCGGGAGGTGTGCCGTGCGGCAATGGCACGAACCACACCGACATCCTTGGCCATTTTGCCATTCCGGTTAATTTCGGAGTTCAGTTCGGAACCGTTCAACATCAGCAGTGCTTGAATCACGGTTCCACTGAAGGTCAGTTCGTTCCCTTCATCATCGCCGAAATTGCGAACGAGTTTACCCATCCAGCGTTCACGCGCATCTTCAATGCGATCGTTCCCCCCCCCGAAAACCTCGGCTCGGGTGGCCACCATCAGGGATTCAAACAGCACTTCCGGCGACATCGACTTCAGCGGCATCCGGGCAAAGTACGGAAGGTACTTCGGATCGGTATAGGCCGGGTTCGCTTCGTGACTCAGGCCGTAGACATCGCTGGTGCAGATCCACTCTAAGAGCATCTTGGAATCGTAGCCGGTGTTGGCGAAATCGCCCGCGATTTTGCTGAGGAGTTCTGGGTGAACCACTTCGTTGTGGCTACCGAAGTCCGCGAACGTGGCTTCCTGATTGAGCCCACGCCCGAATAAGTGGCCCCACAATCGGTTGACATAGGCTTTGGCGAAGTTGTCGTGGGTCGTAACATACTCGGCCATCACTTGACGGCGAGTTTTTCCACGGGCACCAGACAACGAAGCGAGTGTCTTGTTCGGCAAAATTCCTTCCATGGCCTGAGCATAGTCTTTCAGGAAGTTTGGCCGAGCCGCCATCAGTTTCCCGTCACGGCGTTCATAGAAAACAATGCCCGAACGGTTGAGAGCGGGCTCATCCGAAAGTGTGACCTGAACGGGGTTATCCGTGATTTGTCGATTCCCCGTATTCGGTGTGGGGTTCCGATCACGAGTCACTTGGCGGAAGAAGGCATTCACACCCCAGAAATCGGACTGAATCCATTCTTTGTTGAAAGGGTGATCGTGGCACTGGATGCACTGTGTTTGCAGGCCGAGGAACAACCGTGTCACCCGAGACGTAATGGGAACGGCATCGAATCGCCCGAGTTCGGAACGCTTCTCACTGGGGACACTTTCACCGATGTGGGACACGATGAAATTCACCGCCCCGTTTTCATTGGTGGCCCCCGTGGCGGTGATGAGTTGCGTCACCATGTCGCGGTAGGGCACATTTTCCCGGAACTGACGGGCAAGCCACAAATGCATCTGCTCACGGTAGAGTGGATGCGTGGAACGGGTCATCGTCCAGACGGTCCAGATATTCGCCCAATGGTTTGCATATTCGCTAGGGTAGTCAAAACTGATGGGTGTTCCCTTGGGAGCATCCAGTTTCTGAACGAACTGGTTATTCACTTTGGGCTTATAGTCCGCGTTGTAGAGCAATCGTCGAACCAGGCGGATCCGTTTATCAGCGCCGCGGTCTTGCTCGAAATCCAGGACTTCTTCTGGGAAGGGAATCCGCCCGATCAGATCAATAAAGACCCGCCGAATGAATTCGTGATCCGTCGCCCGTTTTGCGGGCTGTTTGATTTCCGCCTCTGCCCATTTGGCGGCAATCTGTTCATTGATTGCCGCGGCGTTTGGCGACAGGGTATCCGCATGAGCCCCAGGGGTGACAGCTAACAGTCCCCAGGTGGCCAATCCCAAAACAGTCAGGCGAAACATCCGTTACCCCCCTGAGGAGAGTTCAGAAATGGGCATCCTACCACGGGTGTGATAGGCTTTATTCCCGACAATATGGCGTGAAACATTCCGTATAGACAGTTTACAACAGTTCGATGGCCGCGCCGAGAAAAACTTTGTTGCACGTTACACATGGAAATGTTGGATTTGGTCCCCGTTATTTTCTGAGAGGTGGTTTCCACCCGAAAAGTTCCGAGAACTTGCGGCGAGTGGCTTCCCTTTCGGGGAACCGCTGCGGGGTTACCGGGTGCAGCCGACTCATCCCAGGGAAATGATTGGTGGACCAGCTGAGCGGGTCCAAGATCGCGGTGCCGTACCGATTCGGATTGCGACAACAACGTACAAACGAGGAACGCCCGCGTCACCGTGCCATCCCCGGTCATCTGGGAAATCCGGCATGCACGGGCGTTTGGAAGACTTGAGGTTTAGTTCGCCAACGCGCGAGCTTCTTCCGCTGTGATGAGCGTGGTGGGTTTGTTCAGTTGGACACTCACCCAGCTCATAATCGCGGGAGTGTAAGGGAAAGTCCCTTTCTGCAACAGTTCCTTCATCCGGGCATCGCGGTTTTTGCGTTCTTTCCGTTTCAGCAGGCCGTTGACCGTGCGGGAAATCGCGGCTTTATCACGCATCCGGTCCATCCGGGCCGCAGTCGACATTCGCTTCGCCATAACTATCACTCCCCGTCATCCAGCAATGTGGGAAAACGTGTATCCTAGTATGGAACCGGCCCTGCGGGAAGTCCGAAGTTGTGAGAACTCGAACACGACAAAAGGGAACGATCTTCGACACGCCCAACCTTGGAAAATCAGGCCATTCCCGCAACCACTTTACCGCATGTCCCAATGGGCGATGGAGCCGAACAGTGTCCCAAAGTCTAGGAGTTGTGCCGGAGTATCCGTGTTCCAGCCATCCAGACGGATTTTGAGGCTGCTCGCTATGACCATGTGCCGATCGAGCCGCCAGAGGGGAATGAACGGCATGACCGTGTTGAACTGATGATGAATCTCGTGAGCCAATGGTAAGAGTTTCCCGTCCACATCCTGATAAAAGCGTGCCTGCGACAAGAGCCGCCCCAACGCATCATCCGCTGGTGTGGGATGTGTTCCCGGAACGAGATAGCCGCACAGGTTCCGACCATGCGATTGCGCCGCATTCGGATCGAGTAGACTGGCCAGTGTTTGCGGATACCAGTCGTTCGGATAACGGAAAGGAAGATACGCCAAGTCATAAGCATGCAGCTGCTCGGTAGTCTCCACCAGTTTCTGAGGCGGCAACGGCACCAATTCGAGACGGACACCCGACTCGGTCGCGGACACGGCGGCCCGAATGGCTTCACACGCGGCTTGCGCGGAAGGGTCATCATTCGGGAAGGCCAGCGAAAGCGTTGCGGGGCCGCCCGCCATCCGATACGCCTTGAGCTTGGCGGTGGCCAATTCCCCATCATGCAGAGGGTCCAGGGGGACCGCTGGACTCGCCCAGCAACCGGGCAGGAACGGCCCTGTCATCGCCTTATGATACCGATTCTGACCCGCGCGAAAGACGGTATTCAAAATCTGTTCTCGGTCGATGGCCAGGGACAACCCCCGACGCAAATCGACAGACTGCAAAGCGGGTCGACGATGATTCACGGCCAAATAATGAAATTGTCGGGGCGTTTGCGCGGTGACGATACGGACCCGGCCACCGAGAAACCCTTCGGCTTGATACCGCGGCAATTCGGCTGTGGGGACATCGGTAAGCAAATGCAGACGATCGCCCCGAAACTCGGCGGGTAAGTCCGGTTTGGCGGTGATGTCGGTGAAACGCACTTCCTTGATGAGCGGCAACCCCGCGCAACCGGGCCGACGACCATAACTGGGGTTGCTGACGAACACGACATCGTTTCCTGACCCCTTCCCACGTTCCAGGCGAAACGGCCCCGTGCCGACCGGAGCTTGGGCGAACTGGAGATCATCCGCACTGAAGCCGTGGGCTTGGAACCACCGCGCCGGCAAAATCTTGAACGTCAACAGCGAACGCGGATCAGGATGACTCCGGCGGAAGTGCAGTTGGACGTGTGCGGGATGATGCGGGTCGATCGTGGGTTTGCCCAACCAGTCCGCCGCATCCGCCGCCCAGTTGCCGGGAGTTTGTTGGAGCAACGCGACCGTGTCCACCACATCGGCGGGGTCGAATCGACCGAAACTCGGGTTGGCCCACAACGCGGATAGCACCAGGGGAAAATCGCGTGTCCCATCCGCGGCTTGGGGGCGATCCGCAGCCAGATGAGGGACATAGCGGATACCCAATCCTCCCGCATCATCGCCAGTGGCCGATGGCGGCAAATCCGGCACGGCGGCGAGCAATCCTTCAAACAGGAGTTCCACGGCCTGACGTTCACTGTCGAACCGGGCTGTCGCGGGAGACATCCGCTCGGGAAGGCGGCAAGTCCCGACGATGAGTATGGAGTACCCTGCTTTCAGGTCACGCTGCGTGTTCCGCAAACCGGGTTGATCGGGATTGAGCGCTTCGACGGTTTTGAGCAGATTCTGCGCTTGGCTGGGGTCCGTGGCCGCGATCCGCTCGGCTTCCTGGAACAGTTTATCCGCACGCTCATGCAGTTGGACACGCACGCGGACAGCCACCGGATTTTTGGACTCGGGGAACTGGGCATCGTATGCGGTGAGCCGGTTCCGCAGTTGCTCCAGATCGGGGATTTTGCCGCTTTTCGCCACCGATTCCGCCTCGGCAAGGCGTGCCGCGAGTATCGGTTCGAGGACGGCCCGATTCCGAGCATACTGCGGATCGGCCAGCAACTCCGTCGCCAGGGTCCGCACCAAAGGCCAGTCCCGATCCTCCACGGCCCGATTGACACGGGCGATCCGCACGTCCGTCAACCGTGTTTGCAACGCATCCGCCAAGGGTTGCCATTCCTCACCCCGCCGACGGTTCTGGTCCCGTGCGGTGCTGTGGAAGAGGAGTACCCGCGCCAACACGATTTCACAGGCGGCCAACCGCACCGCCACGGATGGCCCATCCGGTTCGGCAAGCAGGCGATCGACCTCACTCACGGCAATCTGTTCAAAAGGTTCTATCCGACGCACCGATTTCACCGCCAGGGAATCCACTTCCCCCGGTTGTTGCGCGGAGTTGAGCGGGACGACTCCAAATGGGTCGGGGAACTTTTTGCGATCGTTCGGAAACAGCAAGGGCAACGGGGTGACACGCAGTACGCGGCCATCCGCCAAGGTCACGCGGTCAAATGCGGTGGTCAATCCGTTGAGAAATTGTTGAACCCGCCGATCCGTCGCCTGCGCCGCGGACTGGGCGATGGGACGGAGTCGAACAAAATACGCACCTTCCGGGATCTTTTCGGGAAGATCTTCATCAACGAGAATGGTCTGAAATTTCTTCGGTGGGTTGGGATCCAGTTCTTCTACGGGGAAACCAGAACGCGGTGGAACCTGGGCGAGCAAGGCCACGGAACCCAGTGTGATGAGCATCCCCAATATCAGAGGAAGTCGCGTTCGGCGGATCATGCGATTTTCTCCCGATTCGTGCGAAACCCATTCGCCGATGGCGTGTTCATTCTATCGTCTGGTTCGGTCGGCATTCGCGAGCTCGCAAATTCAGCGAACCTCTCCGAAACAGCCTGCGTGCCAGATCGTGTCCCTCAACCTGTGGGCGAGGGGTTCACGGGTAATTCAGTTCTGGGTTCTTTCCGAGGTTTCCCATGCGGAAATGTGTTCTGGCGGCCGTGGCGTTGGTATGCACGTTCAGCTACACAATGGCAAGTGAAGTGCTGTTTGTCTCATTTGATGCCGTGACCAAGGAACTGAAGGTCAAAGAGAACAAAGGTGCCCCGGAAACCACCTACAAAGTCACGGAAGGCACCCAGTTCAAAGTCGGCGACAAGGAGTTCCCGGCAGAAAAAGCGATGAAACGACTTGAGAAACTGAAAAAGGGCAAACTGGAAGTCATCAGCGAGAAAGGCATCGCCAAGGAAATCAAGTTCGCCGCACCGAAACCGAAGGCCAACAAGAAGTAAGAACCATTCGTAGAAACCGCCAATCCCGCGTCCTCTGCCTGGTGTCGGACGCAGGATTGGTTTTTAGCCTTCCAGGTCCACCGGGTCGAGTTGGTGGGAGTACGTATCCGCGAGGCGGTCGAGTACCCCCTGGATTTCGCTCATCCGTTCCGGTCGCTTGTGCGCATTGTAACTCAGACAGCGATAAATCAGATCGCACAGTTCTTTCGGGCAACCGGGGTTGATCTCCTGCACGGGTTGGAGCAAGGAGGCGTGCGTTTTCGCATCAATCGCGGAGCCGCCGTATTCGTCAATCACAGCAGGGGGATGCTTGAAGGTGGCAAGCCGGTACGCGGTCGCTCCGAAATTGTAGATGTCCGTGCGTTCGTTGATGAGTTTATGCGAGGCGGTTTCCGGGGCCATGTACTCCGGCGTGCCTTGTACACGATTTTTCGGCGGATCGTCCTTCACCCGTGCTAAGCCGAAGTCGATCACTTTCACCATGAGTCGGGGGCCGAGAATGATATTATTCGGCTTCAGGTCGGCATGATACACCCCTTTTTTGTGCATATGCACCAATGCCGAGGCGACTTTCTCCAGTACCCGCAGAATCTTCGCGGGTTTGAGTAATGGGGACTTGTCGATCGTTGTACCGGGAATGAACTCCGTCAGGATTTTCACTTTTTTGATCCGAAAGAGCCAGTCACTCTCGGTTTCCAGTACATACACTTTCATCAGGTGTGGGTGGTCGAGCATCTGCCCGACCCGGTACTCATGTTTGGCCTGATCGAGATACTTTTTGTCCTCTTCCCCTGTGATCGGGACAACCTTGAGCGCGTATTCCCGGCCATCCTCCTCTCGGCGGATGCGTAAAATGCTGCTGTGGGCACCGGCCCCGAGTGTGGCCAGGACCGTGAATTTGCCGATGCGGTCCACCGACATGAACGTCCCCTCTCCCGATAACCTGGAAATAGCACTAGCGTACTCCGGCGATGCCCCAGCGCCAAACGAGTACGGGGTGAGAATTCGTGGAAACCATGATTTCCTCCGCTTTGGACCAACGCGCACAGGCGTTCGGCCGCGAACTGTTCGCCCGGCTCGATCGCCAGGGGCCAATCCCGCTCTCACGCGGTTGGCTCGACGATCAGCTCATGGGCCTCACGACGGCGAATGAGTCACTGAAAGTGCAACTCTTCCGCTTTGTGGATACGTTGCCGTATCTCATTCACGATCCCCGAGCGATTGCGCATCACCTGCGGGAATACCTGCACGAAGCCGATGCGAGCTTGCCGAGTTGGATCAAAGCCGCCACCCGCTATCTTCCCGAAACGGGCCTCGCAGGCCGACTTCTGGCCGCCGCGACCCGGTCGAACGCCACCGCGATGGCCCGCAAGTTCATCGCTGGCTCCAACGTCCAGGAAGCCATCTCGGCGGTGGCCCGAATGCGCCAAGAAGGTCTGGCATTTACCGTCGATCTGCTCGGCGAAGCCACGATCACGGAACCCGAAGCCGCGCATGTGCAAAAACAGTATCTCGATCTGCTCACAGGGCTGACCGCGTCGGTCAACCATTGGCCCGAAGTCCCGGAGATTGACCGCGACGACCGAGGACCGATTCCGCGCGTGAACGTCTCAGTCAAACTCTCCGCGCTTTACAGTCAATTCGACCCGATCGACCCCGCGGGCACTAGCCGCGCGGTTCTCGCACGGTTACGCCCGATCCTGAGTTTGGCGAAACAAACCGGAGCGTTCGTCAACTTCGACATGGAACAACACGCCTTCAAGGATGCCACGTTGCGGATCTTCCGGGATGTGCTGATGGAACCGGAATTCCGCGACTGGCCGCACATCGGTATCGCCATTCAGGCGTACTTGCGGGATACCGAACACGATCTCGGACAGCTTCTCGCCTGGGCACGCGACACCCGCAAAACTCCGGTCTGGGTACGGCTCGTCAAAGGTGCCTACTGGGATTACGAAGTGATCCACGCCGCCCAACAAGGTTGGCCCGTCCCCGTGTGGACGCAGAAATGGCAATCGGATGCGTGCTATGAGCGATGTAGTCGCTTCCTGCTCGAACATTACTCCTGGCTCATCCCGGCGTTTGCCTCGCATAACATCCGCAGTATCGCCCATGCGATGGCCGCTGCCGAAGCCCTCGGTGTCCCCGCTCGCCGCTACGAATTCCAGACCCTCTACGGCATGGCCGACCCGATCAAGGCCGCCATCCGCAGCCTGGATTACCGGGTGCGTGTGTACACTCCCTATGGTGAGCTGCTGCCCGGCATGGCCTACCTCGTCCGACGGTTGCTCGAAAACACGTCGAATGATTCGTTCCTGCGGGCCAACTCGTCCGGGATCGACGAGGAACGCCTCTTGCGGAACCCGGCCGCGACACCCCCTGCCTCACGGCCACAGTTAGAAGATGCCAACACATCCGCTCCTTCACATGCGACACAGAACACAGGACATTCGGACATGGCCTCACACCATTTTTCCAACGAACCGCTGGCCGATTTCGCCCAAGCCGAGAACCGCGACGCGATGCAGGCAGCCCTCGACCGCGTGAAGGCCAGCGGCGGGAAAACCTGGCAACCCATCGTCGGAGATCAACCCGTTTCGACACCGTCGTTGCTAGATTCGCACAATCCCTCGAACATATCCCAAATCATCGGGCATGTGGGAATGGCCACTCCCGAACAGGCCCGACAAGCGGTGGCCGTGGCGTTGCAAGCGTTCGACAGTTGGCGTGATACCCCCGTTGCGGAACGGGCCGCGTTTCTACGCCGCATCGCGGACGGCCTGCGCCATCGCAAATGGGATCTGGCGGCGTTGATCGTGCTGGAAACCGGCAAACCGTGGCGGGAAGCCGATGCCGATGTGGCCGAAGCCATCGACTTTTGCCGTTACTACGCGGACGAAGCCGAACGCCTCTGGCACCCTCAACATCGGGATGTGGCCGGGGAAGATAACCGCTACTTCTATGAACCGCGTGGCGTGGCCGTGGTGATCGCGCCGTGGAACTTCCCCCTCGCCATTCTGACCGGCATGACCGTCGCCGCCGCCGTGACCGGGAACACGGTCATCATGAAGCCCGCCGAGCAATCCCCCATCATCGCGGCTCAACTGATGGATGTGATCCGTGCTGCCGGAGTGCCATCAGGGGTCATCAACTATCTCCCCGGTATCGGTGAGGAAGTCGGCCCCGTGCTGACCACTCACCCGGATGTCGCCCTGATCGCCTTTACGGGTTCGCTCAAGGTGGCTCTGCTCATCAACGAACAAGCTGCACGGTTCCCCGCTGGCGCGACCCAGGTGAAAAAAGTCATCGCCGAGATGGGCGGGAAAAACGCCATCATCGTCGATTCGGACGCGGACCTGGACGAAGCCGTACGCGGTGTGGTCGATTCCGCGTTCGGCTACGCCGGTCAGAAATGCTCTGCTGGAAGTCGAGCAATTGTGGTGGAAGCCATTTACGAGCAATTTCTCAAGCGTCTGATTGAGGCGACGCAATCTCTCACTGTGGCTCCGGCGGAAAATCCCGGTGCCTCGCTTGGCCCCGTCATTGATGCCGAGGCCCGTGACCGCATCCTCCGCACCATCACTGCCGGTGAGCAGGAAGCCCGACTCGCCTTCCGTTACGATGTTGGCCCACTGGCCGAGCAGGGCTATTTTGTCGGCCCGACCATCTTTGCCGAGGTGCCCGAATCCTCGACATTGGCTCAGGAAGAGATTTTTGGCCCGGTATTGACGGTCCTCAAGGCCAAGGACGTTACCGATGCCCTGCGGATCGCCAATGGCACCAAGTACGCTCTGACCGGCGGGGTTTACAGCCGCAGTCCCTCGACTTTGGACTTGGTGAAACGGCGATTCCGTGTGGGGAATCTGTATGTGAATCGCAAGTGTACCGGAGCCTTGGTGGATCGTCAGCCATTCGGCGGGTTCAAGCTATCCGGCATCGGCTCGAAAGCGGGTGGCCCGGATTATCTGCTTCAGTTCGTCATTCCCCGAACGATCACGGAAAACACCATGCGTCGCGGCTTCGCCCCTGAGGTCAACGAGGCGGAGTGAGTATCATCGCCCTGGGTTCTCCGCCCCAATCCCAGGGCCATCATGTCTTCACCCTGGCGAAAAACCGGCTCTCACATTCTCCGCGTCCGGGTGGTTGCATTCGGCTCCTCAACTGGCCACAATCACCAGCAGGAACTTCACCCACTTTCTCCCCAGCATCCCCACAGATTGCTATGCCACCGGAAAAATACCGCGTTGCCATCATTGGCCGTACTGGGAAGGGGAACTACGGTCACGGACTCGATACAGTCTGGGTCAACCACCCCCGCGCCGAGATTGTCGGCGTGGCGGATGAAGACGAAGCGGGACGGGCCGCGGCACAGAAACGACTCCACGCCCCCGCCGCGTTTGCGGATTACAAAGAGATGCTGGCGAAGACGAAACCGCACATCGTCTCGGTGGCCCCACGATTCCCGGATTGCCACCGAGACATGGTCCTCGCCTGTGCCGGGTATGGGGCCAGCATGTTCCTCGAAAAGCCTGTCTCCCGGTCCCTGTCCGAAGCCGATGAGATGGTGGCGGCTTGCGATCGGCACCATGTTCAGGTCGCCATCGCTCATCAAACGGTTTACAGTCCGCGCGTGAAGATGGCGAAGAAACTGATCGCGGATGGGGTCATCGGCGACCTGCTCGAACTCAACGGCTTTGGCAAGTGCGACCGTCGCGGCGGCGGGGAAGACCTGATGGTCCTGGGCACTCACACCTTCGACCTGATGCGGTTCCTCGCCGGTAATCCCCGTTGGGCTTTTGCCCGCATCAGTATGAACGCGGGCCGCCCCGCGGTTGCCGGGGACGTGAAGCAAGCTGGCGAGAACATCGGCCCTGTCGTCGGCGATCACATCGTGGCGCAGTATGGCTTTCCGGGAAACGCCGTCGCTCGGTTCACCACCCACCAACCGCGACCGGGAGCCGGGAGCAAATACTGGTTGGAGGTTCGCGGCACAAAAGGCGTGATTCAACTGGGTTACGGCATCCAACCGCCTGCGTACCTGTGCGCGGAACCGACCTGGATGACCGGAAAAGGTGCGCAGTGGCAGCCGATCACCGCGGCGGGCCTGGGTGTCGAAGAAAAACCGCTTCCCCCAGAATACGCGGCCCTCAACGGGAACCGCTTCATCGCGGATGATCTCATCGCCGCCATCGAGGAAGACCGCGAACCCCAGGACTGCCTCCGGGATGGGGTAGCCGCCCTGGAGATGATTATGGCGGTGTACGAATCGTTCCGACTGGGCCAACCCGTCAACTTACCGTTGAAGAATCGCAAACATCCTCTAACGATGCTGTAAACGCAATCACGGTAGAAGGCCACACAACCGCAAGCGGCGGTACTCCCGTATCCCGGCTGCTTCCCGAGAATTCGCGCACGAATCGCGTTTTGCCGTTCCCGATCCGCGGAGATCTGTTTATAATTCCCACTGTTACGCTCATCAATTCCATCCGGGGTTCGGATGGGTGGGGGCCTGACCGACCTGACAGTATGAACCTGGTCAGGCCGGAAGGTGCAGCCATAAGTGCTCAAGGGTGCGGCTCAGGGCACCCCCATCCTTCCCAACCCCGGATGTTTTTCGGTTTCTCTCCCTTTAATTCTTAATCGCTCACCTTCTATCCAATCCCATCGCGGATGATGGCAAATGGCCCGATGGCAATACAGTAACCTCCTAGCTGCTGATCCCATTTTTCTTTGCATTCCGTGAGGTGGATTGTGAATCCCACCACTATTGATCAATTTGAATCCGCCGTGTCGGCTGTCCGGGCAGCCATTATCGGCTTGAACCGGGAAGATCTGATCGCGCGACCAGGACCGGGTGACTGGTCGATTCAAGAAGTCATCATCCATCTGGTGGACAGTGATGCGATTGCCATCGACCGCATGAAACGGATGTTGACCGAACAGGAACCCCCGTTGCTGTACGCCGATGAAACCGCGTATGTGCGTTTGCTGCATCCGCATGAACAGGATCTGGAAGATGCGCTGACGCTCCTGGAAGTCGGACGGCGGCAGTGGGCGCGTGTGCTGCGGTTGCTTTCTCCGGCCGATCTGGAGCGAACTGGGATGCACAATCTGCGTGGCCGAGTCACGATTCGTCAATTCATCGGCGATTACACCCAGCACATCCACGACCATCTGCAATTCGTCTACAAAAAGCGTGAACGCCTCGGGAAACCCTGCTAAATCGGGGCAAAAATCCTGCTCAGCCTGCCATCACAGCATCCGCTCGCGGTCAGGACCATGACCGTGCGGAACCTGTGTGAACAGATATTGGAACCACAACTCTCTATCGCTATCAGGTTGCCCGATTATCTGGGAAATTGTCACGGCATTGTCACGGCATGGAAGGGCGGAATTGGTGGCGCCCCCAACCGAACAGGCTCACCTGACCGATTCCAGCCCAGAATACCAAAAGCGTAATCCCCCCAGCGACTCCGAAAATCCAGCGACGTGTCACCTGTACGGCGGCGGCCGTTTCGCTTCGTGCGTCGGCCACTTGTGTACGAATGGTTTCCAAACCCTCAGTGAGACGATCCAAACTCGGGCCAGAATCATCAATCAGCTGAATAATGGTCTGAACCTGCGGATGTACCGTATTTTCACGCCATGCCACGGCTCGACCGCGTAAATCAGCCAGTGTGTCCGTGGCCTCGGTGATGCGATCCGCAGCCGTGTGCAGACGGGCAACACGCTCGGACGAGCCGCCGAATTCCTCCAGCACATCCGCCCCCATCCGCAACAGTTGAGCCAGCGTGCGTAGTGAATCCGCCAGCGCCTCAGCCCGTTCCAGTAGCGGTGTCAGTTGTTGAGTCAGCGTGTCCGCCTGCTGACGGAGAGCAGGAGTATCGAGCTTGGCGGCCAGTCGCGTCGTCGCGGTTTGGCGTACCAGTGCCACGGCGGTTCGGGTGGTCCGTAATTTTTCGTGCAGACGAACCAGGGCTGCATCGGTTCGGTCGAACCCCTGATCGACACGATCGGCAACCCGTCCGACCCGGCTATTCAGGTCGAATGCAGCCCACCAGACCCCCACGGTTACGACGATTGCGAGCAGCACCCCCACGATCCCCAACGGTAGGGCCAGCAGAGCCGCGATCGTTCGCATGGTCGATGTCCTGGGCCACGCCGTGTGAAAAATGAGGAATGGAGACGGAAAGAAAATTCCTACCGATCGGCCATGTGGCCGCGAGCCACCGGGCCAGGAAGTTCTGTCCGGGCTAAATGATCGAGAAGAGCCGGCCCCGGATGCGGGACCGCGGCTTGCAGTGCGGGCAGCAGCGGGCCGGGGTCCGCGTCTTCACGCAATCGGGCCATGTACGACAACAGGGCCGTTTTCGCGCCGGGGTTTCCCCGCAGGCAGAAATGGACCCAAGCCCAGGCTTCCCGATATTCGGCCTTTTCCATCTGCTTGACCTGACCGAGCTTTTCCAGTCGAGCCAGATCGGGCGTGAAGGTACTTTTCCGCAGCGTGTCCAGGTGCGAAGGATTGACACCATCATGGCCCACGGGTTGCTCGAAGAACCCGGCCAACCCTTCATCGAGCCACAACGGCACACCCTTTAACACGCCGTGCAAAATGGCATGAGTGAGTTCGTGCCGTAAATCCGTGCGGAGATGTTCGCCGAGCCAAGTATAAACAACCAGATCATCTTGCGTACCGGGCCGCTTCTGATCCGCAATGAAATACGCTCGCCGCACCGGCAACCACGGATACCGTTCCCGCATGAAGGATTCGTAGGCATCCTGTGAGTTAAACAGGAATACCTGGATCACCTGGGTGCTGGGCGGTAGCTTCAATTCCCGTTGAATCTGTTCGGGTAAACCTTCCAGTTCCCGGAACAGAGGGTCATCAGCCGTGAGCGGCGCATCGGAGTAAAAGACATACTGAGAAAGCCGTAACCAGTGCTTACCGGGCTTGTGAACCGTGGTGGAGGTAGGAGGAGTCGGTGCAGGAGTCGTTCCCGCTGGCAACGTGGGCGCGAGCGTCCGCAGGGATTCGCAACCCGCACTAGCGGTCATCCCCACGGTCAAGCCGAGGAAGCCAGTGCGAATCAGATTGGGAAACCGGGTGAACATCCGTACTCCCTGTCGGCCTCCTGCCAGATGGTGCGGTAGAACTCTATTCGGTTCCCGGTCGGTCGAGACTTCATTCCTTCACAAGGAACGGCTGGCAATCTCAGGAGAGCGGTCGGCCTGTCCGGGTGTTCTTCGCCACCTTCGCACGGGTCGCCCGGTCCACGGCACCCCACCAGCGTTTCCAGTCACCCCGGCCATGCAGTCCCCAGTTCAGGTAAGAACGTAGGAATCGTAACCGATCCGACCGACTCACCGCGGAGGAATGGTGAAAGCTGGCATTCAACCGGGCCAGATCACGGGTCCGTTCGGCAAAGGACACGGTTTGCCCTGTTATCACTCCCACCAGATCCAGCAACACGGGTTCCTGGTCGGCTCCACGGAGCAGGATATTCGCGGCTTTTAAGTCCCGGTGCGAGACTTGTCGATCGTGCATGTGCCGGATCAATCGGCCCAGTCGCTCGACCAGGGCGCGGGTCTGTTGGGGGTGCGTGCAAACCGTGGGGCCGAGTTCGACGGCCTCCATCACCTTCTCGAAGGCGATATAACCCTCTGCTGGGCAACCCCATCGGCGGCGTTGGAGAAAGACTAACGGGCGTGGTGTGGGCAAATCCCGATCGCATAGCCCCTGACCCGCCAGCCAGGAACGGAGCCCCGGCGACGGACGCAACAGATTCTTCACCAGACCGAACCACGACTTCACCCGGAAGCGTTTGTAAATAATCACGCGTGGCCCCGTGGGGGTGTCCAGCGTCAGTTCCGCAACCGTGGACGTGCGGGAATCCTTCCACAGTCGCACGCCGGGTTGCGTGAAGACGGCATCGGGATCGGCCAACCAAGGGCGGATCACTTCCAGCGGGAATTCTCGGAGGGCGTATCCAGAGGTGGTCGAACCACGGATGCGGTGATACTCTCGGTTGTTCCCGGTGTAGCGATCTCGTCGATTGGCCCAGAATCGAGCATTCGAGGCTGCCGTAACCCGCTCCAGTTCACGGGCTTGTGCATGAGTTAGGCCAGTTCCTGTTCGTCGTTCCGCGCAGTAAGCCCGCCAGAATCGGAGACGATCCCCACGGGTGGCCCGCAATTGGAAGAAGCGATTCAGTAACGTCAAGTTCTCCCGCGCCTGGGGCCAGTTCAACGGCGGGCCGAAGCGGATCGCGTGCAGATCGGTCAGGACGAAGGAGAGTTCCCCCTGTGGGGAGCGTTCGACCAGGAAGTTACCGGGGTGCGGGTCCGGGTGGGCAATCCCCGCATCGTGCAGGCGGGCCAGGAATCGCGCCAGAGCGGTCGCGCATTCTCGACGACGATCGGGAACGGACACGCTGTCCGCCAGTTCGGACAGAAAATCATGGCCGGGGTGGGCTTGCGTCACCAACGTGCTGGCACTGGGGAACCAACGGGAGGCGGAACCCCAAGCCACGGGCACA
This sequence comes from Bacteroidales bacterium, assembly GCA_026931725.1. Lineage (GTDB taxonomy): Bacteria > Planctomycetota > Planctomycetia > Gemmatales > Gemmataceae > JAIXLE01. The sequence goes on from JAIXLE010000222.1 coordinate 40,141, forward strand.
ATGGCCGGGAGGCCGAGGGCGCGTAAGGCCAGGGCGTTCTCGAACTCCAGGCGGGCTTTGGCCGGGCGGAGCCACTCGCGGCACCACGCTCGCGGGGTATTGGCTCGACACAGTTTGACGAACAACACCCCTGATGGTAATTCCACCAGCGAGATCGTGCGTTGCAGATTCTGCTTGATGATCCGCAACTGTCGCTTGTTAGTCCATTCGGACAGATTCGGGGGAGATTGTCCGGGAACGACGTGCCAGATCGCCTCATCGGTGCGAACCGTCACCGTGGCCGGGCGCGGAAGACGGCTAGCAAACGGAAACAGTTTTCGCAGAAAGTGACTGAGCATCACGGTTCCCGAAAAGTTCACCCCGCCCGGCGCAGGGGGTGGCCCCCGGCGAGTCGTTGGAGCAGTTCGACCCACATGGTCCCACCTACGGCCACACTGTATTTGTCGAGAACCTGAGTGCGTCCCGCTTGGCCCAACCGTTGCCGGAGGGCGGCATCCTCAGCGAGTTTCCGCACGGCGGCGATCCATTCTTCCGTCGTTTCCGCGCGAAAGCCGGTCACGCCATCCCGCACGAAATCGGCTTGAACCCCGACCGGATTGGCGATCACCGGCAACCCGGCCGCCTGATATTGCAGCACTTTGAGCCCGCACTTCCCCCGGCTCCACGGGTCATCCGGCACCCAACCAATCCCGATGTCTGCCGCAGCGATTTCCCCTGCTTCGGTCAGCGCCGACCACGGGACCGGATCAACGGGCAGATGCTGAAACTGGAGGAATTGATCGCAGACGAGCTTGAGTCGCACCCCCGGCACCGCCTGACCAATGGCTTCCAACGTACTGCGGAATCGTTCCAGTCCGCGGAGTGTACTCGACGACCCCACCCAAACCAATGTGAGCGACGGTTTGAGCGAATGCACGGCCACGGGATAAAATGATGGTTCGACACAAGTGGGGACCGTCACCACCCGCCCTGGTATCGCATGACGGCGACCCTCAGCGGCGAGAACCGCGTTCCCCGCGACCATCAGATCCGCAACCTGGGCAATCGCTCGGAATCGGGCCGTGCGTCGGCGGCTGAAAAAACCTTTGGGAGAATAGGAATCGCGGAACCAGACCGCATCATCGTAGTCGAAAACCACCCGTTTCGCATAGCGGCGGAGCAGATTCACTTCCGTTGGTGGCAGCAGTTTCCGTTGGACAATCACCACGTCGGCGGAACGGAGGTGGCGGTAACTCGGCAGACGCGCAAATAAGTTTCGCGGCAAAGTCTGGTAGGTCAATGTGTGCCCAGCCGTTTCCAGTGCGGGCCGAAAGGCTTCCAGCCGATAACGGCAACACACATGATCCGGCGAACTGACCAACGCGACGACATCCATGTCGACCTCGGTTTTCTGGGTCCGGCACGAACTGGACTACATCTCTCGCCGCCGCCGTGACGCGGACATCGCCCGGTCAATGTCTCGTTTGGCATCGGCTTTCTTGAGACTCTGGCGTTTGTCGTGGGTCTGTTTTCCACGGGCCACCCCGACTTCCACCTTGGCGATTCCGTTCTTGAAGTACATCTGAGTCGGAACCAGGGTGAACCCTTTTTGCGTCGCCTTCGCGGCGATTTTGTTGATCTCGCGGCGATGCAATAATAGTTTCCGCGACCGTTTCGGTTTGTGGTTCAGTCGGTTGCCGAACGTGTATTCCTGAATCTCACAGCCCACGAGCCAGATTTCATTCTGGTCAATCCGAGCGTAGGCATCTTCGAGGTTGGCGTGCCCTTCCCGGAGGCTTTTGACCTCGGTGCCTTGCAGAACCACGCCACACTCGATCCGATCGAGAATTTCGTAGTCATGCGTGGCGCGGCGGTTCCGGCAAATGTTGACGATTTTGTCCGGCCCGTCCGATTTCTGTTTTTTATCCGCCTTCGCCATGATGTTGATGCCAGTAGAAAGATTCGCCCCCGCATCTTACCCGAAAGCAACCGTTCCGCGTAGCCCAACCCGAGAGACTGTGAACGCAAGATACTAACGGATCAGATAGGCGAAATACACAACGATGAACAAGCAGGAAAGCAAGGTAATCAGTGCGCTCACGGCGGCAGACAGGAGCCATAACCCGGAGGGGTTCTCCGGTGTCACCACCTGGGCCAACCGAGCACGCAACGAGCGTTCCAGTTCTTCCCGGATCCGCGGATCGGCAATGAGAATCTGGACCGCGATGTGATGCCAAAGTGGAGTCGGGTCGATACGGACGAGTTCCCGCGTTTCCGACCAGACATTGCCACTACGATGGGCGGCGAAGCCCGCATCCGCCAATGCCCCTTCTACCGCTTCTTCCACAGCCCCACGGTCGACATTATACACGGAAAGCGTTTTCCCCCGGTTCAGCAGCGTAATCGTACTGAGCCCCACCACAATCAGCAGATACCCCAGAATCGACAAGGCCCAGTACAGTTGTTCATGCGTCCAGGCCGTGCGGAGGGCTTCCCAATCTTGTCGGAAGATATACCGAGCGTTCGACTGCACGATGAAAACGAAAACGACCATGCCCATCATCAGGAAGCCGGACAGCCCACCGAGCAAGCCGAGGAAATCCCAGGCACCCGAGAGAACGACCGGACGATCCCGCTGATTCATCCGGGCCAGGATAGCGAGATAGACCATCATCGGGCCTAAACAGACGACCCCACAAACGCCAACGAACACAAGCATGGGCAGGAACAAGCGAAAACCTGCTGTTGGGGAGGAAAGAAAGACGGATCGTGCCGCCCGGAATGCTCATCCTAGCCGAGTACACGCTCAGGTCAAATTTCTCGCATCATCTCGGATGTACGGAGATTCGATATTATGTTGAACGCACGACCACTCACAGGGCGTGTATCCGACTGTATTGGGATCTGAACTCATGCCCGCGTCGATCCATGTTTCCGAACACCCACTGGTGCAACACCGCATCGCGGTTCTGCGACACAAGGACACCCCGTGCGTCCATTTTCGCGCTTTGGTTCAAGAGATTGCACAGTTTCTCTTTTACGAGGCCAGCCGCGATTTTCGGTTGCGAACGATCACCGTGCCAACACCACTAGCCGAGGCCACCGGGCAGATGCTCGCGGAGAGAATCGGACTCGTGCCGGTGCTGCGGGCGGGGCTCGGGATGGCGCAAGCTCTGCTCAGCGCGATGCCCGAAGCGACCGTCTGGCACCTCGGACTGTACCGCGATCATGAAACGCTCCAACCGATCACCTACTACAACAAGATTCCCCAAAACCCCGGATTGGATGTGGCCCTTGTCCTGGATCCGATGCTGGCCACTGGGGGTTCCGCCGTCGCTGCTTGTAACATTCTCAAAGCCGCCCAGGTGCCGCGTCTCAAGTATATTGGTCTGATTGCCGCCCCCGAGGGAATCGCCGCGATGCAAGCCGCCCACCCGGATGTTCCGTTGTATCTCGGTGAGATCGACTCGCATCTGAACGAGATCGGCTACATTGTCCCCGGCCTGGGCGACGCGGGGGACCGACAGTTTGGAACGTGATGCGGTGATTACTTCAATGATTTCAGCCATTGGATGAACGGATCATACTGCTGGGCCACCACGGCAGCCGGGCCACTCAATCGCAGATGGCAAGCCGCATCGGGGCCAGCGACGACCACCCAAACGACCCGCGAATCGGGCCGTTCTTCGGTTTTGGAACGCGGATCGAACGGCCGTTCCTTGAATCGCCAGGTGCCGCTCATATCGAGCAGATGAATCGTCGTGCCACCGGGCAGATCGAAGTTACTGGTCTTCGCCAGATCATCAGCCGTTTTCCCTTCCGGAACCACGAAATCACGCTTCCAGCGGGTAAAATACTTCGCATAATCCGGGTTGCTATCCGGCATGACATACATTTCCCCGGTATGCCCGCCCGAGGTCGCTGCGGGAAGCCGGAACTGGAACGAGCGCAACCGATTCGCGGGTTTTTCGCTGACCCACCCCGCCGGAACCGGGGCGGCGAGTTTGTTGACTTTGACAATCACAGGTTTCGGATCCGCGGCCAGGGCGACCCCACTCACCAGAGCCATCAACGGCAAAGCGAACAGACAACGCATTGGCGAACCTCGGCAAATAGCCTTTGGGTTGACGTGAGCAGACATTCCCCACATCCTAACAAGCAACCCGCCGCTCGACGCACGAGAATCTGAGGTTCCTGATGACTTCACCCTCCCGGCGTGATTTTCTGGCCGCCACGCTAGCAATTACCGCCACACGGTCCAGTTTGGGCCAGACAATTCCGCGTTCCCCGGAAACGATCACGGTTCCGGCACGCGCCGTGACCCGCGGACCTTTGCACCATTTCTTCGGCTACTACGACAAGACCCCGTGGAATGCGGACGGTCGCTATCTCTTGGGCATGGAGTCCGCGTTCTGCGATCGCCAACCGAAACCGGGTGAAGAACTGACCGTGGGAATGGTTGATCTGAAGGATGGCGACCGCTACATCTCCTTGGACAAGACCGCCGCGTGGTGCTGGCAGCAGGGAACGATGTTGCAATGGCTCGGCAGCGCCCCGGATCGGGAAATCATCTATAACACCGTGGAAGACGGGCAGTACGTCGCTCGGATTCGAGACATCCACTCCGGCAAGACCCGGACGCTGCCCCGACCCATTTACGCACTGAGCCCGGACGGCCGACAAGCCGTGACACTCGATTTTGCTCGTCTGAACCGTTTGCGGCCGGGTTACGGTTATGCCACTCTACCCGAAGTCCATGCGAGCAACCCGGCTCCGCGCGAACTCGGCATCTGGCAAATGAACCTCACCAGCGGCAAAAATCAGCGGATCGTGTCCCTGGCCGATCTGGCGGCCTTCCGGCCCGATGACCGCTTTCGCGGGGTGGAGCATTGGGTCAACCACTTACAATTCAACCCTTCTGGCACCCGACTCATTTTCTTACATCGCTGGAAACCCCATGCGGCCCAGCGTGGCCAGACACAAACTCGACTTTTCACGGTCAAACCCGATGGCAGCGACCTCCGCTTGCACCTCGACGACGGGATGACTTCGCACTTCGACTGGAAGGATGACCACACCATCCTGGCTTGGGCTCGCACGAAGAAACGCGGGGATAAATTCTACGAAATTCCGATCGACGGCACGGAACCCAAAATCGTCTACGGAGATGTCACCGATCGGGATGGGCACTGCTCCTACTCACCGAACCGCGAGTGGGTACTCAACGACACCTACCCGGACAAGCAGAACTTTCGGCATCTGATGTTGCTACGCGAATCCAATGGCCGCCGTTACGATTTGAACAAGTTTCATTCTCCGCCGCGGCTCACTGGCCCGTTTCGTTGTGATTTGCACCCGCGTTGGAACCGTACCGGAACCCAAGTCTGCATCGACTCCGCCCACGAACCCACTCGGCAACTCTACATACTCGATGTAAGCGAGATCGTCCGAGCGTAACGGAGTGTTACGCTTCCGATCGGGGTGGCTCTCGGCGAGCCGCCCCCACATGGCCGTTTTGGGAAAACTACTTGTTCAGCACTTCATCCAGGTTCAGAATCAAATTTCCGATGACCGTGTAAGCGGCCAGTTCATCGGGGTGCAGTTTTCCATCAGGAACGGTTGCTCCGACGGAAATCAGCTTCTTCGCCGCGTCCGGGTGTGCGCGATACTCCGCTTGCTGTTCGACCAGCAGGCTCCGTAGGACGGCGAGTTCCTGGGAAGTCGGTAGCCGCAGCGTGGCTTCACGGAACATCCAATTCAACCGATCATCGACACTCGGGGCCGCGGCAAGCAACGCCCGCTGGGCCAACGCACGGGCACACTCGACGAATTGTTCCTCGTTCATCAGCAGAAGTGCCTGTAGTGGCGTGTTTGTCCGTTCCCGCCGCACGACACAGGCTTCCCGGCTAGGAGCATCGGTGACGCTCATTTGCGGAGGCGGTGAGGTCCGTTTCCAGAACGTGTACAAACTCCGGCGATGCACCTTCTCCGGGCCGGTGTCCGCGTGGAACTTCGCGGTGTTGCTGCTGGTGTAGCCGACCGCCTCCCACAACCCAGCCGGTTGCGGCGGTTTGACACTGGGGCCGCCGACTTTCTCGAATAGCAAACCGCTGATGAACAGTGCCTGATCGCGGATCGCTTCTCCATCGAGTCGGAATCGTGGCCCACGGCTCAGCAAGCGGTTCGCGGGGTCGATTGTCAGTTTTTCTTGCGTCACCCGTGTGGACTGTTTGTAGGTCGCGGAGGTGACGATTGTTCGCATCAGTTTCTTGACATCCCAGCCGGATTCGCGGAATTCGACGGCCAGCCAGTCGAGCAGTTGCGGATGGCTTGGCGGTTCGCCTTGTGAACCGAAATCATCCGCTGTCCGCACAATCCCGGTGCCGAAGATCGACTGCCAGAAACGATTCACTGCCACCCGTGCCGTCAGTGGATGCTCAGGCGTGATGAGCCAGCGTGCAAAACCGAGGCGATTTTGCGGCGCACCGGCTGGGAACGGCGGCAGAAACGCGGGTGTCCCCCGTGTGACGGGCGTGGTCCGTTGGTCGTATTCCCCCCGATTCAGCACGAACGCGGGTTTCGGTTGTGGCAACTCTTTGAAAATCAGCGTCGTTGGCAATTTTTGGTCCAAGTCTCGGAATGCTTTTTCCGCAGCTTGCCGGGCGTGTTCGAGTTGGTGGAATTGCCCGCGTGTCGGCGCGTAGGCATGTCCGACGAAATAATCGCGTAACTGTTTCGTTTGGGCGGGCGACCGCTTCTCGTCAGCAATGCGGGCGAGATTCTGGATGTCGCGGGGAAGGTTCGGTAATCCGAGAATCCGTTGCACCCGCAGCCATTCGGGCATGGCATCGTAACCGCGTGTCTGGGCGAATCCGATGGCCGCCGCTTCGCCACTGAGTCCGGCATGTGGCAATACTGGGGACCGCGCTGGGTCGTAGGGCACTTTCCGCAACGCGGTCTGAATCGCGTGTTCTGCCGTCTGCACTTGCTTTTGTAGTCGTTCCCATTCCGCCAGCATCTGCGGCCCCGCCACCTTGGTCACGGGAGCAGGGCGAGCGTTGTTTCCGTCCAAAGGTGAGCCATCCATACTGTTGAAATAGGCAAACAACGCATAGTAATCTTTCTGGCTCACCGGATCGTATTTGTGATCGTGACAGCGTGCGCAACCGATCGTCAAACCGAGGAAAACGGTGCCCGTGGTGTCGGTGCGATCCACGACATTGCGGACATACACTTCTTCCGCAATGGATCCGCCTTCGCTGGTGGTGACATGGCAACGGTTGAAGCCCGTGGCCACCAGTTGACGGAGTGTCGGTTTGGGGAGCAAGTCACCCGCGAGTTGTTCGAGGATGAATTGGTCAAACGGCTTGTTCTCGTGAAAGGACTGAATGACCCAATCTCGGTACGGCCAGATTTCCCGATAGTTATCGAGGTGCAGACCGTGGGTATCCCCGTAGCGAGCCGCGTCAAGCCAGTAGCGAGCGCGATGCTCACCGTACCGCGGTGAGGCCAACAAACGATCGACGACTTTCTCATAGGCATCCGCGGCAGAATCAGCCAGAAACGCATCCACATCACGCGGGGTGGGTGGCAATCCGGTCAGGTCGAGCGTCACCCGGCGAATCAACGTGACTTTGTCCGCAACGGGGTTCGGCTGCAGCCCAGCCAATCGCAGTTGCGCCTGCACGAAATGGTCGATGGGGTTCTGCCCTGCTGGCACGGTCGGGCGTTGTGGCGGAATGTAGGCCCAATGGCTCCGATATTCAGCCCCTTGTTCAATCCACTTGCGGATGGTGGCAATCTGATCGGCTTGGAGTTTCTTGCCGGATTTGACCGGCGGCATCAAACTGGAATCATCCGCCGGTGCGGTGATGCGGGCGAACAATTCGCTCTCATCCGGTGTCCCCGGCACGATCACCGTGGCCCCGGATTTTCCCGAGTTGTACAAACCGTCTTTGGTGTCGAGCCGGAGTTCTCCCTTGCGGGTTTTCGCATCCGGCCCGTGGCAGGCGAAGCAATACTCAGACAGAATCGGAAGAACGTGCCGGTTGAAATCGAGTTTCCCGTCTGCTGGGGCAGTTGGCCCATCGGCAAAACTCGGGGAAGCGATGATGCAACCGATCAGCGTGGACACGGCACAGAGAAGCCGAGGCATCAACGATCCTCCAGCGGAGGGTATTTTGTGCGGTGAAGCATCAATCTCATGGCGAGGCAGGTACACCCAGTGTAACCGATGCCCAACACGACACAAGCGCGGACCACAGCACGATCACTTCCCGCATGTTTGGCCGCAGGTTGCGGATTCGGTCGCCTAGCCGGAAACGGGCCGCTGCCCCCAGGGAATCGGCATGGTCGGCGGGGTCCGGTGGCGGTCTTGCCGCACGTCTTTGGGCCGTTGATGGAACCAACTGGCGAACCGCGTCAGTTGCTTCACGGCTTCCTCGTACACTTGCCGCCCCTTCTCTTCGGTGGCCAGTTCCGCATCGCCGAGTACGCCGGTTTCGGAATAGCTGCTGGTCCAAGAAACCACGGTTGCCGGGCCAGCGGCGAAGAGGTCGACCCACTGGAACGGGCTGTTCTCGTCGTTAAAGCTGATGGTTCCACTCTTGATCTGATCCTTGCGGACATTGTCACCATCGAGGTACAGGTACAACGAGGTTTCGAGTTCGCAGGCATGGGCACAACCACCGGGGAACTTGCTTTGCCGCCAGCGTGGCAAGAACTCTTTATCCACGGTGAGCAGATTCCACCAACCCGCCAAGACGCATTCCGCATCCGTTTCCAAGTTCGTCCGTCGAGCTACGAGGTCCAGATTCGGCATGTTGGAGCCGTGGCCATTCAAAAGAATAATCTTCTTGAAGCCGTGATAGGCTAAAGATTTCGTGATGTCGAGGACATGATGCATGAAATGTTCAAAATCGTTGTTGATCGTGCCGGGAAAGTCCATGACGTGCCCGGTGTAGCCATACGCCACGACCGGCAACACCAGCACTTTGTCGGGGATAGCCTGCCCGGCACCGTTGGCGATGCCGACCGGGCAGATGAGGTCCACATCCAACGGTAAATGCGGCCCATGCTGTTCCACCGCACCACACGGCACGATGCAGACTTTCCGCAAGTCGACAGCATCGTTGATTTCGGGCCAGGTCAACTTCTCATAACGGTACTCGGTCGCGGCTCGGCTCATCGGGAACGCTCCTTCTGGTGCTTTCGTGTCCACCGTCTGTTTTGTACGATATGCTGCAAGGCTGAACGTGGCACGGAGAGTGACGTATGGGACGGACAACCCGATGGATTCTGGTAGGAATCGCCGTGATGGCGCTCGTGGTCGGGCTGGTTTGGCAACCCTGGACTGCCACGGCCGAACCGCAACAACGTGACCGCTTCGCGGATGATCGCCCAGTTCCTTCTTCCGAAAGTTCTCCTATGTCCCGCGATCAGTTCGGTCAAGACCGTGCGGGAACCGTTGCACCGGGGAAAGCCATTCCGTTCGATGGCAAACGCTCCCTTCAATATCTGACGGAACTGTGCGACATCGGCCCGCGTGTCAGCGGCACCGCAGGGATGGCGAAACAGCAGAAACGACTTGTCGACCACTTTGAAAAGCACGGAGCCAAAGTCACCCGCCAAGAGTTCCCCGCCCGCCAGCGGAGCCAAAAAGACGCGGTGACGATGACCAACCTCATCGCCTCCTGGCACCCGGATCGGAAGCAGCGTATCATCCTCTGCTCGCACTACGACACCCGCCCCGCCGCCGACCAGGAACCGAACCGCCGCGATTGGCACAAGCCGTTCGTCAGTGCCAACGATGGGACATCCGGGGTGGCCTTCCTGATGGAACTCGCCCATCACATGGCGGACATCCCCACGGGTGCCGGAGTCGATTTCGTGCTGTTTGATGGGGAAGAATATATCTTCGACCCCGGCGTTCCGGGCATCCGGGAAGGAGACAAGTATTTCTTCGGAAGCGAGCATTTTGCCCAGGATTACGCCAAGCAGCGGGGGCAACTCCCGTACCGTTACGAAGCCGCCGTGCTGTTGGACCTATTCGCGCACGCCGACGCTCGCCTTGCGGTAGAAGGATACTCATTTGCGTTCGCGCCGGGACTCGTGACGCAAATCTGGAAGATCGCGGAATCCGTGGGGGCGAAGTCTTTTCGATTCGAGCGAGGGTTTGGCCGATCTCTCGACGTGTTGGACGATCATGTAGCCCTCAACCGGGCGGGCATCCCGGCGGTGGACATCATCGACTTCGACTACGAGCACTGGCACCGACTCTCGGACACGCCCGAAAAATGCTCGCCACAACAGATGGCCGAAGTGGCCAAGGTCATCACCACTTGGCTACAAGGATGGAAGTAACATCCGTTCACACCCACCCAGCGCGAAATGAGTAGGGGGACGGGGAACGAGAGGATTCTTGCTGGCACGGCCCCGGCCTCGGGAAGTATAATCCATTGGCTTTCTCCACCCCTAACCCGTGCGCATCATGACCCCTCATCACGAATTTCTCACGGCTCAGACACGCCGACACTTCTTCCGAGCGGGGGCGATGGGCCTTGGCACTGCGGCCCTGACGAGTCTGCTTCCCACTCCCACCGTTGCCGCGGAATCCCCGGTAATCGGCGGGTTGCCGGGGTTGCCACACTTCGCCCCGAAAGCGAAACGGGCCATCTATCTATTCATGAATGGCGGACCCGCGCAGCAGGATTTATGGGATTACAAGCCGAAGATGCACGATCTGTTCGACAAGGATTTACCCGATTCGATCCGCAAGGGACAGCGACTCACCACGATGACCAGCGGGCAAGCCCGTTTCCCGATCGCACCCTCGAAATACACGTTCACCCAACACGGCAAGGCTGGCACCTGGGTCAGCGAACTCCTTCCCTGGACCGCGAAACTCGTCGATGACATTGCCCTGGTGAAATCGGTCTACACCGAAGCGATAAACCACGACCCCGCCGTCACCTACATCTGCACCGGCAACCAGATTCCCGGTCGCCCGAGTCTCGGAGCTTGGCTGAGCTATGGCCTCGGGACGATGAACGCGAACCTGCCCGCCTTCGTGGTCATGACGGCTACCTGGAGTGGCCGCCGCGATGCTCAAGCCATCTATAACCGCCTCTGGGGGTCGGGCTTTCTGCCCAGCAAACATCAGGGGGTGGCCTTGCGGTCCCAGGGCGACCCGGTGTTGTTCCTCTCGAACCCGGATGGCCTCTCCCGTCAGACTCGGCGCAAAATGCTCGATGCCCTCGGTCAACTGAACCAGAAGACGTTCGACACCGTGGGCGACCCCGAAACCCAGGCCCGCATCGCCCAGTACGAGATGGCTTTCCGTATGCAAACGTCCGTCCCGGAACTGGCGGACATCTCGCGGGAACCCAAATCCATCCTGGATCTGTACGGCCCGGATGTCACCAAACCCGGCACCTTCGCGGCGAGTTGCCTACTGGCTCGGCGTCTGGCCGAACGGGGAGTACGGTTCACCCAGATCTTCCATCGGGGTTGGGACCAACACGGAAACCTCACCGGCGACTTGCCAAAACAGTGCCAGGATGTGGACCAAGCGTGCTACGCCTTGGTTACGGACTTGAAGAACAGAGGGTTACTCGACGATACGCTCGTCATTTGGGGCGGGGAATTCGGTCGCACGGTGTATTGCCAGGGTCGTCTCACACGGGAGAACTATGGCCGGGACCATCACCCCCGCTGTTTCCCGACCTGGCTTTGCGGTGGCGGAGTGAAACCCGGAATCGTCTACGGGGAAACCGACGATTTCAGCTACAACATCACGGAGAACCCGGTTCACATTCATGATTTGAATGCCACCATCTTGCACTGCCTCGGGATCGACCACAAACGGCTCAGCGTGAAGTTCCAAGGACTCGATGTCCGGCTCACCGGCGTGGAGGAACAGCACGCCGTAACAGGAATTCTGGCATAATCGCTCGGCAAAATGTTATTCCCTCGGGATCGCCCCGGCGGGGATTTGTCGAGCGATGGTCCGATCGGGTGCCCATTTTGCCAGCCACATCAGGAACCGCATCCGCTTCGGGAAATCGTAGACAGCGGGTCTGCGTTCCAAAGCGCGGAGGATTCGCCGTGCGGCGCGGTCCGCGCTCATCAGAAACGGCATCGCCCGATCATTTTTCGCGGTCATGGGTGTGTCGATGAAACCAGGGCACACCGTCGTCACCGCCACGCCTCGGCTTCGCAATTCGATCCGCAATCCTTCACAGTAACTGCTCACCGCTGCCTTGGAGGCACAATACCCCGCGGAACCGGGCAGCCCCTTGTAAGCCGCCATGCTGGAGATTGCCACCAAGTGCCCCGAACGCCGTCGCAGCATCTCCGGCAGGACGGTTTCCAAGCTATAAACAACTCCCAGAAAGTTCACGCGCATCATGGTTTCCACATTGTGAACCTGCATGGGGTCGGCTCCGCTGGGGACACCGACTCCGGCATTGGCGATCATCACATCAATCGGGCCGAGCTTTTCCGTCAGCGACCGAACGGCGGCGTGGATCGCCTCCCGATCGCCGACATCTCCGACCGCCGTGGCGATGGTCCCTCCGGTCATGCGGACGGATTGTTCCAGTTCCGCCAACTGTTCCGCACGCCGGGCGATGGCTCCGACCCGTGCCCCTTGCGCGGCCAATTGCTGAGCCAACGCCCAACCAATCCCCCCGGATGCTCCCGTTACGATCACCGCCCGGTTCGCAAAACTCATCGTGGTTTTCCTCGTCGAAAAGGTTGTCCCGTTCGGTATGACCCGCGTGGTTCGGTCAAATAGCCTCCGCGTGGGACGGGGACAGAGGTAATTCGTGCGGAGACGCTTGGCAAGGCCGCTTCTCGCTGACATGCTGAAGGTGCCGTTTCGCGCTACCGGCCCAGAGGAGCATCATGTCTATTCGTCAACTTGTCCTCGCCGTGGCTCTCCTGGTTCCGTCTATGGGATCTGCCCAAGTGGTATATCCCCAAAAGTCGGATCAATCCGATGTCTGGATTCATTATCGGATTCGGGCCGATCAGGCCGAGCGAATTCGGCAATATCGGGCCATGACGGCGTACTTTCAATCCTTAAAGTTTGCCCCCGCCGAACGGGAAGACGCGGACCTGGACATTTTTGACCCCACCGCGGAATACACGCACGGCAGCATTCCCACCGCGAATGCCGCGAAACTGCTTGGTGATCCACGGGTCATCACGATTGTGACCGCGCCGACCGGCTGGGCTCAACCGGCGGCGGATCAGAAAATCCCTGTACAAATGCGACTTGCCGGGCCACTCGCCCCGCGCGAACAGCGGATGCTCCACGAACAAGTGGCACGGCACCTGGGTCTACTCGGGTTCACAGAAGGGATTTCTTACGATCATCTCGGCTATACCCTGATGCGCGGCACGTTGCCCGCTGGGAATCTCTTCAAACTGCTGCGGGACTTGCGTGGCCAGCCGAGCGGTTGGTTCCTGACCGAGGTGCCGCCGCGTTACCTGCCGGCCCCGTTGCGGAACATCGTGCCGATTAAACTTGTAGAAGTTCTCCCCGAACCGATGGAAGCCGTTCCTGCGTTCCAACCACCCGCGAAACCGACCGGGAAGCTGACCGAAGACCTTCAAGCCGTTGTCTCCGATCCCGCCCGACAAACGGAACCCCTCCGAGTGGAAGCCGTTCTAGAAACGGTGCCGGTCGGCGCGGCGCGGGATGTCCGATTCGTGCTGCAAAATCAGGTCAGCGGCGCAACGCTGGAAGGGATCATCGGGACCGTCGCAACGATCCGTCTGCAAAAGGTGGCCGATGTCTCTCTGTTGGCGGTGCTGCCGAACATTCGCACATTACGTCTACCGCGTGCGGGGCATGATACGCTAACATCGCAAACAGCAAACGCTCTTGATCCGGTACAGTTGAACAATCTGATGGCTTCTAGCAAGGTGTCCGAACTGCACCGCCTGGGCTATCGTGGGGAAGGCCTGCATATCGTGGTCATCGGCACCGGGTTTCCAGGGGTCGATGACCAGATTGGACGGGAACTTCCCCACACAACCCAAGTCATCGACTTGACGGCGGAATTGCAACCGAGCCTCAAACCACTGCCAGCTGCTGCTGCCACGGCACCAGGAAAGCTCGTGGCGCAAACAGCCCATCTCGTTGCGCCAGCGGCTCGGCTCACTCTGGTGCGGGTGGATCCGAACGCCTTCCACCAATTGCTCACCGTAGCCCGTGCCGTGGTCGGTCGACAAGAATACTCGGTGGCCATGCTCACCCGTTCGGTCGAACTGGTCCGGCGGGGTGAAGAATTGCAGTTTCTCCGTCGGAAAGTCGTTGAAGAATACCGCGATGCCTTTTCCAACCTGAGCGACGATCCGCAACCGACCGCCCGCCGAGAAACCGCCGCCAAGGCCATGCAGCAACTGCAAGACGATGAACGCGATGTTCGGGACCGTTTCGCACGATTGACCGCATTGAAGAACGCCATCGACGGACTCGCTGGCGCGCAAGTGGTCATCAATACGCTGGTCTGGGAGAGCGGGTATCCGCTGGATGGTCTGAGTGCCGTGAGCGAATATCTGACCGCACGATTTGCCGGGCAGCCACCCCATGTGTCGATTGGTCAACCGAAACGTCCTGACATTCCGGTTTGGGTGCAGGCGGGCAGCAATGCGGTGGGTCGAGTCTGGGCCGGGCCATTCCGGGACCACGACGGCAACGGCATCATGGAGTTCACCGATGCGAAAGCAGCACTCCCCCAGAAACGCTGGACACCCGAACTCAACTTCCTCCGTTACGTCCCCCAGGACGGTATGCCGGGGTTGGTCATCCCCGCCGAGACACAAATCCGGTTCACCGTGCAGTGGCGGGAACCCCACCCGACCGACCAACTGTTACCCGCGGAACCCGTGTTCCCCCTGACGTTACGGCTACTGCGACAACTCGACCCGGAAGGCAAGACGCGAGCCAGCGATGAGATGGTGGAAGTGGCCCGTTCATCCGTGCCGCCGACACGGCTGATGCGAACATCGGGCAGCGGTGTGTACGAGGTATCGTTGGATGTCACAATCCCGGCGGATGGGGTCTACGCGCTGCGAGTCGATGGGAAACCCGCCGCCAACCCGGCCATCCCCGCACTGGAAACCGGCTGGGAACTGTATCCGCGTATCGTCATCGACCCGGTGAACGCGGCGGCGGAGTCGGGACTAGTCCTCTTCGATTCGTTCGCTCCGCGTGCCGCGGGGGTGGGCATCCCCGGCGATTCCCCGGCGGCGTTGACGGTGGGTGTTGGCAAACCGGCCGCCTACCAGGAACCGTTGTCTCTCTCGACTGGCGGCCCTGGCCTGGCACTCTCGACGAAGCCGGATCTGCTTTCCGCCGGAACGATCCTTATTGACGCAACGGGTGGCACGGGGCCGGGCATGGCGACAGGGTTTGCCGGTGGAACCGCGGCCCTGTTGGGGTCCGCTGGGGTTCGGGGCTCAGAATTGGTCCGGGCGGTGAACCTGCGACCAGGCGGCCCGTTGGTGTTGCCGAGTTACTGGTTGTCGCATTTGCGCCCACGCACCGCGAAAGTCGGCTCCGAACGATAATGGCATCATCCTGTTGACCAGGATGAATCTTTGTTCCCGATCCCGATCCGTTGGGCGTACTCTTCCCGCAAGATACGCCCAACATCTTCCCAACAAAATCCTCCCCATCGCACCCGCATTTTTTGCTGACGCAGGCATGGCCCGACACATCGAAATTTACCGACCGGAACCACACGCTCAGGGGGACCACCAAGCCCTGATACACAAACCCGATGTGGGTGTCTCAAGATCTCCGTTTATCGGACAACCGGGGACTGTCGTCCCCGGTTGTGTTCCTCTATTGTGAAAATTAGCCCGCAACCGGGGAGAACTTCCGTGGACGGCCAAACGGAACCCACTCGATCACGAACAGCTCGCCTCGGGAAGACAGCGTCAAAGCGTGCGGCAAGGCAAACAGTTCCGGTCGGGTTTGATTCTCTTTGATACCGTTACCATCTCCGAGATGCGTGACAATTTTGTCGTCCGCATCCAGGATTGTGACGCGGGACTTCAATTCTGGAACGTACATCAAACCGCCGTGCTGGTAGAAACAGCAGGGGGCCAGCACGCCGGAGATGGTCCGTTTGTATTCCAGCTCTGGGGAAAAGACCTCAATCCGGTCGTTCGCTCGGTCGGCAATGTAGACCTCCGGCTCTTGGCGGAGTGTACTGACCCAGATGCCATGACAAGTGTTGAACTGCCCGTGTTCCTTCCCCCGGCCACCGATGGTTTTGAGGTGTTTGAAGTTCTTGTCCAGTCGATGCACTTTCTGGCTGCCGTAACCATCGACAATGTAAATGTCTCCGTTCGGGGCCACGGCAACATCTGTGGGATTCGTCATCGGGAGTTGTTGAACATGTGTGCCTTCTGGGACATTATTCCCAATCGTGTGCAGCACTTTCCCGCGTAAATCGGTCTTGTAGACCCGCGCACCGATCTTTGGGCCATCTTTGGGACCGGCCACATTTTCCGTCCAGTAAAGAAACTCGCCGCCTGGTTCTTTGCTCCAGTAGAGGCCGTGTGCCGTGGATTTCACCTGATCCGGTGAATAGCCGACACCTGTGGCAAATTCTTGCGTCCAGGTTTCGAGGAGTTTCCCTTGCGTATCGAAGATGGCCACGCAAGGGCTGCTGGAACGCGAGGTCACGAAGACACGGTCTTGGCTATCGACCACGATGGCACATCCGAGGCCATAACTCATACCCGCGGGGAGTTTCCCCCAGTTCGGGTCCAACCGGAACGCGGCTTTTCCGGTGCCGAGTGTCACGGGCTTGCCATCAACGGCAGCGGCGGATGCGGCCTGATGGGTAACACCCGTCAAGCCCAGCGCCACGCCAGCCGAGGCGGCCAAAAAGTCACGGCGAGTCCGACGCACGGGGAAGAGATACTCATGGTTCATGGCGTGATCCGAGAAGGGGCACGAGGAGAGAGCTGATCGCCACAATACCCACTGGAACCACGTGTGGAAAGTCGTCACTCAGAATTTCCTGAATCGGGAATCCGCCCGCGTCCTGTGTTCTCTCGCTTCACCCATCCCTCAGAAACAAAACCGATGCGAGTATCTCAAGATTTGCGCTTGTCGGACAACCGGGGACGACAGTCCCCGGTTCGGTGTGCCCTACTGAACCGGGGACGACAGTCCCCGGTTGTGTTCCTCTCCGATTGTGCCGCTTATTCTGATCGAAATGATTTGAGAAACCTTGCGGATTGCGCGGGCAAATTGCCGATTACAGTTCTGAACCGAAATGGAACGGCCAGAAGTCTTTCGCCTGCGCGGTCTGGGGAGGTTGGCAATGAACAGTGCGCGGGCTGGTATTGTGCTGGGACTCATCACGCTGGTGGGACTCGCCCAGGCGGATGATGTCTCCTGGAAGCCAGCTGCACAAACCACACAAGCCGCACAAACCACGCAAGCCGCACAGGCTGCGTTCCCGGCCCCGGTCAAGGCTGCGACTCCACCGACTTCCTCGCAAGGGTTGGTCTTCACTCCGGTGGCCCATCCCACGCCAATGCCATCGAATGCGCCATCATTTGGGGCCGCCCGTCCGGCTGAGCCAGGGTTGACATGGGTTCCGGCACGCACACCGACCGTGCCCGTTCAGATGCCGTTACCCGCACCGCGACCGCTCATTCCCGATGCGTTCCCGGAACCCGCGCTCCCCAAGCCGATGCCGCCGCTCCATCCGCAGCTCACACCGCCAGAGCCAGTGCCCGCGCCCGCGGCGGGTTGGTCCAATGAAGTTTGGGGCACACGCACGGCCACGGATGTGATTGCCGAGACAGTTCCAGAAGGGGTCATCCTCGAAGCCCCGGCGAATATCCGATCCAAACCTGTCCGTTATCACGGTGTCAGTTCCCCGAACGTGACGCTCAACCGCGATCATCACTTTTTGGACATCTTCGGCCTGCCACTCTTGGGGGATGATGGGAACTCCATCATCCTCGGCGAAGGCGCGCCGGTGACGAATTCCTACGTTCAGGTGGAGTATCTGCTCTGGTGGCTCCAGACCGGCACGATTCCGGTGCTGGCCTCAACTTCCAACAATGGCGGGTTCGGCTTCCTGAACAATCCGGGTTCCACCGCGATTCTGGGACCAGGACGGTTCGGAACATCGCTCATGGATGGGATGCGGATTCGTGCGGGCACTTGGTTCCACGGCGGTGGCACTGGGCTCGATGCCAGTTTCTTCTTCCTGGGAAGACGAAACGCGGGCTTCGCGGTGGGTTCCGATACCACGCCGATCATCACTCGACCATTCTTCGCGCCGAATCCGGGAGTCAACAGCGAGTTCGGCGAACAGGTCGCCTATCCCGGCCAGTCGACCGGCTCCCTGGCGGTGGAGAGCAGTACCGCACTCTGGGGGGCAGACATCAACTTGTTGAACTGCGTTTGCCGCACCTGCGATTCACGTTCCAACTGGTTCCTCGGTTTCCGGCACCTCAACATGCAAGAAGGGTTGCGGATCACGGAAACGCTGACCGCCGGGCCGATGGCTTCCCAACCACTCGGAACATCCATCGTCGTTCAGGACTCGTTCCAAACACGGAACCGCTTCTACGGTGCCCAACTGGGTTGGGCCGTGGGCCGCACCCGTGGCCGGTTCGACATTGATGGCCGTGTCTCCGTGGCGCTCGGTTCGACGCACCAGGAACTGGAAATCGCCGGGTTCCAAGGCGTGACCCCGCCAGGCGGTCAGACGGCTACCTACACGGGCGGATTGCTCGCCACCGGCCCGAACCTGGGCACGTTTAGCCGGAATCGGTTCGCGGTGGTTCCCGAGTTCACATTGAATCTCGGTTATCTGTTCTCGCCGAACTTCCGCACCTACATCGGTTACAACCTGATTTACTGGTCGGATGTCATCCGCCCCGGCGAGCAGATCGACCGCACGGTTGATCTGACCTACGTCCCGAACGGCCCCGCGGTTCCGTTCTCGGGGCAAGTGCGGCCACAACCACTCTTCCGGTCCTCGGATATGTGGATTCAAGGGATTCAGTTCGGAGCCGAGTTCCGCTGGTGAGAACCGCCATTGTGGAATGGGCCGAAGTTCGTTATGCCCAGCTCCCAGCGCCCAGAACGGATCGTGAGAAAACAGCGGATCGCCCGCGCAAGCCCAGCACGGAAAGGGGGAGGCGGGTCGATTCTGTCCGCGAACTTACCCGCGAATCAGTCCGCGAAGCCGTTGAGGATCAACGGGCCGCGTATTGCCTGCGTATTCTGCTGAGGTCCGCGACCATGTGCCGATTCACTGCCCGAATGGGTTCCTTCCCCATCGCCGCCATCACGTTCCTGGCCGGGCTGGCGATGGCCGCGTGGGCGATGACCGGGAACGCCCACGCGGCCCCGACTCCGGGAACCGGCATCGAGATTCTCACGCGCGGCCCCGTTCACGAAGCCTTTGCCCGCTCCCCCGAACCGATCACGCAGGGCGGAAACGTGGTAAAACCGTTGCCACCGGACCCGATTCCAGAACTTCCACCCGATCAGAAGCCAAACCGGAAGAACGTGCAGTGGATTCCCGGTTACTGGCACTGGGACGAGGAACAGAGTACGTTCCTGTGGGTCAGCGGCATCTGGCGAGTCCCGCCGCCGGGGCACGTCTGGATTCCGGGAAGTTGGCACACCGTTCACGGCGGCCATCAGTGGGTGGCGGGTTTCTGGCAATCCACCGCGACTCCGACCGCGTCACAATCCGCACCGACTTCCTCAGCCGAGATGCGGTATCTGCCGCCACCACCGTCGAACGAACCCCAGGAAGCCGCGGCAAAAATTGCGACACCATCAGATTCCCCATCATCCGATGCGACGTTCTGCGTTCCGGGGCACTGGGTCTGGCGGGAACGCTACGTCTGGCAACCGGGATTCTGGACCGATCACCGCCCCGGTTGGGTCTGGGTGCCCGCTCAATATTCCTGGACCCCGGCTGGCTACCTTTTCGTCAACGGATATTGGGACTATCCCCTGGCCGAACGCGGAATGCTTTTCGCCCCGGTGCGCTTGGCTCCCGCAGTCGCGGCCCGGACGGATTTTGTTTTCACCCCCAGTCACACCGTTTCCCAGAATGGCTTGATCGCGGCGTTGTTCATCCGTCGAGGTTGTGGGAACTACTTCTTTGGCGACTACTTTGATACCCACTACACAGCCGCCGGGTATCGAGACTTTGGAGGAACGAACAGCGACTCCGGGTTTGCCACGGTGAACCGAAGTCTCCGCATCGCCCGTGTCGATCCGCTCTGGTTTGCCGTGCGGTTTCAGCATCGCGCGGATGCGACATGGTCCCAGGATTTGATGGAATTGTATCAGGCCCGTTTACGCGGTGAGCTTCCTCGACCACCACGGTCATTCGCGCAGCAGACGCGATCATCGGGCGAATCTGAGAAAATCCACACTCACGGAACCCGTACTCCCCGCACGAATCGGTTGCTTGCGGAAGCCCGCGTGATGGTGCAAGCCCTCGCACAAGATGAACCATCAACCGATCGGCAAACCGTTCCACAAGCCGAGCGGCTCCGCGAACAGCAACTCGCCCGTGAGATGCGCACTCTGGCACTCCAGCGTCAGCGGATGGAAACGCAGCTCGTGGATCGGGGGCAAGCCGTGACATCTCCCGGATCAGCGCCCCGGTTGGCGCAATGCCTGATTTCACCTGCTGTGATGGCGCGTGTGCCAGATTCTCGCAGTGTGCCGCCCTTGCCTACGCAATCGACACGGAACGAACTCCACAGCACCGCCAGCACCCCGGCACCGGAAACCCTGCCCGCGATCACCCTCGCAGCTTCACCGAATGCGCAAGTCGCCGTGATCACCGCACATGGGTTTGCCAAACCCGCTCCGGTGGATACCCCGGCGACTCCCAAGGCCGCTCCGCAACTCCCGCAACCCCGCACGATTCCGATTCCGCCGCCGTTGTCGCTTCAGGTGCCGAATCGGAAGTAAGACAACTCAGTCCGCGACACGCCGAGTGATGCCCGCGTAGGCATCAATACGGCGGTCGCGGAAGAACGGCCAGTTTCGGCGGGTGTCTTCCATGAGTCGGCGACTGCACGGAACGATGAGGGTTTCCTCTCGATCCGGGCTAGCTTTGGCAAGAATGCGACCAAACGGGTCCGCCACGAACGAACCGCCCCAAAATTCTAATCCATCTCCGACAATCACTTCATGCCCAACCCGGTTCACGGCCGCGACGTAGGTGCCATTCGCAATGGCGTGACCTCGCATTGACGTTTCCCAGGCCGATTGTTGGGCCTCACCGTATTCGGCTTTCTCCCGTGGGTGCCAGCCGATCGCCGTTGGGTAAAAGATTACCTCTGCCCCTTGCAAGGCCGTCAGGCGAGCCGCTTCGGGATACCACTGATCCCAGCAGATGAGCGTACCAACTCGGGCCGCCTCGGTGGGAAAGACCCGGAAGCCCAGATCACCCGGCGTGAAGTAAAACTTCTCCAGAAACAGCGGATCATCAGGAATGTGCATCTTGCGGTAAAGCCCGAGCGATTCGCCCGTCCGATCGAATACCACAGCGGTATTGTGATAGACACCCGGCATTCGTCGCTCAAACAGAGAGCCAACAATCACCACCCCTGCTTTTCGCGCCACGGCGGCCAATCGCTCGGAGGATGGCCCCGGTATCGGTTCCGCGAGGTCGAAGAGCCGAATATCTTCCTGCTGGCAGAAATACGGCCCGGTGAACAGTTCGGGTAGGCAGACGATTTCCGCCCCTTGTTTCGCCGCGTCGAGGATGGCCGCTTCAGCATGGGCCAAGTTATCCGCAACGGACCGATTGCACTGCATTTGCACAAGTGCGAGGGTGAACGTATCCGGCATCAGATCGGGTTCCCAAAAAGATAGAAGCCAACGGCACACGCCCTAGAAAAAGTATAACGGAGGCGGCGACCACCTCCGTTATACCACAAGCGATTCGGGATGATTTCAGATCAGAGATTCGAGCAGATATTTCATCTTGCGGACTTCCGGTTCGACCGGGAACGCGTTGTCAGCCACATCGCGGATGTCGACGGTGAGGGCACGCCCATATTGGAAGCGTTCGAGTTGACCGATGATCCGGCTATACTCCAACTCTCCTTGACCCACGCGGACCTGGAACAATTCGGGTGCGGCCCCGGAATCCCGCAACCGGACATGCCGCGTGTATTCGTAGAGACGGTCGTGGTCGATCGGCCCCTGTGCGGTGGCATGGTAATGACTGGGATCGAGCGTGATCCCAAGCCCCGGCACGCGTTGACAAAGCATGGCCGCCGTGGCCGGGTTTTCCGTCAATGTCCCGCGTGCGGTTTCCACGCACAAAATCACGCCTTCCGCCGTCACGATTTCCGACCATTGTAGCAGTCGGCGCACTTCTTCATCCTCATCCGCTCCCACGGTCGCTGCCGGAACCGTCATCACGGGCACCGTGAGCAACCGCGCCACCCGCGCGATGGCGAGCAACTGCATCAATGTCTGACGATCACACACGGGCGGAAGATCCAGATGAAACGCGGCAAACCCCATGTTTGAGGCGCGCAATCGCTGACTGACCCGAACCGGATCGGCCACGACTTCTTCCGGCGTGAGATGCGGCCCATCAGAATGAATGGCCAAATCCGCCTTGGTGAATCGCAACGTCCGAATCGACTGCAATGCTTCTTCTAACGAACGCTTGGCAAAACACAGTGTCGAACAGGTGACATACACCGTACCACCCTCCCCATGTCAACGGCACGCCCCCCCGGACGCGCCGAATCCATTCCGCCCCCATTCGCAAACGCGAAGTGGTGAGGCCGAACCGTTCCCCCAATGACAATGCCGGGCTCATACCGTGGTCGAAGCCGTAATGCAAGTGTCTTGCCAGAAAAATCAGAAGTGGGTATGAGCCGCACATTCACGCTGTGCGGGTCTGTTCCGTGTACGCTCAGAGTTCTCAGGGATGGCCAACATGATGCCAGAACGCACCACCCCGGACTGGGAAAGTACCCTCCACTCTGTCGAAGTCTCCATCCAGAACTGTTTGAGGGAACTGGATCAGTACGAATCCCGATTTGCCAGCATTCTCACAGCGGAGACTTCTGCGCCGCCACCCAGAACGACACCGGATGATCTGATGCCCCACGCCGCGCCGGATGGCTGGGAAGCCCGCATCACGCATGCGAATGCCCGCACTCATGAGATTGAACAGGTTTTGCGCGAGCATCAGGAAGCGTGGAGCCGTTGGCGAGAATCGTTCACGGAATGGCAGCAGTCCCTACAACAGCCACCAGGAAGCCAACCCCCACGATAACAACTGTCGGGGTAGCGATTCTGGGATGGGGAAGGTGTGATGTCGCAGTTCGCCGTGATTTTGCCTGCCGCCGGACAATCCCGCCGATTCGGGGGGCTGGAGAAAAAGCCGTTCGTCTCACTGCAAAGCCGACCTGTCTGGCAACGCTCCGCGGAATTATTCTGGAATCGCCCCGATGTTTCGCAAGTGTTGCTGGTCCTCGATCCCCAGGACCAGGACGAATTCCGCAGCCGCTTCGGACACCTGCTCGCCTTCACGAATGTCACCATCGTCAACGGTGGCCATGAACGGTTTGCATCCGTGGCCAACGCACTGGAAAAGCTCAACGAGACGGCCGAATTTGTCGCCATTCACGATGCCGTGCGACCGTTATGCCCACCGCGTTTGGTGGATGCGGTCTTCTGCCAGGCCCGCGCCACCGGGGCGGCTCTGGCGGCGATCCCCGTGGCCGACACGCTGAAACGCGTGGAACCCACGACCCAGCAGATCACCGACACGCTGCCCCGCGCGGGATTGTGGCAGGCACAGACTCCCCAAGCGTTTCGGCGGGATTGGCTGGTGGCTGCCTATGCCCGCCGAGGAGAATACGCCGCGACCATCACGGACGATGCCCAACTGCTCGAAGCGCTCGGACACCCCGTGACCGTGGTGCCCGGTTCGCCCCGGAATTTCAAGATCACCACGCCCGATGATTTCCAACTCGCACAAGCCCTCCTGGGAGATCCGCAATCCCAGGAGGGCAAACGGCCAGTTGCCCGATTCGGTGAGAGCGAAGCAATCTGGTGAATCAGGGCACCGAAGCTAAGTTCGCTTCCAGTTCCTTCCGAAAATCCGCGACTTTGAGGTTCTTCACCTCCACGCCATCCACTGTTTCCGTGGGGCCGCCCTCTTTCGTGACGATGCGATAGGGGATGGCTTGCGTCACCCGTTTCGACTGATCGCCGTGGGCCTCGGCGGCAAGAATCTCAACGGACTTGTAGCCAAAATGAAACGGATCCTGCACGACGGTTCCCGCGATGCTCCCTTCGGCAATTCCCGCCAGTGTGGCCTTGTCTTCATCAAAGCCGAAGAGTTTGATTTTGCCCACGAGTCCCTTGGCCTTCACCGCTTCCAGGTTGGCGGGGGTGTTGTACGCCCACAAGCCGATCAGGCTGACATTCGGCGTGTTTTGCAGTTTGTCCACGACATCCTTGGCGTTCTCCTGAGCTACCGTGGTTTTCGCATCGTCGGTGATCGGGGCACCGTTGTAGTAGGTGAACTTCCCGAGTTTTGGCCCTTGTGCGTCCTTCTCTCCGGCGAGTTCGTCGAGAACGCCTTGCACCCGGAGTCGGGCATTGATGGGGCCGGTTTTCCCGACGAAGAGAGCCACTGTCCCACCATCCGGGAATGCTTTCTTCACCATGCGTCCAATCGCCTGACCGGCGGCGTAATTGTCCGTACCGACGTAGCAGATGCGGCCTGATTTTTCAGCATCGTTATCCATCGCCAGCAAGGGCACTTGTGAGGCGATCCGTTGCAAATCCGGTGTCTGTTCCTCGGGGTTCAGCACACTGACGGCAATGCCTTTCACGCCCAGTTGCAGGAAGTCTTCGAGGATCATGCTCTGTTCGGAAACGGTCCCCTTGGTCGGCTGACGGAAGAGAACCTCCACACCGAAATCATTCCCCGCCTTGCGGGCACCCGCTTCCGCGATGCTCCAGAACTCGGCGGTGACGTTGGTGACGATGCCGATTTTCGGCCGATTGGCTGAGCCTCCGCCACACGCGGGAATCAGCGCGAGACAAAATCCAATCATCAAGATAGGGGCAATTCGGACCAGTGACCGCATGAGAGAACCCATTGGGAACAAGGGATGATGGGACAATCCGCGAATGGTTTCCAACGTACTCCGAACCTGGCTATCGGCAAGGGAATTGCTCACTCGCCGGTCATCGGTAGCGGGGATACATCCCCAGCACGCCGCCGAACTGCGGTCAGACGTTTGATGAGCATCGTGGCATAGCAACCACGGGGGAGATCGAATCGGAGTGTGATCTTTTGCTGATTCTTGTGCAGTTCATCCGGCGCGGTTTCCTGCGTCCAGTTTGCCGGGATGAAACCGATAGCCCGCTCCCCCTTCGAGAAAAACGGTTTTTGTAGCCCCGGAATCTTCATGCGATCGTATGTGAGTCCATCTTCCGCAAGCACTTCCTGGAGTATCGGCAACCAATCCGCGTCGGGATCGGGCCGCAGACGGGCAGAGGGCAAGGGAATGGACCGCGTTTGCCAGTCCGCAAGCAACGGTTCTGGGAAGCTCACGGGAACGGGCAACGACCGATGATGCAGATCCAATTCCAGCAACGCGGTCGGCGGTAATCGGCGTTCGAGCCAGCGGGCCAAGGTCCGATTCCAGATGTCACTCTGATATGCAGACAGGTACAATCCCTGCAATTCGGGCCGAAGCCGTGCGACTGCTCCCCGGAAGTCGGTGGGTCGGTGCGTGAGGTAGTCGACTAAACTTCGAGCATGACCGCGTGGCAGTTGGGCTTTCAGGTGGACCCAGTCGCCCCAATGTTGTCGAAGCAGGGCTTTTTCCCGCTTCTGGTCGGCGCGATCGTGAGCGTATGGGGCCGTCAGTGCCAGTTGCAGAGCGAGTGCGAACTCTCCTTGGACCATGTGCCGCGCCACGAATTGCCCCTCGGCAGACACGGAACCGAACCGCTGATCGTCAAAATAGTTCGGTACGCCACACGTTCGGATCGCATCCACCCGGCCCAACGCGGCCCGCACCGCACTGATGGAGAGCGCTCGTAGGGTAATCGTGAACCGATTCGCCAGGATGGCCTGCGACGTGAACGGTTCGGCCACTTGACCGAGATACGTCAAACGGACTCGTTGATATTCGAGTCCGCGTTTGGGTCCATGACTGATCGTGAGATATTGGGATGTTTCCGCGTGTCGGTCTTTGAGTCCACCGTAACTCACGCGGTGAGCGTCGATTTGCCAGCGTCGGCGTAGGGCAAAAATGGCATCCGGGGTCGTCCAGCCGATCTTGTGTAACCGATAGAGCGCGAACGGCCCGCTCTCTCCGGGGATTGTTTCGGTGAGTTCTTCGACTTGGAAATCAGCCGGTATCTGTTTCAGCTTCATGCGGACATTCAACAGATCTCACAGGTGCGAGACGAGAGGAGCCCACGAAAAATGCTCGAAAAAAGGAGAGGCCGGAAACCACCCTCAGAAACCGTCGCCCAATCAGTTCCTGATGATCGCTCCGGCCTCAACACGATAACCCCGCGAACGGTGTTATCCCGACTATCGTAACGGCTCTCCCGGACACGACAACACACGCACGCAAAAGGATGTCGATATTTTCGCATGGGGTGTCGAAAAATCCGTCAGTGGGTCGCCCACTGCTCCCGAATGAACCGCAAACCCCCAGCGTACACGTCTTCCGGTTGCGGGAACAGATCCCGCCAGACGCGGGTGGCCGCCGCTAAGTCCGGGAGTGCCCGGCCAAACGCTTCGATGACCAGCCAGCCATCGTACCCCACTTCTTTCAACGTGCGGAACGCCTCGGCCCAGTGAACCTGCCCGGTTCCGGGAACGCCACGATCATTCTCACTGATGTGAACATGCGCCATCACGGGGGCCAGCGTACGCACGGTCGCGGCCTGGGATTTTTCCTCAATGTGGGCGTGGAACGTGTCGTACATCGTGCGGAAATGCGGATGATCGACCGCCCGCACCAACGCGGCGGCATCTTGAGCGGTGGTCAGGAAGTAGCACTCGAACCGGTTCAGATACTCGATGGCTAAGGTGAGATTGGCCTGTTGCGCCTGTTCGGCGGCTTGACGGAGAACCTCGGCAGCCCGCTTCTTTTCATCGCCGGTGGGCGGGACACCAGAAAAGACCCCCAACGCGGAATGGAACGGGCCACACAAGGCATGACTGCCGAGAACATGGTTCATCTCGATCGCCCATTTGAGCCGATCGCTAGCCCGCTGGCGAATCGTGGCATCCGGGCTGATGGGGTTCGTCTCCGGGTTCAACACTGTGACCGTGGAACAGGCGAGCCCTTGTTTGTCGAGTTCCGCTTTCACCCGGCGGTAGTGGTCCGCGTTCCCATCGAACAGGGGCAGTTCCACACCATCGTACCCAGCCGCTTTGAGTTTCCCGAGTAGGGGAAAGTCGGCTTCGGTGACATGCCCGGTCCAGAGTAGAAGGTTCATCCCAACTTTCATCGGCGACTCCGAGGCGAGTAGAGGCAGGAGGGGAAGAACACGCCCAGCCCACTGGGAATGACCCGTGGGCTGGAGTCACAGGAGGCACCCGCATCGTGCCCCCCGTTCTGAGCCATTCCATCAACGAAACAACTCGCAATCCGAGTGTGTTATTCCATGATCTTGGCGTTCAGTTTCGGGTTTTCGTCCTTGTAATCGAACTCTTGCTTGAGCAGATCCAAGGCCTGTTTGCGGGCTTCGATCCACAGGTTTGCCTGATGCCGTTGGGAAACGGCAGTCGCCACCTCGTTCCCCATGATCGACGGCGCGTTGTAGATCTGGTAGCCAAACTGGGAAGCGTCCCGGTGGGCACGATTGAGCAGAACCGCCACATAGAACGTGTCTTCCGGGGCGTTCGCCAGTACCAACGGTGCGGACATCGGTTGATTGCGATGTTCGACCAGTTTTTGCGCCATCTCTTGGCTTGGATACGGGATGTTACTGTTGGGTGTCAGTTGGAACGACCCTACGGACGTGCGTGCCGCCATCGGCAGGGGTGTATCCACGAGTGGAGCCACCTGGTCGATCTCGAAGAATTTCACGCGGGCTTTGTCTTCCGGTTTCGTGAACTTCTCCGCGGTTTCCTTGTGCAGATCGAGGAGTTTCTGCACGATGGTCGTGGCGTTGTCGCCCAACTTTTCCGATTTCTTCGCCAGTTCCTCGGCAGCTTTCCTGGCCAGTTCCTTCGCCTTGTTCAGCTTCCACGCGGCGACGACTTTTTCCCGGACCCCCTTGGCATCGAGCGACTTCGGGGCGTTTTCCTCAATCTCGGCGGTACGCCAAACCAGGATGGCGGGGTCGGTTTTGTTCGGCCCGGTCAGCACGGGTGAGGGGTACGCTTGGGGAAGGAACAGCCCTTTCGTGGGCACATCCCGCCCGGTACGGCGGTCGGGTTCGTAGAAGAAACGGCGGCCAAACTGAATGGTATCGACGGTGCCACCGTGCGGCCCGGCGGCTTTCTGCTTCAGGTGTGCCAATCCGGGATCTTCACCCATCGAGAATTGATCGTGGAACTCGGTAGAACTGCCGGTTTTCAGGCCGCGTTCCTTCACGAATTTTTCGACAAACTCACGAGCGGCGGTGGGGTCGGAACTGGGCTTGGTCAGTTTCTCACCGAGCTTGGTCAGTTCCGTCTGGAATTTCTCCAAATCCGCGGCCGCAAGGGTGTAAGTGAGTTCATCCCGCAGTTTTTCGACCAACACGGGTTGCATGATCGGGAGCGGGAGTGGTTTTGGGATGCTCGCGGTGAGTGCCGCAAACGCGCCGAACCGATCGCCGACTACCAACGGCGGCGACAACAGCGAGGCCAGGGCTTTGGCACGCGTTTGCAGTTCCAGGGTGATCGCGGTTTGTTCCAGCGTCAACGGCGCGTTGAACGGAGTTCCGGCGGTCAACAGGCTTCCGGCGGCCACCCCTGCGGCGGCGGCGAGGTTCTGCGGACGCACCACGCTACCATCGACCACGGATGGCTTGCTGAACCGGGAGCCGGGCTTCGTGAACCATTCAAAGTCGATCGTTTCCCGTGTCTCGGTACGGTATTTCTCGTAGGCGGCTTGCAGTAGATTGCCG
Organism: Bacteroidales bacterium; assembly: GCA_026931725.1. Lineage (GTDB taxonomy): Bacteria > Planctomycetota > Planctomycetia > Gemmatales > Gemmataceae > JAIXLE01. The sequence goes on from JAIXLE010000222.1 coordinate 69,281, forward strand.
GTCGGTGTGGCCACGCCCCCCACAACGGCGATGAGTTCGATCGGCATCACACCCGAGGCGGGGAACACTTTTTCGGCGAGGGCTTTGTAAAACGGTTCCTGCCCGGTCGCTTCGAGCCAGCCGAGTTTGAGGCGGCGCGGCTCTTTGAAGCCAGGGTTCGGCGAGAATGGGTTCGGCTCGGTGCGGGCGTATTTTTTGAACAGTTCCATCAATTCCGATTCGCTCGGCTGCCCAGTCACTTGTTCTAGGAAATTCGCGGCTGGCAGGGCCGTGAGGAAGTAGCGCGTTTCTGACAGTTGATCCTTGTAGTATTCAAAATAATCGTAAGGGGCATCGTACACGTTCAGTGTTGCGGAAGTCGGATCGGCAACCGCACGGCCCATCACGGCGGTCATCGCCATGCGGACGCGGAATTCATCGCCGACGGCCCGACGCAAGGAATCGGGGTTATACCCTTCCTTGCGGCCCATCTGCTTCTCAACTTCGGCCCAATCATCCCCAGAGAGCAGATTGTCGAATTCTCCCTTGATGAGCGTTTGAATATCCGCATCGGTGAAGCGGATGCCGAGTTCATCGGCTTTCTGCTTCCAGAGGAAGAAATCCATCCGTTCTTGTTCGCTGCGGTTCGGCAGGTTGGTGAAGTAGACACCTTGTTGAAACTGATTCGTGCGTTGGTCCAGGTCGATCAGTTGCAACGCCTGCTTGGCCAGGGTGACATCTTCGGCCTTGGAGTCGGCTTTGGTGATGATTTCCGCCAGGCGTGCCCGCATCCGACCGAGCGATTCCTGCTGGAACTGCTGCACCATGTCTTGCGGGAAACGCCCTGTCATCACGGCCTGCATGATTTGTTGCGGGAGATAATACGGTCGCGTCCGTTCGATTTCCTGGAACAGAGGGCGGTTGTCCGGGCTCGCTTTGTCGATCTGTGTGGTGAGGGCGTTGGCGAGTTTGTTCGTGGAAACCAGGGCCGCATTCGCCATATATTCATTGGCGAGTACCCGATTCGTGGCCAGTTGGTTGAGTTCGGATTCGTAAACTTTTTTGCCGTTCACGACAGCCAAAACGTCGCCTGATTGGACTTTTTGGGCTACCAATGAGGGAAGCCACTCGAAAAAGTCCGACTTACCGCCGAGCCCGCTCGACAGCACGAACATGAACATGATGACGACGGTCAACCCGGCGAAAATGATCCGCTGGTTCCGCCGAAAAACGTCAAATGGATTGAAAGCCATGCTCCGGCCTCAGTTTACGGCGAGCAAAACCGGGCAATTCAGGGATGCCGCGGCGCTCAGGGGGCTTGACAGCCCAGTTATGGCTGTACTAAGGGTGATGAACGTACCTCGTAACGTTCTCGACTTCCGATTGTATGACTTCTGCGGGTAGTAACAACCGCAACAGGAGTGCCTGCTGGTGCCGAGTTCACGCAAGACGCCATCTGACAATGCGAGCCCCTCGAAACCGGCGCGAAAACCGGCGGCTCGTAAATCGCCCCCCAAAAAAACCACGGGGGTCGAACCCGCTGCCACGCGCCGGAAGCGGGCCACGGCCACAAGTTCCGGCGAACGCCGTCACATCACGCCGGACGGCAGCGGCCATTACGATCTGGTGATCGTCGAATCGCCCGCCAAGGCGAAGACGATCAACAAATACCTCGGCAACCAGTTCCGGGTGCTGGCCAGTTATGGTCACGTCCGCGACTTGGCAACCGGGCGGCGACAAGCCGGTGAGGAAGTGTCCGGCATCACCATCGGTGCGGGCTGGAAACTGCGTTACCTCGTCGATGCGGGGAGCCGCTCGAAGAAGAACAAGAAGGGTCGCCGCACTCAGCGCGAAATCCTCGACGAACTGGGCAGCGTGGCCGCCAAGGCCACCCGTGTCCTGCTGGCGAGTGACCCCGACCGCGAAGGAGAGTCCATCGCCTGGCACATCGCCGACGAACTCGGGTTGGACCCCAACCACACCTTCCGTATTCGGTTCAACGAGATTACGAAGAACGCGATCCGGCAAGCCCTGGCGCAGCCCGAAAAGATCGACATGGACCGCGTCAAGGCCCAGGAAGCCCGCCGCGCGATGGATCGTGTCGTCGGTTTCCCGCTATCGAGCCTGCTCGGTGAGAAGGTGACACGCGGGTTAAGCGCTGGCCGTGTTCAGTCTGTCGCGGTCAAACTCATCGTGGATCGAGAACGGGAAATCGAAGCGTTCCGCACCGAGGAATACTGGAAAATCACAGCCTTGCTCGCACCGCAAGGGGCGAAGGTTCCCTACAAAGCCGACCCCAAAAAGGCCAAAATCTTCGCCAAAAAGAAGCCTGCGGACAGTGGCGACGAAGTCGAACCGGAAACCCCCGCCGAAGCCGCCGCGGCTGAGGAAAAAGCGAGCATCCCGGCTCCACCGCCCGGTTCGTTCCTGGGTAGCCTGGATAAGTGGGACGGGGCCGAACCCCAGATTCACAACGAGGCGGAAGCCGATGCCATCGCCGCCGTGCTAAACGGTGTGCCGTACACCGTGACGAAAATCGAACAGAAAGACCGCCAGGAACGGCCGCAACCGCCGTTCACCACGTCCACACTCCAGCAAGCCGCGAACATCCGCCTACGGTTCCCCGCCAGTCGGACCATGCAAACGGCCCAGAAACTGTACGAAGGGGTCGACCTCGGCAGTGACGGCACGGTCGCACTCATCACCTACATGCGTACCGACAGCACCCGGATCTCCCCGGATGCGCTCAACACGGTGCGTGCCCACATCGGACAAACATTCGGCCAACCGTACCTGCCTGAGAAGCCGAACTTCTACGCCAGCGGCAAAAGTGCCCAGGAAGCCCACGAGGCGATCCGCCCGACTGATGTGAACATCACCCCCGAACGTGCTGCCCGCCAAGGACTTGCGGGGGATCAGCTGAAGCTGTACACGCTGATCTACAATCGTTTCGTCGCTTGCCAAATGGCCCCGGCTGTCTTCGCCGTGACCGCGGTGGAAGTCACCGCCGGACGGGGATTGTTCCGATCGACGGGCCGGATCATGAAGTTCGACGGCTACCGCAAAGTGATGCCGCCCGCGGGCAAATCCGAGGATGTCGAATTGCCGAACTTGCGGGAACAGATGCCGCTCGATCGGCTCGATCTGTTCGAGACGCAGCACTTCACCCAGCCACCGCCGCGGTTCAACGAAGCCTCGCTGGTGAAGCAACTGGAAAAGGAGGGGATCGGCCGCCCGAGTACCTACGCCAGCATCATCGAGACGATCCAGGATCGCGGCTACGTCACACAGGACAACCGCCGATTCTTCGCTACGGACATTGGCAAGGTCGTCACGGATCTGCTTGTGAAGCATTTCCCCAAGATCATGAACGTCAAATTCACCTCGCACTTTGAGGAAGAACTCGACGAGATTGAAACCGGAAAGTGCCAGTACCAGGAAGTGCTAGACGAGTTCTGGGGGCCGTTCTCCGAATCGCTCAAGATCGCGGGCCAGGAAATGCCAGCGTTACGGGGCATCGAAACGGGTGAGAAGTGCCCCAAGTGCGATCGCCCGCTCTTGCACATGTTCAGTCAGAAGACTGGGAAACAGTTCATCGGCTGTTCGGGCTACAATCAGGAACCCGCTTGCAAATACATCGTCGGCGGCGGGCCGGAACCGGAAGTCACGGACATCCCCTGCCCGGCTTGCCAGAAACCGATGGTGAAGCGTACCGGACGGTTCGGTGTCTTCTACACCTGTTCGGGTGCCCCCAATTGCCCAGCACTCATGAACGAAAACGCGGAAGGCAAACCCACCGTCACCGCGTTGCCGACACAGAACCCGTGCCCGAAATGCGAGAAAACCAAACTCCTGCTGAAGTTCAACAAGGCTGGCAAGCCGTATATCCAGTGCCCGGATACGAAGTGTAAATACATCGCGGACTCGGATGAGAAGGGCAACCCCGTCCAGCCACCGGACACGGGGATTTTCTGTGAAAAGTGCAATAGCCCGATGGTGATTCGCACGAGCTGGCGGGGGCCGTTCCTGTCCTGTTCCGGTTATCCGAAGTGCCGCAATGCCAAGTCGATCAATGCCGAACTCCGGGAGAAACTGAAGGACATTCTGCCGCCGATGCCGGAAAAGAAAGCCGGTGCGGAAAAGAAAGCCCCCGGTATCCCGGACGTGGAAATCACGGAGAAGTGCCCCGAGTGCGATGCACCGATGCGGCTCATGAAATCCCGCTTCGGCGGTCGCTACTTCCTCGGTTGCACCAAGTACCCGAAGTGTAAAGGGGTCGGCAAGGTCACGCCGGAGTTGCAAGCCAAGATCGACGCGGCCAGCCCCAAGGTTCAGACGTAACCTCTTGATGATGAAAACCCCGGTTCATGGATGCGATTCCGTGAACCGAGGATGAAATCATCATCGGATAGATCGCCCGCCTATGCATCGACTGATTCTGCGTGTGAATCGGTGTCGAACCAATTGTAGGTCGCAGGAATCACGAACAGCGTCAACAGGGTGGATGTCACCAATCCACCGATAATCACCGTGGCCAGTGGACGTTGCACTTCTGCTCCCGAGCTAACGGAAACCGCCATCGGAATAAATCCCAGCATCGCCACCAGTGCCGTCATCAACACGGGCCGGACCCGAAGCATCGCCCCTTCATAAGCCGCATCGGTTGCGGTGTGACCGGCTTTCCGCAGTTCTTGCAGATACGTCACCAGTACCACTCCGTTCAGCACGGCCACGCCGAACAGGGCGATGAACCCAACACCAGCCGAGATCGAGAAATCCAGCCCACGCAGCCACAGGGCAAAAATCCCCCCCGTCGCGGCCATCGGCACGTTCAGGAATATCAACAGCGCCAGACGCACCGAACCCAGGGACAGATACAGCAGCGAAAAGATCATCAGCAACGCGGCTGGCACCGCAATCATGAGCCGTCCGGTCGCTTCTTCGAGATTCTTGAACTGTCCCCCCCAGGTGACCATGTACCCCGGCGGCAGTTTGACGGATTCTTCGACCTTGCGTCGAGCCTCCGCGACGAACCCCGCCAGATCGCGGCCTCGGACGTTGCATTGGATGATCGTTCGCCGACGCACAGAGTCTCGGCTAATCTGCGCGGGGCCGTCTTCGAGTTTCAGTTCCGCCACTTGTTCCAGGGGGATTGGTCGACCATTTGCGCCGGACACCTTGATTTGTCGAATCTTTTCGAGGTCCGACCGCCACTCTGGCCCCAAGCGTACCTGGACTGGGAACCGCCGCTGGCCTTCGTACACCTGCCCCACGACTTTCCCGCCCACGGCAGCCACCGCGTCCAGTACATCCCGCGCATTCACACCGTAACGGGCGATGGCATCCCGCTGGACGCGCACCCGCAAGTACGGCAACCCACCCGTCTGCTCCGCGGCAATGTCAGCTGCACCGGGGACGGTGTTGAGTACCTTAGCGATCTCCTCGGCCTTCCGTCGCAGTAACTCCAGATCATCGCCGTACAGGCTGATGCCCACATCCGACTTCACCCCAGCCACGAGTTCCGCCACCCGTAATTCAATCGGCTGGCTGAAGCTATACAGATTCGTCGGCACTTCCTCTTCGAGTGCGGCTTTCATAGCCTCAACGAGTTCCTCCTTGGTGCCAAATCGCCACGTCTCACGCGGGGTGAGCGAGATGTTAATATCCGTCAGATTGATCGTCATGGGGTCATTGGCGATTTCTGGCCGCCCGGACTTGCTGACCACGGAAACGACTTCGGGGAACTGCAGCAGGCACTTTTCAATCCGGGTGGTTTCCTCGACGGTGGTTTCGAGTGACACGCTCGGAATCCGCGCCGCCTGAATCGCAATGGAACCTTCATCCAGCTTGGGAATGAACTCGGCTCCCATCGTCAGAGCGGCTGCGATGCTGGCTAGGAACAACCCCAGCGCCGCGGTTGCCGTGACACGCGGAAAACGGATCACGGCCCGTAACAGCGGACGATACACCGATTTCACCCAGCGGATCAGGAATGGTTCATGCTCACTGACCGAACGCAGATAGACGGATGCCAACACCGGCATCAAGGTCAAAGCTAATACGAGTGATGTCAACAAGGCAAAGATGACCGTCAGTGCCATGGGTCGGAACATTTTTCCTTCCAGTCCCCGCAGCGACAGGATCGGCAAATACACCAGCAAGATGATGCCGACACCGAAGACCACCGGGCGAGCCACTTCATGACACGCGGCCCGAATCACGTCTTGAGGAGCAGCTTTCCCACCAGTGCGGTGTCGCCATTCCCCCACTCGTCGGACGATGTTTTCAATCAGCACGACCGAGCCATCCACGATCAACCCGAAGTCGATCGCGCCGAGGGACATCAGGTTGCCGCTGAGCCCGGCATACCACATGCCGACGAACGCGCCGAGCATGGAGAGCGGCACCGCCAGCGCCACGATCAACCCCGCCCGCAAGCTCCCCAAGAGGACCAGCAGCACCAGAATCACGAGGATGCCGCCTTCGATGAGGTTTTTCGTCAGCGTATGCACCGTGGTACGGACCAGTTCCGTGCGGTCGTAGAACGGGTCGATGGACACACCTTCCGGGAGTGTTTTTGCAATCTCCTGAATCTTCTCACCGACTCCAGCCGCGACTTTGCGGCTATTTTCACCAGCCAGCAACATGACCAAGCCGACCACCCCTTCGCCACGGCCATCACGGGTGACGGCTCCTTGCCGGATCATCGGCGCGAACGCAACATCCGCCACTTGATACAAATACACCGGCGTACCATCGTTCCGTGTATCAACAACGACATTCCGCAGATCGTCCAAGTTGGAAATGAGGGCTTCCCCCCGGACGATGCGTTGCTCCTTGCCGCCGAAAATCACATAGCCGCCGCCCTCGTTGGCGTTGTTCTGCCCCACCGCCGAGAAAACCCGTGTGATCGGAATGCCGAACGCCAGCAACCGATTGGGGTCGATCCGCACTTCGTAGGTCCGCAATTCGCCGCCGCTGGCGTTGACTTCCACGACACCGGGCACGCTCCGTAACGGTAAGGCGATGTCCCATTCCAGGATCTCCCGCAATTCCATCAGGGATCGTTTCCCGGTTCGGTCGCGGACCTCAAATTGGAAGATTTCGCCTAACCCGGTGGTGATCGGTCCCATCTTCGGTTCAGGGACACCATCGGGAATCTCTTGGCGGGCCGTTTGTAGTCGTTCGCCGACTTGTTGCCGTGCCCAGTAGATGTCAGTGCCTTCCGTAAAAACCACCGTGACCACGGAAAGCCCGAACTGGGACACGGAGCGGATTTCTTCTACCCGAGGAATGCCACTCATGGCCGCTTCCACGGGGACGGTGATGAATTGTTCGGTTTCTTCCGAGGCCAGTGCCGGGGCCGTGGTCATGACCATCACCTGCACGTTGGTCACGTCCGGCACGGCATCAACGGGAAGCTGTGAAGCCGAGAAAAAACCGCCTGCGACAAGCAGGAGTGAGAACAGAATGACAAGGAAACGATTTTCCAGCGCGAAGTCGATGAGGCGGGTCATGAGGGGTGTTCCCATTGTGGTAGAAGGAGGTTCCAAGCCAACAACGGGGCCGCCTAATCGCCGCCGATTTGGTCTTTGAGCAGGGCGGTCTTCAGCGCAAATGTGCCTTCCACGGCCACTTCCGTCCCCGGTGCGATGCCGGCCAGGATTTCCACCCGCTCGGCGGTCGAACGGCCAATGCGTACATCCACTCGCTGGAAGGTATCCGCGCCGGTGCGCACGAAAACGAACGTGCGGTTCTCATGCCGTTGAATCGCCAGAGCGGGTACACTGACGACAGCCTCACCGCTGCCACGCAACAACCCCACTTCCACGAACAGACCGGGTTTGAGCGCGTGATCCGCGTTCTCTGCGGTCAGCACAAGTGGGAGCGATCGCGTCCGCGGGTCGATCACCTCACCGAGGTATTTCAACTGTGCGGGGCGTTCCACCAGACCGGCCGCGGAGGAACGAAAGACGATCTTCTGCCCGGAGAGATCGCGGACCAACGGCAAATCGACTTCAAAAATATCGGCTTCGACCCAAACCGTGCGGAGGTCGGCAATCTGGAAGAGTTGATGCTCGGCTGGAATCCGCTCCCCACGCACGGCGTGTTTGTCGATCACCGTGCCATCGAAGGGCACGCGAACGCGATAATGGGAAACCGCGGCCCCCTCACTCGCCGGGTCCATCGCATCAATTTCCGCGCTGGTATAGCCAATCATCAGCAGTTGGGCCTTGGCAGTATCGACGGCGGCTTTCGCTTCCCGGTACTTCTGCTCTGCGGCGAGTGCGTCTTGAGTCAGTTGGTAATGGGCTTCTTCAAAAACGGCGCGATACTGTGCCTCGGCAATTTCGGCTTCCGCCCGTGCTTTGCGCACGGTGGCTTCGGGCACTGCGCCCGTCCGCAACGTGGCCAGATCCTCGTACACGGCTTTGAGCTGATTCGTGCGAGCATACGCTGTGAGTAACCGATCCCGCCAAGTCCCCGCGGGTTTATCGCGGAAGTTGGTCTGAATTTCGGAAAGGGTGCGTCCTGCCGCGAGTTCTTTCCACAGTGCCTGGGCATTCGTTGTAATCCGTTGAACCCATTGATATTGGGATTCACTCGCGGCGAGGGCGAGCCGGGTATTCATGAGTTCCAGCTTGGCTCGGCCAACATCCTTACTATCGACAACCGCGAGAATGTCACCCGCATGAACGGTCTGACCATATTCCGCCCGCACCTCTCGGATGAGGCCCGTGACGGGCGTGGTGAGGTGCGCGATCCGATCGGGGTTGAGATGCACGGCCCCCGTCCGCCAGACCCGATCTTGCAGAACCGCCGTGGTGACGGGTTCGATGCGAACCCCCGAAACGCGCTGCTGCGTGGCATCCAGAACCACCTGGGCCAGGGCCGATGGGGATTCTGTTTCTTTGTCCTCTTCCCGCTCATCACCTGCGGTTGCCCGTTGAGAAACCGCTGGAGTCGATTCTCGAAGAAATTGATCCGCACAGTATCCGCCAAAAGCTCCCACCAGGAGGCCAGCCAGCCCGATTCCCCACACGGACCAACGGGATCGGGCCGCACGAGTCGGAACCAAAGTTGGAGTCGGAGTTGCAGCCAGCGCCGATGGCCGTTCCACCATTGGTGACGGCGCAGTTGTGTTCACATTCATGTGAGATTCTCAATCGAATAAAGGATCAAAAGATGTGGCCACACCGGAGCCAAACACGTTGGCCCGGTCACGATGAGATTCCACAGAATGGACTAAATGAGAGCGACACCCGAACGGGCGTGCGCAGCTTGCGCGCAGACAGGCAAAGTCGATCGCACCCGCGGAGATGCGGTGACAGGGGAACAGACCCGATCCGGCATCACGAACAATGCGGGTACAACCAGTGGGAACGCCCCCAGCAACGGCACATCTTGCATGTGCGCAGCCGATGCCGCATCTTCACTTGTACCGGGCCAGCCGACATCGACCTGGAAAGTACCGTGATGGGGCGCTCCGGTTTCCGAGTCCTCCCGCGTTGGCAAGCTCCAGAGTTCCACACCCATGAAGACGATGTGCGCGTGAAAGCAAACCCGACAATCGGACGCAGGCAGTGCGTTTGTACTCGGAGGAAGCAGCGAGATGAGCCCGAGATGATGGGAATGGTGCGCGCAACCACCCTGATGAGTGTGGAGCATCACACAAAATGTGCTGCTCATACCCATCCAGACGGCCAACAAGAATGTCAACAGGTGATGAAACACGATGTAATCGGCTCATCGGCGGGAATACAGGAATACAGCGACTATAGCACATTGCCACAGCGCCTGTCGAGGCACCCGTTCAGGATATTTGGGCGAGATGCCGAATTTTGAAAGGAATAACTCACGGCCCTCTATCATCATTTTTTCACTAGAGCCAGGAACAGATATTTGTGTTTGCAAGATACCCCAAAAACGCTAAGCTAAACATTTGCTAATCGTACAGACTCTATTCCTGTAATCTGTGGTCAACTCATTCTGGTTGAAGACTCGCGTCGTTTGTCTTCATCTTGGAGATTGTATGAAACATGCACACGCACGCACGTGTAATCGCCAAGCCTTTGCACGGTGGGGATTCACGCTCATTGAACTGCTCGTGGTCATCGCCATTATTGCCGTCTTGATTGGTTTGCTCTTGCCCGCTGTTCAGAAAGTTCGAGAAGCCGCTGCCCGAGCGAAATGCACCAACAATCTCAAACAACTCGCGCTGGCCTGTCATAATATTCACGACACGACGGGATACTTGCCTCCCCTGTGCGCTGCGGGATCACGTATCCTGACACCGGCCTCTTCCCCGTTCGGACAGCATAACTGGACGTTGCACATCTTTTTGTTGCCGTACATTGAGCAAGACAATGTTTACAAGAATTTCGCAACCGCATTGCCGATGGCCATCCCCATCATCACGACCATCGTCAACGGCGGTTTACCCACAGGGGCTGGAGGTGTCGCAGCGAGCATTCCGGCCTATTATTGTCCATCCGATCCGACCCATAGTAACGGCAAACATAAGTCGACGTATGGCAATCTGGCCGATTTCTCTGCCACTTGTTATTTGGGGAACAATTACATCTTCGGGAATCCCAGTAAAGGGCTTCCTTATGGTGAAACCAAGATTCCCGCCGGTATCCCGGATGGATTGAGCAATACGGTCATGCTGGCGGAAGGCTATGCCACCTGTACCAGCGGGGCAGCGCTCACTACTGGGACGGCTCGGTTATTCGCAAGCCCCAATAGTCCTTTCCGGGGTGGTTTCAATCTGGGCAGCGATGGCAGTGGTTCCCTGGCCAAAGTGGGAACCTATCCCGGCGCGACCATGTTCCAGGTGCAACCCACCACATACCAAACCTGCCTGTACGATCGGCCAAACAGTCCGCATTCGGGTGGCATCAATGTCGGTATCGCGGACGGTAGCGTTCGCTTCCTACGCGGGTCGATGGATCCCACGGTTTGGCAATACGCCAATGATCCTCGGGACGGCAATGTAATCGGGGGTGATTGGTAATGAGAACATTCCTGCTTTTGGCCGCGTTGACCTGGGTATTAGGGTGCGACGCTGGCAGGCCGGAAGGCAATTTGCCTCCATTGGTTCCGGTAAAAATCAAAGTCGTCAAGGCCGGCAAAGCCGTGACCAGCGGCAATATTCGCCTGGTAGCGGAACCCCCAACCACCGAAACCAGCAACTACCTCGTTTCGGGCGACTTGGGGTCAGAAGGCTTTTTCGACGCGACCACGGTGCATGCACTATCCATGAAGACGGCATCCGGTGTTCCACCCGGAACTTACATAGCAAACTACTCAGGGACGGATGAGAAGCAGAGCATGATTATGATTCCCATCAAAACCCCGGTTCAGATCGTGGATGGGATAACGGAGGTGGTTATCGACTTGAGCAAGTGATGCGGGATCATAATCCAATACCTCGCCTATGGACATGCTACACCCTGTTTGGTCGAAATCGAGACAGTCTGGAGAACCACGACTGTGTGACCGTAAGGGAGTGGTTCCTCAAACAGAAGCACTCCTTCCAGACAGCGCGAAACATCGTCTTGGGGGCGGACTGATACACAAACCCGATGTGGGTGTCTCAAGATCTCCGTTGATCGGACAACCGGGGACTGTCGTCCCCGGTTCAGTAGGACTCTCCGGTTCCGTTCCTCCTTCTCAAAATTGGACAGCCTCACTGGGTGTGTGTATGAATAGATACCAGAACATCAGGCTAAACCCGCATTGTTCAGGAAATATTTACCTTGCCGGAATCACTGATGCAATCGTCACCATCGGGACGATAAGAACTGTTGCTGACTTCATCCCTGCGCGTGGCTATCGAGGGCGTGATGACGCTTCGGAGCATACGAATCCTCTTGTTTCTGCTGGGCTTCGGTCTAAATCCGGTCGTGGGGTTCACCCAGGAAAAGCCTCGCACGATTCTGGATTACGTCGATCCGAAGGTTCGGCAGGAAGTCGAAGAGATTCTCACACACCCTACCTTGACCACATCTTCATCGGAAGAGGCATTCGCGGTTCATCCTGAGCTGTACGATTGGCTGTTGGATCATCCCGATCGAACCTCGCTTGCGTGGCGGCGGATGGATTTTCCTTGCATCCCGATCACTCGGCCCACGGAACACACATTCTGCTGGACTGATGAAGAGGGTAGCCGAGTCACTTG
>JAIXLE010000239.1 GCA_026931725.1 Bacteroidales bacterium
GGCGCAGAGGCTCCCTACACTCGCCAGGAGCAGAAACCAGAACCAGCATACACCACGCGTCAAACCCATCATGAAATCCCATCACCAGATGGTCAATCGTTGTGAAACAGGATGATCCTACCTATTGGATCGCTTACCGAGGGAATCGGTTCCCAATTCGGCACAAAACGCCGCGACATCGGCAGTTCACCCCGCGTAAACTACTGAATCAACGTGGGGCTCACGGATTCGTAGCCCGCGCGTCGGCTTTCGTCGAGGAGTTTGATAACATATTGGTAGTTCAGGTTTTCGACCATTTGCAGCTTGAGTTTGGGGGCTTTACCGCCGCGGCTCGCGAGTTGATCGCGGAGGAATTTGTTTAATTCCGTGGTACTGGCACCGAGTTCAACATCGCCGGTCGGCAATTTGGCGATGATGCGGTTCGGAGCTCCCGTATCGGCCGCGTAGATTTGCACGGAGATTTCCTGGTTCTCTTCCTTGAGAGGGTCGAATTGGGGAACAGCGGAGGCGGTTTTGTCTCCTTTATCGGCGGGCAGAATCAGTGGAAGCTGTGCTTCCGATGGGGTTGGTCGGAACGTCAGAATAAAGAATGCCATGAGCTGAAACGACATGTCCAGCATGGGCGTGATGGGCAAATCGGGTTCCGTCGGGTTGTCTTCGTGTCGTCGCTTGTGTCGTGCCATGATTCGATCTCCGCGGGCGTTGGCCCGCATTACATGCCCGGTGCCACTTTGATCGCCCGCAATTGCACATCCGTAAACCCTGCCTGGCTCGACGCTTCCATTACATCGTGAACCATCTTGAAGCTACAATCTTTGTGGGCACGAATAATCACGATGGAGCGTCCCTTCCCGGCTTCCCAATCTTGCGGCGTGGTGCGTAGCTTGTCGAGAGTGGCTTGGGTTTTCAGGTGGTTGAGCACCTGAATTTTATTGATGAGGACATCCGATTTATCATCACGTCCCAGTAAAACGCGACCATCGGAGGCCACATTGAGGACGATGTAATTTTTAACAGATTTATCGAGTGCTTTCGCTTCAATGGCATCCGGGAGCTTGATGGATTCGTTCACTTGATCCATCACGAAATTCGCGCATAGCATGAAGAACATGATGAGCTGCAGCACCATGTCCAGCAATGGTGTGAGGTTTGGTTCGCATTTTTCCGGTGAGCCGTGACTCATAGCTGGCGTGGGGTTAAGGCAAATGGGCAGAGAAAAGTTCGGTGATTCCAACCGGAATCACCGAACGCAAGTTCAACGGCTTATTGCGGTTTCGGTGGAGGGGGCATGGCACCGGGCGGCGGAGCCATGGGACCAGTTGGTGCGGGGGCGGGGCCACCCTTCTTCGAGTTGTGGTACATTTGCGTGAGCAGGTCATCAGCGGTATGGCTGACATCCATCATCACTTGGGTAATCCGGTTACGGAAGTAGGTATTCAACGCGATACCGGGCACCGAGATGGCCACCCCGACGAGCGTCACCGCCAGAGCGTGGGAAATCCCATCGGCGAGTTTCGAGGGGTTCGGATTGGACCCACTCGAAAGTTCCATGAACGCCTCGATCATCCCGAACACGGTTCCGACCAACCCGAGCAGCGGCCCCAGTGTCGCCACAACGGCTGTATAGTTATTCTTCTGATCTTTATCCGATTTGATACTCTCCAGAGTATTCATCGCGGATTCGCGGGCATCTTCGATACCGTACTGTAGCCGTGCCATGCCTGCAGACATGACGCGACCCAGGAAGGACGGATCATTCCTGGCCATTTCGTAGGCTTCTTTGAATTTTCGTTTGTTGACGGTGTCGGTGAATTCATCGACGAACCCTGCGGGAATCGCTGCGGACATTCGGAGGTCGAGGGTCAGGAGTACCACGATCGCCATGAGCCATAACGAAGTGGGTAGCAACACGATCCAGAAGAAGCCGACCGATTTGATGATGTGCAGGAAGATGTTGTCACGCGGGGCCGCGGTTGCGGGGGCTTCCCCACCGGCTTCTTGCGCGAGCAACATGGTGGGGACGGCTAACACCGCCAAGACCACGAGCGCAAGTTTGACAAATCCCTCATTTCTCAAACCGACACGGGAAAACAATTGTTTCATGGCGATCCCTGGGGACGACGGAGTAACAGGCTAGCGGAACTTATCCAAGTGTTAGACAATGCTTAAGGAAAAGCCTGACTCTGGATAATCACGATCCATGACATCTTTAGGAAAGTCTGATTTCCCATCCGCGTCAAGCAGAAAACCCCTCCAAGAGAGTAAATCACACAATTTACCGGATTTGTGTTTTCTGCCGGAAGTATTCCAGTGTCCGCTTCAATCCTTCCTCACGGCTGACTTTAGGCTCCCAGCCGAGTAATTTTCGCGCCAGAGTAATATCGGGTTTCCGTTGTTTCGGGTCATCCGGTGGCAACGGATGTTCGACAATGGTACTGGCACTTTCACTGAGACGCAGAATCTCTTCCGCGAATTCCCGAATCGTGATTTCTGCCGGGTTTCCGATATTCACCGGGAGCGCATGCTCACTATTCAATAGGCGGTAAATCCCATCGACTAGGTCACTGACGTAGCAAAAGCTCCGGGTTTGCTGCCCTGTGCCGTAGACGGTCAGCGGTTCCCCACGCAAAGCCTGGCCAACGAAGTTCGGGAGTACCCGCCCATCGTCGAGCCGCATCCGCTCGCCATAAGTATTGAAAATCCGAATGATGCGTGTGCGAACCCCATGTTCACGGTGATAGGCCATCGTCAGCGCTTCGCTGAACCGTTTGGCTTCATCGTACATGCTGCGTTCGCCGACGGGGTTGACGTGTCCCCAATAATCTTCTGTTTGCGGATGAATTTCGGGGTCGCCGTAAACCTCACTGGTGCTGGCCAGCAGATACCGGGCCGCGTGGGCCTTGGCGATGCCGAGCGTGTTGAGCGTTCCCAGCGAACCGACTTTCAAGGTTTGAATCGGGCTGGTCCGGTAATCAACGGGACTGGCCGGGCTGGCGAAGTGCAGCACGTTATCCACGAGGCCATCAACATACAATGGTTTGGAAACATCATGCACGATGACGCGAAATCGTGGATTCGCCAGCAGGTGTCGGACGTTTTCCGGTCGCCCCGTAATAAAATTGTCGACACAGAGGACTTCATCACCTTCCGCGAGAAAGCGTTCGCAGAGGTGTGAGCCCAAAAATCCCGCCCCGCCAGTAATGAGTGTGCGCAAACCTAACCCTCCTTGTTTGACCAGAATGCGGGATACCCCCAGAACCGTTGGCGGTCAAGTGCGGGCAGGCCGTAATGGCCAAGATGGGTATGACATTCCCCCACAAGCAGAATTCTGACATTCTCTCAAAAACAGGATCACCCGAGCCACTTCTTGAGGATACGGAATGGAACGAGCAAGAATACAGCCACCAGAAGACCCACGGGTCCGGTTTGCCGCGGAACGCACACTGCTGGCCTGGGTCCGCACGGGCTTAGCGCTGATGGGCTTTGGCTTCGTGGTCGCCCGGTTTGGCTTGTTCCTCCGCGAACTCGCCATCGCCAGCGATAGCTCCCTGCCAGCGCGCACCGGCTGGTCGGGCGGGATCGGCGTGACCTTGGTGCTGCTGGGCGTACTCGTCAGCGTCTTCGCGGCCTGGGAATATCGAGCGGTGATACAGCGGATCGAACGCGGGGAAGCCTATCAGCCGCCCCGTTGGTCACTCGCCCTGACCGTCGCGATCCTCCTCGCCGCCATTGGGATGGGAATGATCGTATTTTTAATCATGATGTAATCATTGGCCCAACAGATACCACGAATCCTATTTTACATCTTGCCATCTGTTATTCTATCTCTATTGTTGCCATAATTGCATCGCAAATTTATTCTCGCTTTCCCCACACTCGGTTTCACTTTGGAGTCTGTTCTATGCAGCGTTCTCACGCGCATCGACGAGGATTCACCTTGATCGAATTATTGGTGGTCATCGCCATCATTGCCATCCTGATCGGATTACTGCTCCCGGCCGTCCAAAAAGTTCGGGATGCCTCCGACCGGGCTACCTGTCAGAACCATTTGAAACAGATTGGGCTGGCTTTCCACAATTTCCACGATTCTCAGGGCCGTTTGCCGATGGGTGGCAAGAACGCGGATGACAGCCCGGCCAGCACGCCCGCGAATTGCTGCGGCCCATCCAAACGATCCGAATGGAGCTGGACTTGGGAGATTCTCCCTTACATCGAACAATCCGCCATTGCACAGCAGACAAGCGATTCCGTCGTGTATCGCAGCATCGTCAAAATATACTACTGCCCAACTCGCCGTATGCCGCAACTCTATGGCAGTTCTGCCAAAGTGGACTATGCGGGCAACGCGGGCGACAACGGCAGCAATGGCGTTCTCATGCGCACGGGCACCCGCGCACTCAAGCTCACTTCCATCAAGGATGGCCTGTCGAACACGGTCATGGTCGGTGAGAAACGGCTAAAACTCGACCGTCTCGGTCAGAGCTTTGATGATAATGAAGCCTATGTCGCGCCAGGCTGGGACTCAGAAATCTATCGTCGAGCCATCACGGGCGCGCCAGCGGGCAGCCGCGGGCCTAGTCTGGATCTGGAGACTTCCACGGACGACAATGGCCTGAATGCCTTTGGCAGCTCGCACGGCACCGGCATCAACGCCGCCATGAGCGATGGCTCCGTTCGGATCATCCGCTACGACCCGGACCCGGAAAACTTTCGCCGAGCCTGCGTCCGCGATGACAAACTCATCGTCGATTTAAACGGTTTCTAACGCACACCACAGTCGAATCGGAGAGTCATCGCCCCGCTCTCCGAGGAACCGCGACGTAGCCAATGTCTTTCAGCGATTCGATCTGCAACAACCTGGGGATCGAATCGTCTCAACTCTCGGAATCAGGGCATACGCACGTTTTCCAACCGGAAGGGCACAGCCACCTGCATCGGCTTGCTGCCGATCACCAGCAATTTTTGCGGCGTGGCCGATGCGGAGCGATGCGGGATCGTCATTTCCATTTCATAGGTTTGTTTGAACCCATCGTCTGACATTTGAGAATTGGAAACATGCACCTGACGGATCATCTTCCCGACGGCATCCGTGAGAGTCAGTTGCCCCACATTCCCCAAACTCACGGCCCCGCCAAACGGCGGCGGCAACACCCCTGCCACCGCGAATGCCCCCCGGAAACCCAGACGCTGCATCGTGTAAGGATTGGGATACTCCGCGCGGACACGAACAATCACCGCGTCCGGGTTCCCGGTTTCGTAAGCCAGAATCGTGAGCCGAGTATCACCAGGACCAGTAAACATCGTGCCGACCGATTTGGGCAAATCTTCAATTTGGATCAGCGTTTGATTCGGTTGAACGACTTGACCGATGACAACCCCTTCCAACCGTTGCAGTCGGGAAATCGTTCGATCCGCCGTCCGAATCCGAATCGCTAGCAACCGGGGGTTCGACTGTTCCGAGGCACGGCCACCGTGCGCCTGATCTTCAATCCACACCTGCTGGCCCCCCAACCCGCCAAAAGCCGCAATGTTTTGAGCATACGCGGCAGGGAACCCGTTCGATTCATCGTGAAATGGCACAGTCGCCAACGGTCGCCCCGCTTCATCCAGAACGCGTTGAACATGAATACTGGTGATACTCTCCCAATTCAGTTTGGGTAACGGCGTAACATCAAGCGTGAGAACCGTTTCCCCCAACCCGCGAATCACCCGATTCCCAGTAAACGCCGCGGGCAATGCCGAGACACGCACAGCCGTTCGACAATCAGCAGCCTGCGGCTCTCCCTGTCCATCCGTCAAAATCACCGGAACCGATCCG
The DNA here is from genome assembly GCA_026931725.1 of Bacteroidales bacterium. Lineage (GTDB taxonomy): Bacteria > Planctomycetota > Planctomycetia > Gemmatales > Gemmataceae > JAIXLE01. Next base: position 5,819 of record JAIXLE010000239.1, read on the forward strand.
GGCGACAACCGGGGCAACTCGGCAAGGGAATAGGCGGTTCGTTTCCGCTCGGCCATGGGATGCCCCGGTATCGTGCGGGGATTGAATGTCTCGGGAACGACTTCCTCCAACCCGGCCACCCGGCACAGTTCCGCAACCGCCTGCCAGGGCGTCACATTTTCCGTGGTCAGCACGATGGGCCGCATCGGTTGGACGACACCCGTGGGGTGCAACACCAAGGGAATCCCGGTCTTCTTTTTGAGATCGGCCACAACGGTCGCCAGCGGCACCCCCTGGTAATCCAAAGTCAGCGGTCCCACCGCCACGATCCGCGCGCTGACCCCCTGCGCCCGGATCGCGGCTGCGAGTTCCGCCGCCCGCATGCGCGTATCGTACTCCCCAGCAAAGCGGGCCGCGTGTTCGAGTTCCGGCAAGGCGGAATCACCCAAACGGAGCAACTGCTGCGCAGCTTGTGTGCGGTCGTGAAACCCATCTGAAGCCAGTTGCACAATCCAGGATTGCACGAGCGCAGTCTGCGAAATCGCGGATACAAGAGGTGGTGGGGCAGGAGAAAAATCAGCAGCCCAGGAATCGGACGCAACACCTACTACCCCAAGAATTGCGAGGAGTCGCCGCATGGTTGTCGTCTCATCAAGCGTGGAATTGGAGCCGATTCGGGCAGAAACGCAAGAATCACACCAGTTTACCCCTGATAATCGCCCCAGGGCAAGCATGGACTGGGAAGTTCCCGACTCCAAACCCATTCCCGACTCGATTCCACCGATCACGCGGAGTTTTCCCGCGTCGCGGACTAGACGACAAAACACAAGACGCTATAGTAACACTTCCTGTCACTCCGCAGGAGCCCGATGGGCGCGGAGTTGTGTTGTCTTTGACGGTCGTTTTGCGAGGGTGGGTCATGGCGCTGGGGCTACTCGGGTACAAGGTCGGGATGACCCAGGTTTACACCGAAGATGGATCGGTCGAGCCGGTCACGGTGATTCAAGCTGGACCATGTCCCGTTCTCCAGTTGCGGACAACGGAACGCGACGGCTACACCGCCGTGCAACTCGGTTTCCAAGATAAACCCCGCAAAAATGCCACCCGCCCCGAACAGGGCCACGTGGCCGCAAACCTCAAAAGCAAGCGGAAAGACGCTCGGCAAAAAGCCGGTGTCCAGTTGCTGCCCAAGGCCGACTGCGAACCGCAACGCCACATCCGTGAATTCCGCGTCGATGCGGCGACGGTTGAAGTGGGTCAAAAACTCACCATCAAAGATGTCTTCGAGGGCGTGAAGGCCGTCGACATCATCGGCACCACCAAGGGCCGCGGAACCACCGGGGTCATGAAACGACACAATTTCGGTGGTATGCCAGCCGCGCACGGGGCCAAGAAGGTTCACCGTCAAGCAGGCTCAACCTCCTCGCTCTGCTCGAACCGGGGGACCGGCCGACCGAAACGGGGTCTGCGCCGCGCGGGCCGCTACGGCAACGAACGGGTGACGATCCGCAACCTGACCATCGTGCGGGTGGACACCGATAACAATCTGATCCTGGTGCGTGGCGGCATCCCCGGCCCGAACGGCGGCTTCATCATGATTCGCCCGACCAACAAGCTGTAATCGGAACGATGCAATCCGGGTGAGGAGCTTGCGTCTCTTCACCCGAACTCCACATTTCAATATTGACCACATCTGATTGCATCCCGCAAAATCCCCACAGTTTGCCGATCGCTGGAGCCGATGCAACTTCTATTACTTGTGCCGTTTCTTCGGCCGGTCGTGGAGGCTGTATGTTACCCCGGTTACGCCCACTGGTGGTTACGGCCGATGACTTCGGGATTGGACCAGAAACCACTCGCGGCATTCTCGATCTCGCCGCACGCGGCATCGTCACCAGCACCGTGCTGCTCGTCAACTCTCCCCACGCCACCGAAGCCGTGCGGCTGTGGCGGAAACTGGGCGCACGGTTGGAACTCGGCTGGCACCCCTGCCTCACCTTGGATCGCCCGATCCTCCCGCCTGCGGCCGTCCCCTCTCTCATCGGTTCGGATGGGCAGTTCCACCCCCTGCCCCGGTTCCTGAAACGGTTGATCCGTCAACAACTCGCCCCCACGGAGATTCATGCGGAATTATCGGCCCAACTGGAGCGGTTTCAACAACTCGTCCAAAGCCCACCAGCCGTGGTGAATGGCCATCATCACTTGCACGTTTTCCCGATCATTGGGCCGATTCTTCGCGCACTGCTGGCAAACCTAACTCCCCGACCGTATTTGCGGCGGGTGGTGGAATCCTCCAAGACCGAACTGCTGATTCCCGGAGCTCGTATCAAACGATTCGTCATGTCGAGCCTGGGCCGCCGAGCCGCTCACACTCAGCAGCAGATGGGTTTTTCCGGCACGGCGGTACTGGCGGGCCTGGGAGGCGCACTCCGCAGCGATCCGCGGTATTTCATCCGTTGGCTCCAGTGCGTACCCGGCCCATCCGTGGAGTTGATCTGCCATCCCGGATACCACGATATGAGTCTGACTGGACGTGATGAACGCATCTCAGAACGTGTGCGTGAATGGGAACTGTTGAAAGATCCCCGCTTGCGTGAAACCGTCGCCCAAGCGGGGTTTCAGCTGGTTTCTGGGTCGGCGCTTGCGGGACATTCCCCCACAACCCAACAAGCGGGGTAAGAGCGTTACCCGACATAAACCCCATCCAGGTCGATGGCCCCGAAGGGATCGAGAGCCGCGCCAGATTGGAACCCGCCCCCGGCTTGGCCCAAGTGGACCTGCACCTGACCGGGCGTGGTGCCTTCGCCGGTTCCCGTGACCAAATCCGCCAACCCATCCGCGTTGACATCCTTCGCCGTGAGGCGGACCCCGCCACGAAACGCCTCGGAACCGGCGAAGAAATCCGCAAGTGGTGTCATCATCGCGGCTCCCGGATTCGCCAGGAGATCGGCACCATTGACAACCAGCACCCGCGGACCACCCCCCGGCCCAGCTCCGAATGCCAAGTCTCCCCGGCCATCCTGGTTAAAGTCCCCAACCGTAACGTAGACACCATTCCGCAATGATTCCTCAAAGGCGAAGAAGTCGTTGACCAGCTTGACCGGCTGACCACCCAGAACGGAGCGGCCATCGAAAATGGCGACCCGCGGACCACCGCCAAACCCCGCCGCGACAATCAAATCCACCTGACCATCCCCGTTGATGTCTCCCACAGCGGGTCGGACTCCCCCCCGGAAATTCGGGTCTTCGATTCCAAAGAAATCCGCCAGAGTCCGCGCACTGCCCGTTGAGACATCGAGGATGCGAATGCGACCGCCGCCACCCTGGTCGGGAGCCACGACGACATCGGCTTTCCCATCCCCGTTGAAATCTCCCGCGGCTAAAAAGACCCCGCCCGTAAAGGATTCCTCAAAAGCCGAGAACATGGGAAGGATGTCAGCCTGTGTGCGTCCGTCGAGAATCCGAATCTTGGAACCACCATAGGGGCCAGTCCCCATAATGATGTCCGGCACACCATCTCCATTCACATCAGCCGCAACGGTTCGCACCGCGCCGTTGAAGTTGCCGAACGGTTGGAACGTGGCCCCGGTCGGAGTCAACTGCCCGCCCGCACCGGAGAACACACGCACGGAACCATCCCGAGGCCCGCTGGCAATCACAACATTATTGGCGGAGGCCGGACCAGCATGTGTCGAATCTGTACCGGACGCACTCGCCCCATCCGCAGGAACGGTTGAACCCGCACCGGGGCTAACGCCGGAGCCATTTGGTTGGTCCGCAGAATTCGATGTCCCAGTTGACGGGGATGTGATCGGGGTCACCGCGGACGCACCGGGCAACCCCGTGACTTGCCAGCCAATATCCCGGAGAGCCGCGTAGTCTAAATCCGAGAACATCACGCGCGTATTCGCCAACAACGTCGGTTCCATCGACACGGGGGTGCCGTGAACTTGTGTTCCCTGCTGCCAGTGGGCCTGATCCGAGGCAAGTGGTGGCGCGGAACTGGAAATTGCATTTGCGGTGGCCCCCGTAAACACCGAACCCGCAGTGTGGCCCGCAAACTCAGACGAGGCACCGAAACCCAGCACATGCCCCAGTTCGTGAACGGCAACAGAATAGAAATCGAGCTTGTTATCGCTCTGACTATTGGGTGTGATGCCGAAGTACCAGTTACTATCACTATCGAATGTGATACTCCCCCCCCAGGTCGAGAAGCCAGATTGCCCGCGGGTTGCCACGGTGTTCTGCCAATTCGTCGCCCCCCCAACACGGTAGCCGCCTGGCCCCCCATACCCCGCTTCACCGCCGGAGATATTCTGGCTCCCCACGAAGACAATCACGGTATCAGCGGGAACCACCAGATTCGGGAGTTGCGTTTCGCCCCCCGTTGCCGGGTTGAAGAATCGGGCCGTCCAACTGTTCCCACCACTGGGGGCAATCGCAGACAGAGAGGATGTGAGTCGAGAAGCCAGATCATGACCCGCACGTTCGAGAACGGCTCGATGGGCTGGATCGCTGAAGAACCCCGAGGTATCGTATCGGTAATCGAACTGGATCGAAACCGTGGGCGTGAGGCGGTCTTCCAGTTGCTCGCAGTTCAACCCCAAGGAGAATCGTGCAGGATTCAACCGCTTCGTAGAAATGATTGAGCGTGACATGGCGCGCAACTCCGGGTATAGCCACTCAGGGTGCAAAATTCACGAAAATCAAGAATCAGCGCAATGCGGCAACGCACCCTGTGCGAATCGGGCGATCGGGAACGGCTAGACTGTTTTTGGCAACGATTCCGATTGCACTAGCTGGAATGCATGTCTTTTGCGAGCGGATGGGATTTTGACCGCTGCCGGTGACACACAAACTACTTAGAACGGCTCTACGATCCGGTCAAAATTTGTTCCGTTCATAATTTTCATTTTGAGTCAAGATTTCTTGCCGAAGCCCATCAGAAAATTTACCCATTTTGCGTGACCGATCCGCCTTTCCACGTTTTGGGGTGCGCTCGGATCTGCCGCATAAC
>JAIXLE010000212.1 GCA_026931725.1 Bacteroidales bacterium
TGTTCGGATGCTGGAGGAGGGCGGCGGCTTCGGCTTCGGCGGCGAATCGGGCGCGATCATCGGGGGAGGCTAAATGCGCTTCCCGGATCATCTTCAGGGCGACGATCCGATTCAAGTTCATTTGCCGGGCTTTGTAGACCACGCCCATTCCGCCGCGTCCCAGTTCGGCCAGCAGTTCAAAATCGCCGAACTGTCGGGGTAGCGGATCCGTGAGCACGGCATCCGTGGCTGGGAGGTCGTGAACCCAGGTTCTGGTGAGTGTCGGGGATGAGTGGACGGACTGGGCCAACTGCGCCACCTGAGCGACGGCCCAGAGTTCCCGCAGTTCGTCGGCAAGGTCCGGGTGCTGAGCGGCCAGCGTGGCGACATCCGCCGTGCGACCCGCGCGGACCTCGGCGGACAGTTGCTCAATCAACCCGGCGAGTCGTTCATCTGAGTCTGGCGCGGGTGGATGCGGGGTCATTATGCGTCTGCGTAGTAGTCGGACAGTGCCTCGGCCGCGAGTCCGGCGGCTTCCTGTTCCTCGCTGTGTTCGATGGTCAGGGTGATACCGCCGAACGGTTCGCGGGGGTCGATGCGGACGAGGAGATCGAACAGGTGCCCGCCGAGCTGGTAGGTGAGCCAGCCGTTCTCCTGCGGTTCGAGCCGGGCATCGGGCATTCCAAAAGTGATTTGGCCTTCTGGTCGTTCTGGGGCCACCAACCGCGACACGGCCCGCAAGGTCGGCTTGAGTTCGGGGAACAACTCTTCATCCACGGAAGCCAGTTCCCAGTCACGCCCACCGACGCGGTGGTAGAGCAAGGCGGTGGCCTCTTCACCGAAGCGGACTTCGATCCGTTCCGCCTTGTCGCGGAGGGCCATCAGCACGGCGAGATGCCAAAAGCGGATCGAATCGGATTCGGAACGCAGTTGTTCGGGGGAGTCAAAGGTGAGCAAGTTCGTGATCTCGGATGACGGTCAGCGGAAAAAATCGGAAACCCGTGCCTGGAACCCTGGCAGTTGCGGGTAGGCTGAGAGTGTATCTGTAGGGCTGAGTGCGGCCACGTCCATACCAGGGCGATGCACGGTGAGCGTCTTGAAGTACGGATTCAGCACCCAGATCAGCGGGACGCCACACGCCAGATATTCCTCCACCCGTTCCGTGACTTCTTCTAGCGTGTCACTGGGGGAAAGTACCTCGGCGATGAGGAGGGGTGGCCCTTCGATGAGGGTGGTGCTGGCCGTCAGGGAGTCGGCTTGTGCCGCGGTAATCAGAGCCACATCGACTCCCGCCGTGACCGTGGCTTCATTCCGCCGCAGCAGGAACCCGGCCTCACCGCAGACAATCTCACCGCGTGGCTCGGGTTGCTGGTCGAGCCATTTTCCGAGGATTCGGGTAATGCGACCTTCGGTGATACTGTGGGTTCGGTTACGTCGTGTCATGTCGGAATCTCGCTTTTCTCGGAGCTGGCCACGGATGACCCAGCGTTCGACACCGTCATCCGGGAGTGCCAAAAACTCTTCGAGCGTGATGCGCCGGGAACCGGACGGCATCGGCAGGCTCGCCGGGGTGCTGGTCAACGCACCCGAAACGGGGGGGTGAGGGGCAACCGTACTCATGTGGGTTCCTTTGCGTTGTCGGTGGATTCTTGGGGAAGCAGCACAACGCGCAGACGGCGTAAGGCCCGGAGATACCGCATCGACGCGGCGGCTTCGGTCAGACCGAGCAGGACGGCCACTTCCTGATTGGAAAGCTGCTCCGTGTGCCGCATGAGAATGATATCGCGGTCATCCTCAGACAGGGAGCTAATGGCGGCATGCAGGCGGCGGGTCAGTTCCTCCTGAATGGCCTCACTGGCGGGTGTACGATCCTGATCGACGAGTTGTGCCACGAGTGACACACTCGAACCGTCATCCAGCCATGCGGGGCGGTGGATCGGCTGTTCCCGGTCGATGCTGCGGCGCTGGGCGAGGCGATGGCGACGGTGCGTGTCGATGATCCGGTCCTGGGCGAGATGCCGTAACCAGAGGTGGAACGGCATATCTGGGGATTTGAGATATTCCGTCAGCCGTTGATTGGCTTCGAGCAAAACATCCTGGACGATGTCGGAAGCGTCCACACGCCGGGCCAACACGGGATCGAGTCGCAAATCGACGATGTGCCGCAGCGGCTCCCGGTACTGACCCAAAAGGGCATCCACTGCGCCGGGTTTGCCGTCGCGGGCATCGTCGAGGAGTCGATCCGTATCAGCGTGTGTCGGCCACATGGGGAAATTATAGAAGAAGTTAGAGAAAAAATTGGGGAACAAGGCGCTGCGTCTGGCAACCTCGCCAGGCGCGATCGTGTGACTGGATCGTACCGCACGGGCATCCTGGTTGTCATCCCATCCCGAGGCGATAGCCTGATGAAATGAACACGAATGCTGTAACCGCGCCACAATGGGTTCTGCCGCCCCACACGGCTGCGTTGATCTTTGATTGCGATGGCACACTCGCGGACACGATGCCGATTCATTATCACGCCTGGACAGCCATGCTCGGGCGGTACGGGATCCCATTTTCGGAAGAAAAGTTCTATTCCCTCGGTGGCATGCCCACGGCCCGAATCATTCGGCTACTCGCGGATGAGTGCGGTGTGGTGGTGTCAAACGTCGAGGCGATGGTCGAAGAGAAAGAAGCCGCGTTTCTCGTGCAGTTGGAAACCGTGCAGCCGGTACAGCCGGTCTTCCAGATCGCGGAGCAGTATCGGGGAATGCTGCCGATGGCGGTGGCCAGCGGCGGGTATCGCAATGTGGTGCGTCAAACGCTGCACCGACTCGGCGTGGTGGACTGGTTCGGCGCGATCGTCTGTGCGGAAGACACACCTCGGCACAAGCCCGAACCGGATGTCTTTCTGGAAGCGGCCCGGCAACTGGGTGTCCCGGAACCGGCCCGCTGCGTCGTCTTCGAGGATACCGACATCGGCTTGGAAGCGGCCCGCCGGGCGGGGATGCTGGGCGTGGACGTGCGGCCTTGGCTGTAGCCTGATTCCGGCCCCGAACAGGATTCCTGAATCTGCCTGTGAACCCACGGAACCGTGGAGCGGCGGAACCGCCCCCCGGTTCGTCTCGGCTGAGGACGATCGCCCACTATGAGCGCTGTGTTTCTGCTTGGTGCCTATCTCGTGGGTAGCGTCCCGTTCGGGTATCTACTCGGACGGATGCGGGGTATCAATCTCTTTGAGGCGGGCAGCGGCAACATCGGGGCCACCAATGTTGGCCGGGTGCTGGGCTGGCGGTTCGGCGGGCTCTGCTTCGTTCTCGACTTCCTGAAAGGGGCCGTTCCCGTCGCGGTGGTGGGCTGGGCTGGCGGAGCTGAGGCCATACGGGTCGGAGCGGCGGCGGCGGCGTTCGTGGGGCACCTGTTCCCGATCTCTCTGGGTTTTCGAGGCGGGAAAGGCGTGGCCACCGGCGCGGGGACGATTGCGGTCCTGGTGCCCGGCCCGGCGACCGTGGCGATTTTGACGTGGCTACTCTTCGCCGTGACGTTCCGTTATGTCTCGCTGGCTTCGATCCTGGCGGTCGTGGCGCTCGGCGTGACCCGACTCCTCACCGTATCCGCGCCGTTGACGGGGGAGGCGATATTTGCCACGGGGTACTGTCTGCTGGGCGGCGGACTGGTGGCGGTGAAGCACCGCGGCAACATCCGACGATTATTTTCCGGCACCGAGAGCCGCTTAGGGGAACGAGCGATGCGTCAAGATTGTGTGAAAGGGTTGTATGTCCTCGCGGCCGGGCTCTGGTTCGGCGGGTCGGCGTTCTTCAACTTCGGAACGGCGCTCCCGATCTTCGCATCGTTCAAAGAGGTGGTGAACGCGGGGCCATCGGATCGCACCGCGTATGTCCGCCTGCTTCCCGAAGATGCTCCCGACGAGACGAAAGCGGCCCTGGCGAGTGCGCTCGCAGGCTCGGCGGTTGGGCCGGTATTTCCGCGTTACTTCGCCATGCAGGCGGTCTGCGGAGTGATCGCCTTGGTGACGGCCCTGAGTTGGTGGAACGTGGTCCCGCGCCGGGGGCTGCATCGCGGGCGGGTGGTTCTCGTTGCCGTGGGGTTGATCGTCGTGGCCGTGGGTTGGCCGATTTCCGAACAGGTATCGGCGTTGCGTCTGACCCGCTTTGACCCAGACCCCACCATTGCCGCGGCTGCGAAAGAGGCGTTCGGTTCCACGCATCTCATCAGCTTGAGCCTGAGTCTGGTGAATGTACTGGTATCCGGTGTGGCCCTGTTCCTCGGAGGGATGCTTCCGGCCACGGTTCCCCCGTCCGCACAGCCCGCGTCTGCTCCGCAACCCGTGACCGCGTCCTGATTTACGCCGGTTCCTGCTGGGTCATGCAGTGGAGCGTGCCCAGCCCCCAGACCAGATCGACACTGTGAATGCCGATCACTTGACGATCCGGGAACACACTGGCTAACGTGTTCAGTGCCAAACGGTCTGCTGGGTCGTTGAATGTCGGGACGATGACAACGCCGTTGGCAATGTAGAAGTTGGCATAACTCGCCGGGAGCCGGACACCGTCATGGTACAACGGGCGTGGCATCGGTAGCGGCACGATTTCCAACGGGTGCCCGTCCAGGTCCGTCATCGTTTGCAGCCGTTCAAAGTTCTCCCGGAGCGGCGCGTGGTTCGCGTCGGCGGGGTCGTCCTCGGTGACGAGGACAATCGTGCGGGGTCCGACGAACCGGGCCAGATCATCGACGTGTCCGTGCGTGTCATCCCCGGCGATACCACGATTCAGCCAGAGTGTCTTGCGGATGCCGAGGTACTCCGCGAACACGGCTTCATAGTCGGCGCGGTCGAACGGTGGGTTGCGGTGCTGCACGGTGCTGAGCAGGCATTCTTCGGTGGTGAGTAGCAAGCCCGCGCCGTTGACATCAATGCTGCCGCCTTCCAGGATCACCCGCCAATCCCGACGCAGGGGGCGTAGCGTGGGGATGCCGCGCACCGAGGCGGCCCGTGCGGGAATCTGATCGTCGAGCGTCCAATCCGGGTACTTGGCCCAGGCGTTGAATCCCCAATCCAGGGCGTGTTTTTGGCCTTCCGCGTCGTAAGCGAAGATCGGCCCGGCATCCCGCATCCAGGAACGGTCGGTCGGACAGGTCCAGAAGCAGACCCGGTTGAGGTCGGCCCCAGCTCGGTTCAAGGTTTCTCGGGCCTGGGCTTGCTGTTCGTCATCGGCGACCAAGAGATGAATGTCTTCAAACCGACTCAAGGTGCGGATAATCTCCGCGTAGACCCAGGGAATGGGCGAGAATTTCTCCGGCCAGTCCGATTCGCGGTGCGGCCAAGCGAGCCAAGTGGCGGCGTGGGGTTCCCATTCCGCGGGCATCCGAAACCGACTCGAACCGGAAAGCGTATCGCTGCTCATCAATCCGTGCCCCGGTGAAACTCACACATGAGGAATGAAACATGGGGAATGAGAAAGCGGGACAATGTCCCGTTCCTGATACACAAACCCGATGTGGGTGTCTCAAAATCTACACTTGTTGGACAACCGGGGACTGTCGTCCCCGGTTCAGTAGGATACACCGAACTGGGGGCTGTCACCCCCGGTTTTCCGTCAAACGCAGAACCTGAGACACCCACATCGGGTTTGTATATGAGATCGTTCCCCGAAGTGGACGCAGAACCGCCACGGGTGGCATCACAGCACGACGACATCCATGAGTTGTCCAGGGTGCAGACCGTGTGACCCCGGTGGCACGATCAGGAAACCCGTCGCGGTCAGCAGTCCGCGCAGATCCGGGGAGCCGAACCAAGGCAGCGGGCGGACCTGTTGTTCGGCGGTGATCGCGGCGGGGTGGTAGGTGGGCCGGTCGCCGTGTGTCGAGAATGATTCCGCCAATGGAAGCGAGAGAATGCGTGGCCCAGGAACCGCGTGGCCGCTGAGCTTGCGCACAGCCGGTTTGACGAACAGCTCAAACCCGACGAACGCACTCACGGGGTTTCCCGGTAAGCCGAAGACCAGCACATCGCCCAGCGTGCCGAACAGCAGCGGTTTCCCCGGCTTCATGCGGATGGTGTGGAAGTGAATTTCCACCCCGAGTTCCCGCAGCACGGCGGGGACATGATCATGCCGACCGACCGAGACACCCCCAGCCAGCACGACGACATCCGCCGTGGTCAGGGCGTGTCGCACCTGTTCGCGCAGGTGGGCGGGGTCATCGCGGACGATGCCGCCTCCTGTCGGGATGGCCCCTGCTTGTTGTGCTTGTGCCAGCAGCATCGGCCCGTTGCTGTTCCGAATCTGGCCCGGTTGAGGTTCGACCCCCGGTTCCACCAGTTCGCTTCCCGTGGCGATCACCGTGAGACGCGGCGCGGGGAACACCTCCGCCTGGGTGCGTCCGACCGTGGCACAGAGGCCGAGCGTCACGGGGGTGAGTACGGCCCCGGCAGGCAGCACCACTTCTCCTGTTGTCATTTCGCGGCCGCGCGGCAAGATGTGCTGCCCAGGCCGAACCGATGTCTCCCGGATGCGGACCTGATCCGGGGGGAGCGGTTCCGTGTCTTCCTGCATGACGACGGCATCGGCCCCAGCGGGGATGGGTGCCCCCGTGGTGATGGCGACCGCTTCTCCTGGTCCCACGGGTTGTTCAAAGACCGCCCCCGCGGCGACCGCGCCGAGTAGACGCAAATCGACGTTCCCCGTTGGGCAGTCTGCCGCACGCACGGCGTAGCCATCCCTGAGGGACTTGGTGAAGGGGGGAGAATCCCGATCCGCCAGAATGTCGGCGGCGAGAACCCGACCGAGCGTCTCACGGGTGAGTTGGGTGGGTGCTGCCGGACGTGGGCGGGTCTGGGCGAGAACGATGGCGTGTGCGGCCGCGACTTCCAGCATGGCTTTCCTCCTGTGCGCGGTCTTGTCTCTGGTGTTGTGGTATGATCCTACCCGCGATGTGGCCCGTGCCCCCGGAGATTCTCCGCGCCGGAAGTAGAGGAATGGCAAGGATTTCCCGCGGGACCGGGATTGCTCTGGACGCATTCCGAGGGCGTGGGGTATTCCCACCGTTCGCGCCCGATCGTTCTGGTGGGGCGCGTTGGCTGGGAGGTGCCTGTTCGTGTCTCAACGTCTCGATTCGATTCAGGCACTCCGGGGCGCGGCCTGCCTGGCCGTGGTCGGCTTCCACCTGACGTTCTGGAATGGCCGACTCGGCATGTCCGCCTGGGGCTTCGATGCCTACCGCTGGTTCGGCTATGCCGGGGTGGATCTGTTCTTCGTCCTCTCCGGCTTCGTGATGCTGTTGACGAATCGGAAGAAGATTGGGCAACCCGCGGCCGTGCCCGGCTACATGTTCCGCCGGTTCTGGCGAATCTATCCGACCTACTGGGTGACGTTCGCGGCGGTGTTGGGCCTGTTTCTGCTGCTGTTACCGGGGTACGAAAACGACCCGATCTGGGATGGGCGACTGTTACCCGCTTTGGCGCTGTCTCCGCTGGTCGATAACGGTGTACTCGGTGTGGCTTGGACGCTCTCTTTTGAGGTGATGTTTTATCTGATTTTCGGACTCCTGCTGCTGTTGCCACCGCGGGGAATGGCGATTGGATGCGGACTGTGGGCCGTCGCGGTGGCTGGAGCGTGGGCGTTTCCGCAGGAGAAATCCGCTCTGGCCATGTTGGTGTCGCCGTTCTGTGCGGAGTTTTTGGCCGGGTGCTTGATGGCTTGGCTCATCACACGCGGTGTGACGGGTTACCGCTGGGGGGCAATCCTGGGCGCGGTCATCTGGGCCGGAAGCGGCATCGGAATTGTCTCGTGGACGCACGATCTGCCGATCGACCATGTGATGGCGAATCACCGCATCCGGGTGCTGGTCTGGGGGCCGCCCGCCGCGTTGCTGGTGTATGGCCTGATCGCCTGCGAACGCCGGGGGTTCCGCCGCTGGCCACGCGGGTTGCTCGTTCTCGGCGATGCTTCGTATTCGATTTATTTAACGCATTTCCCTATGATGGTCGTTTCCGTGCTGGTGGCGATGCAGATTCACCGCACGCCGCTGTTGCACATGCTCTGGTGTCTGTTGACATTCACGGTCTGTGTGGGCGGCGGTTGGCTGTGGTATCGCGTGGTGGAGAAGCCGCTCTTGGGGGTACTGACACGCCGTGGTGAAGCGGTTCCCGGCAGTCCGACACGGGTGGCATGGTGGAAGAATCTCGCCTTCTCCTTCTGGGGGTCGCGGGCTACTCGGTAGGTTCCTGGTCGCTCTTGGCCGAGTTTTTGGCAGAAAACCCGGCCAGGGGAAACGTCCTCGACGTGTCGCTGGGGGTGATTTTCCGTAGGCTACCCCTCTCCGGGCCGCTGGTCGGCGTGGTCAGCATCCCCGTTCACGTTCTTGCAAGGTTTCCCCAATCATGAGCGCACCGACTTACGACAAACTCACCGCCCCTACCGCTGGCACCCGCGTCACGCTCGGTTCCGATGGCAAATGGAACATCCCCGATGACCCCATCGTCGTTCTCATTCGGGGTGACGGCATCGGCGCGGATGTGAACAACGTCCCCGGTATCACCACTTGTGCGGTCAACGTCCTGGATGCGGCGGTGAAGAAAGCCTACGGTGGGAAGAAGTCGATTCACTGGTTCGATGCCCACGCCGGGGATGTCGCCCGCAGCCTGTACAACCCCGGCATCACCGACGATCAGGTCAAAGCCCTCGACGAAAACGGTCAACGCCAAGTGTACCTGCCCGATGACACGCTCAAGGCGTTCGACTACTACAAGGTCGGTCTGAAAGGTCCGCTGACCACGCCCATCGGCGGCGGTTTCCGCAGTATCAACGTCTACTTGCGTTTCCGCTTCGACCTGTATTCGTGCGTCCGCCCGGTCAAGTACTTCCAGGGGATCGACGCGCCGAACCGGAACGCCAACAAGGTCGATATGTGCATCTTCCGGGAGAACACCGAGGATGTGTACTGCGGCATCGAGTTTAAGAGCGGGTCCGATCGGGCGAAAAAGCTCGTCGCCTTCCTGCGGGAAATGGGCTACGGCGCGGATGTCTTGCTGGATTCCGCCGGGATCGGGATTAAGCCGATCTCCCCGGAACGCAGCAAGCGACTCATCCGCATGGCGATCCAGTACGCCATCGACAAGAAGTGCCCCAGCGTGACGCTCTGCCACAAGGGGAACATCATGAAGTTCACCGAAGGGGCGTTCAAGGATTGGGGTTACGAACTCGCCAAGGCCGAGTTCCGCGATCAGATCGTGACGGAAGATGAGGTCTACACCAACCACGGCGGCAAGGCTCCCGCCGGCAAGATCGTCATCAAAGACCGCATCGCCGACAGTATGTTCCAGCAGATTCAGCTGCGACCGGACGAATACAGCGTCATCGCCACGCCGAACCTCAACGGCGACTACCTCTCGGACGCGGTCGCCGCTCTGACAGGCGGCATCGGCTTGGCGGCGGGAGCGAACATCGGCGATCAGTCCGCGATGTTCGAGGCGACGCACGGCACCGCGCCGAAGTACACGGGCCAGAACCGAGCCAATCCCGGCGCGGTCCTGCTTTCCGGCGTGCTGCTGCTCGAGTTCCTCGGTTGGTTCGAGGCGGCGAAACTAGTCAGTGATGGGGTCGAGGCCGTCTTCGCGGAGGCGGATGAAACCGCGAAGAAGGGGCCGGGCGGCAAACTGCACGTCACTTACGACATCGCCCGGCAATTCCCCGGTTACAGCGAAAAAGACGGTGTCAGCAGCAGTGGCTTCGCCGATCGGATCATCGAGAAGATCAACAAGGCGTAATGGCAGGAAAGAAACTACGTTTCCCCCCACCCGAGAATGGGTGGGGCTGGAATGAGTGATTCCATGAAATCCAGGAAACGTGAAGGGAAATGGCTTGATGAATGGACTCAGAAATGAGAATCAGGCCCGACCCGGATTCGAACCGGGGAATGACGGTTTTGCAAACCGTTGCCTTACCACTTGGCTATCGGGCCATGCGAAACATCAGCTTTCACTTTCCGAATCGTAGCGGTCGCACCGAGTCGTGTCAACTCGGATCAACCGCGACACTTTATTCATCGGTTGGCGTGAGTCGAGACTTGAGGGCAGCGGAAAGTTCCTGGATGCGTCGTCCACATTCCTGCCGGGCCGCCGTAAAACCGTCTGCGGTGGGCGTACCGCGTTTCAAATAGTCCAAAACCACGGCCTCCGCTTCCGCCAGGCCCGCACAACCTTCGGCCACCAGTTCGGCAATTGCTGTGGGGATCACCGCCACGCCATTGCGATCACCGTGCAGAAGATCACCCGGATTCACCCACACTCCGCCAACCCGCACGGGGACATTGACATCGGCGATTTGGCAATACCCATGCGAGCAGATAGTGCCAGCCGTAAAGCAGGGAAACTGCAAGGCTTCCACCTGATCCAGGTCACGCCCCGTGCCACTGGTGACAAGCCCAACCGCGCCGAACGCCTGATAAGTGGAACACATCACCTCGCCAAACGTCGCCGCCACGCTGGGGTCATCGAGATCCTGGAAGACCACCACCTTTGGCCCCGGCAACTCGGCGAGCAACCGAACTTGCCGTTCGAGTCCGGTGTAGACATCGCCCGCACGCGGTGGAGCCCCGGCACGAAAAGTTGCGGTCACGGCATAACCCACCATCGGCGGTAGTTTGGGGAAACAGGCTTGAATGCGGCCATCCATGTAGCCACTGGTGCGCGGGATCACCCCAAACAATTCCATCACATTGCAAATCGTCGGTGTATCG
>JAIXLE010000187.1 GCA_026931725.1 Bacteroidales bacterium
AGTCGATGGGCCAACCCCCACCCTGCGAAGCGAAGAATGATGGTTAAAGCACTGGTTTCAAAGCCACGCTCCCGTTCGAGATCGACCCCTGTGAACCGGCCCGCGTGGGGACCGACTCCGCGGGACGGCCGTATCGCGAGGACTGGGGCTGGTTGGGACAAGCGGAGTCCCCGTTTCGTCGCCGTGTTCGCCGGGTCACCCTGTCGGAACCGACACGCGATCCGCTCATTCTGGTGACGAGTCTGACGGATGCCGACGCTTATCCGGCAGCGGAATTGCTCGCACTGTATCGGGCTCGCTGGGGTCTGGAAGTGATGTTCCAGCGTGTGGTGCAGACCTTCGATTTGCGACATGTCATCAGTGGGACACCACAAGCGACGGTGTTTCAGGCGATGCTGTGTTTGTTGCTGTACAACATCACGATGACGGTGCGGGACTATGTGGCGGAGGGCGTAGGCCAGTCGTCGGCAACGGTGTCGTTATCGCTGGTGTTCGAGGATGTGGTGCGGGATATGACGGCGTGGTTTCGGGTGATTCCGACGGGGACCACACTGGAGATTCTGGAGTTGACCCGGGAATGTTGTCCCGAGTCATTTCGGACATGGTTACGTGAGAGATTGGGACGGGTGTGGAAGAAGAGCTGGACGAAATCGCCGACACGTCGTGGTCCCGGGAAGGTGGTCCATCGGGCGTACATTTGTGGCGGTCACACGTCGGTGGACAAGATCCTGCGCGGGATGCATAACGAGCTACCGCTTCAGGGGTCCGAATCCACAAAGTCGATGGGCCAACCCCCACCCTGCGAAGCGAAGAATGATGGTTAAAGCACTGCCCTGATGGGGCGTGTTCCACCACCAAGGTTATGTTCTGTGTATCATCCCGTGATCCCCACTCAGGAGATTGTCATGTTGATTGAGCTGTACCCACTCGCGGCCCTCAAGCCGTATCCCGGCAATCCGCGTCAGAACGACGAAGCCGTTGATGCGGTGGCCGCGTCGCTGCGGGAGTTCGGCTTTCGCCAACCAATCGTGGTCGACCCGGATTTTGTGATCGTTTGCGGCCACACCCGCTACAAGGCTGCGATTCGGCTCGGTCTGGAGAAAGTGCCGGTCCACATCGCCCAGGACTTGTCCCCGGAGCAAATCCGAGCCTATCGCATCGCCGACAATCAGACCGCGTCGCTGGCGACCTGGGACAATGACCGGCTCCCCATCGAACTCAGCGCCTTGCAAGAGATGAATTATGACCTCGGTCTGCTCGGGTTCGGCCAGGACGAGTTAGCCAAATTACTCGATCCAGTACTGGAAGATGGCCAGACGGATCCCGATGCCATCCCCGCACCGCCGGATGCCGCAACGACCCAACCCGGGGACCTTTGGGTCCTGGGGAACCATCGGTTGATGTGCGGGGACAGCAGCTGTCCCGCCGATGTGGACCGCCTACTCGACGGAGCCGCGATTCAACTCGTCCATACCGATCCTCCCTACAATGTGGCCGTGGAACCGCGTTCCAACAACGCCATCGCCGCCGGGTAACCGTTCACGCCCTTTCGGGCAGTAGTGACGGGTTCTGGCCGGAGACGGCCTGCACCAGGAAATCGAGGACACCAAGCCCCTGCTGTCGACAGGATGCCACCACCGTCAGCATCCGTTCCACAAACCGGCTGCCCCGTTCGCTGTCTGTCCCAAAACTCGTCTTCCGCCAGCACACCGCGTGACGCACCGCCCGCTCGGCCGCGTTGTTCGTCGGTTCGACCCCGTCCCGACACGCGAACGTCCAGAACGACTCCTCTACCCCCAGGAGTTCCCGACACACCCCGGCCGTTTTCGGACACGAACACGCGACACCCCGCGCGAGCAGGGTCTTCACCCTCGCTCGCAGCCGCGACTGGTGTGTCTGCCAGAACCACTGTCGAGTTCGCGTCCCGTCCCGCACTTTTTGCCAGTGCGTGAACAGGATGTCGGATTGGGACAACAACGCGGTCCCAATCTCGCTTCCCGCATTCTTCCGATCGATCATCGCCTGAAAGTCCCGCCGCAGGTGGGCCCAACAGACCTGCCGGCGTGTCCCAGCCAAGTGGGTGTACACTCCGTACCGGTCGGTGGTGAGCACCCCCGGAGTTGGTCCGACCAGGGAGTCGAAGGCGGCCCGATTGCGGCCGGGACGAATCAGGAAGACCGTCAGGACAGCGGTCACCGCCACCCACAGCCACGCCTTCTTCTTCCCTTGCTTCCAGCCCGTTTCGTCGACGTTTGCGTCCTGACCCCGGGTTTGGGTCAGGACATCGGCGTGGATCGGGGCCAATGCCCGGCTGACAGTCTGCTCCAGTTTGCTCACGGTCCCAAGCGACATCGGCAGGTCGCACACGTCGTCGAGCAGCGTGCGAATGGCCCGCTTGCTCAGCCGGCCGACCCCGCTCAGGTAGGCCACCGTCGCGGTCAGTTTGGGACCATACCTGCTGATCGTTTGGGACACGGGGGCGGCGATCGTCGGGGTGTGACATTTGGGACAGGTCAGCGTATGGCGGCGGTGGTGAACCACGTGTCGCAACTGGACCGGCAGGTCGAGCACCTGGTCGACAGTTGGGTCCGGGTCCTCACCGGCGAGAGGCGTGGCACAGTGACGGCAGTGGGTCGGCTTGTGGTCGATGATCTCATCGGGCGGAAGGATCACCTGCGTGTGTTTCGTGTGGCCGGGCTGGCCGCCCCGCTTCTTGCCAGACGGTGTTTGGGGCGGGGCTGGCTTCACCTGTGGGCCATCGGATGAGGGCGGTTTGGACGAATTCGACGAATTCTGACCGAGCCGGGCTTCGAGTTCGGCGACGCGGGTCTGGAGGATGGCGACCTGGGCGGCAATGGTTTCGAGTGAGCGGATGTACGCCTGCACGGCCGGCGGCAGGGCGGCGAACAGGGTGTCGGGGAGTGGCGGTGGAGACATCATGCCGTCAGATGGAGTACGAGCTACGAACCGAACCGGCTACCCCCTGTGAACGGTTACGCCGCCGGACTGTCGAGCTTCCCTTCCTCGGATACGCCACCAGAAAAGCATCATCAGGGGTTCGATCTCGCCCGGCATCCCGGCAAGTCGCAGGCGACCACGCCGAAGCTGCGTCCCAAGGATCGTCCACTAAAAAACGACTTCGTGTCTGAAGCCGAGTTCGAGACATTGCTCCATGCCTGGTTCGGGAATCTGGCCCGTGTCCTTGATCCCGGAAGAGGATTTTATCTCTGGGGCGGTTACGCGAATTGTGCCAACTACCCGCCCGCACTGAAGGCGAACGGATTGTACTTCTCGCAGTCGATCATTTGGGACAAGCAGCATCCGGTTTTGGGACGCAAAGATTTCATGGGGGCTCACGAGTGGTGCTTCTACGGCTGGCGTGAGGGGGCGGCCCATGTCTTCCTCGGCCCGCACAACGCCACCGACCTCTGGCACGTCAAAAAGGTCAACCCGCAAAACATGGTGCATCTGACCGAGAAGCCAGTCGAACTGGCAGTGCGGGCGATGCAATACTCGTCCCGTGTGGGAGAGCATGTCCTCGACCTGTTCGGCGGGTCGGGCAGCACGCTGATCGCGGCGGAACAAACTGGTCGAAAAGCCTTCCTCATGGAACTCGATCCGCTCTATTGCGATGTGATCGTGACCCGCTGGGAACAGTTCACTGGCCAGAAGGCGGGACGCATTGCCACCGGTTCGCCCACGTTCGCGGCTGTCGCATCGGAGGATGAAAATTGACCAAAAATGCGACCCACGAGAAGACGCCGCGTCTCGCGGCGTCTGGGGCGAAAGCAGGACACGAGGGATCAGGCCTTCGCGGCGAAAAGTCCCTTGCCGATCTTCTGGAAGCGAGCGTTGCGGCCCTTCGTGGCAATCTCGCGGGCCATGGCCGCGTACAGAGTCGCATGCGGGGTCGCACCACCGGGCGAGGTCCACAGCCCCTGGGCGGCCATCGCCTCGATCAGTTGTTTGGCGTTCATCGGCTGGCCCTGGGCGAGCACCTGTGCCGCCGCATCCAAGGCACTTCTCTTTTGCGACCGGACAGCCGCTATGTGTTGGGTCTGCGACGTGGGCTGCGCCGGGGCGCTGCGTGTCTCGCCAACCGCCGCCCGCAACCGTTGAGCCGATTTGATCCGAATGGGTCGACCCGTATCAAGATTCGTGGCATCCCAACCACGAGGCGACACCGCGGAATCGATCCGCACGGTCACCAGTTTGTTGCGGACCTTGACCCGGTAGGTGCCGCCAATCTGAACGTCTTCTTTTGTCATTGTGATTCCTTGTCGGAGGTGGGAATGTCCTCAATCGGCGGCGGGAACGACCCGCCGCAACCCGCCAACCGTGGCGTGTTTTGGCCTATCCGCGGCGTTCGAGGAAGTGGACCGCTTGGACCAGGAGACTGTTGACATGGCTGATGTCGCCGACGTGTCCCCAGTGGATCGGCTGGTCATCGTTCCCCGGAGCGGGCATGTCCTGCAAGAGTTCCCCGATCCGTTCGAGAAGGTCGCGGGCCATCCCGTGTCCCATCTCGTAGGCCGATTCCGCCTGCAACTGGGTCTTCTGGTTCTGGGCGTTCGCCATCGTGGTTCTCCGTGGAAGGTGTGTCGCATGTTCATTCATCCGCGTGTCTCATCTGTAGACATGATTCGGGGAACCGGGAAGCGGAAAAACGCCGGAATTCTTGATGTTTTTGAAGATTCTGCGAGACCGAACTGGTTTGGAATGGGAATACGATTCTGCGTCTCATTATTGCGTTGGTTCGTGTGATCTAGAGCAAAGTCGACATCGCCGGCCAGGCCATTGCATGGATGTCACGACCCCAAATTGGCACTCCGTGGCACGATTTTCAACGATTTTGACTACGGGAGACTCGTCCATGTCGCACAAAGGTCGCAAGAATGCCGACGATCAACTGGTCCTCGCTCTGGCCTGTGGAGCCACCGCCGAACAAGCCGCATACCGGGCTGGTGTGGCCCTGCGGACGGTTCGGCGTCGTTTGACCGATTCTGCGTTCCAGAAGCGGGTCGCGGACCTCCGCCGTGAGATGGTCGAACGCACCGCGGCGATGCTGACCGCGGCCGCATCTGAGGCGGTCCGCACGCTGCTGGGACTACAGAAGGACCATGTGCAGGCCAATGTCCGATTGGGTGCCGCAAGGGCGATTTTGGACCTGGGTTTCCGGGCCCGCGAACTCGCCGAACTGGAACAGGAACTCCGTGAGTTGGAACAGAAAGTCGATGCCCTTACGGGCGAGACACCCGTGGGACAGGGGACACCGCGGCGATGACCACCGGGAACAATCACCGTGGTGTGGCCGGGATCACGGAACGACGAGGAAAGACCCGTGAACTACCGTCAACGTGTGGACTCGCGGTTGGGGCTATTTATCGGTGACGGGCATTCCCAGAGAAACAGTCGAGATCCGCGATATCGAAATCAAGCCGGTTGCCAGGCTGTGTAGTTAGCAGTGCCAGGGCCACCCGGTTATAGAGTCGTTCACGGTCCTGGATGGAGAGTGGTCGGCCCAATCGAGTCCACAAATTGTACTTGATGGAGCGGTAAACGCGACCAATCATCATCGTTGTTTGAATATCCTGGAGATCGTAGTGTTCCGTACGACGGCGATCATCGTGAGCGATATGTGCAACACAGCCTGCTGGGAAAGAACCAGGTCGAATCTTCCACTGTTCCAACCCCTGATACAGATCGCGATCTTCTCCTCCATAACCTCGATAACACTCGTCGTAGCCACCAACCCGGTCGAAGTCCCTACGCGCAATGATCACCAGGCCACACGTTCCCTCGACAATAGGGTCTGGTCGATAGTAGACCCCAGAAGTGAGTTGCGGCAATACCGTTGTGGCGAATTCCGGGCGGACTACGATATCGGCATCCAGAAAGCAGATCCAGGGAGTTGTTGCCAACCGAGATCCCTGGTTTCGAGCCCGGGCCAGGTGAAATCGCGACTCGCCGAGAATGCGGACGACGGTTACAGAGGGATCCAGAGACTCAACCCAATCCCCTGTGCCTTGTGGGCAGGAATAATCGACGACAATCGTTCGGCATCCGGGCTGAGCCAGGGCGGCAGGCAGTGATTGCTGGAGGTGATCGAGCCGTCCCATGCAAGGGATGATAAATGTCAATTTTGGTTCTACCGGAATGATGGGGCGAATATCCACCGGCACTGTAATTGACCACGTTGTCATGGCGAGAATGGGCGGTTCCTCAAGCCATCTGCAACCCAGATCTTTCAACCAAGTATCATAGACGGATCGATTTTTGGGATAGTTATTGGGTAATAGAGTGGCCTGACGACCGCAGAGCAAAGCCGCGATGGCAAAATGGAGGCGATCCGTAATCACATGCCGGAACCGGGCCGCGAGTCGGAGATAGTCCTGGGTTGATCGCACAACGCGTATCGGATCGCCCAAAGATGAATGATTGGGGAATTGTGATTCTTGGTCTTGCCGGAGCCAGAGTCCCACATCCTGATCCGGTTCACCGTCGACACGAATCGTTAATCCCAATGCCAAGTCTGGAGCGAGGATGGCATCAGGCCGATGAATCAAGCTTGCGGTATCCCGAACAAATACCCGCGCATACGGTAACGGTTCCGGATGAGTAAACGATTGCGGCAGAACTGTGATCGGTCGTCCCCAGGTCAACACCTGTTCCCGAATTTGCCGGCATCCCGCGTACAATGTTCCCATATTCCCACCACCAGGGAGTAGGATGGCTTCAATTTCAACAGGGACAAGGCCCGAATCCAAAATCTGGACCTTCACGTTATGAGCTCGGAGTAGCTGAAACGTAGCCGCTTCGATCAGTCCGTCACCGACATTCCCTGGTGTCCGAACATATCCGACTGACTGCCCACGGAAAGGTTCAAATACTGGTCGAAAATTTGCCAAAGGAAGTAGCGGCATCATCCCCTCCCTGAGAGGGTCTGTCGGATTGGGAAATCTTGCACACATTTACACGATGGCTTGAGTCGAAAAAGTCGTGCATAATCTATTCTCTACGAGTCCATGCGGAGAGTGGCATGTCCAGTTCGATTTCGATCATCCTGCCTGTTTTCAACGGCGGCGAACTGATAGCACGCGCCATTGATTCGGTTCGGAACCAATCCTGGACGTATTGGGAACTGTTAGTGATAAACGATGGATCGACCGATCAAACTCCAGCACTTTTGGAACACTATTCCACAATAGATCATCGAATCCGTGTGTTACATCACACATTGTCTCGAGGTGTGTCAGCCGCACGCAATACTGCGTTGGCGGCAGCACAAGGAGATTGGATCACGTATCTCGATCATGATGACGAGTATTACCCGGATTATTTATCACATGTTTTGGAGCATCGTGATAATGGTGACGTTCTTGTTTTTCGCTATGATATTCGGGAAGAACGAACAGGTCACCCCCAGTATGATCACCTTGTGACATACGATCCTGCAATGCGTCGGCACGCCTTGTTTGACGAGGTGATTGCTGTTCCCTTGGGGATCGCTCATCTACGTGGGCTTTTGGACCGATTCGGTAGATTTGATGAACGGTTACGCCGAGAAGTCGATGGAGACATGTGGCGGCGATTTGCACAAGGAGGGGCGAAGTTCTGGTTCGCTTCGGAATGCAGCGGTTGCTACCATGTTCGGACGGAGAGTTTGTCTCGGATCACACCGCCAGCCAGTGCCAGGTTAGTCGAGATTTCTGGTCCCGGCGGATCGCCGATCCGCATTCCCGAGGCAGAGATCCGTCGGCTTGAGAACGCGCATCACAATCCGTTCGCCGGATTGCCCGCGGGCGTGATTCGCTCTCGACCGACCGTCGTTGAAGTCGGAGCCTATGTCGGGGTATTTACGCGGAGTACGTTTGCGGAGTATCCCGAAGCGATCGTGCATGGATTTGAACCCTATCCCCCGAGTCTGGTTCTCTTGCGACAGAACACGGACGGTTTTGCGGGGATGCAGATCTACCCGCTGGCTCTGGCTCAAGCCGATGGCCAAATGCTTTTGCGTGTCCCCGCCGAGGACACGGGCGCCTGCTCCAGCCGATCGGAGTTGGTCACCCGGCCGCTGACCCAATTCCCGGTTCCCGCTCGTTCCGCGGCTGGTGTCTGGGACAAATTGGGATTGGATTGCGTGGACGTTCTCAATCTGGATTGCGGCGGGGCGGAGGTCGCGATCCTTGCGACTCTCGCGGAACGGACGATGGATATTCGCTGTATTCGTGTGGCTTTTCCCACACCGCGTGATCGGGCGTGGATCGCCAATCTGTTGCCAGGGCATGTTGCCGTGGCACCGTTTCCGGTTGCTGACAGCGGATCTGGAATTCTGCGTTTTGTCCGGGCGGATCTGGTCCAACCCAGACCGGATGTCCCAGTTTCCCCCACCGTTGCCGTGAACAATTCGCCACGAGTGCTGTTTGCTTCGTACCATTGTTATTCAGATCCCACCAGTGGTGCTGCTATCTGTACCCGCGATTTGTTTTCCGCCTTGGCTCAACGTGGTTGGCGCTGCGGGGCGGTGACAGGTCCCTGGGTCGATGATCCACATGCGGTGGTTCCAAGTGAACCGTGGGACTACTGGGGACCCGGTGGGTTTGCGGTACGATCTGAACGGGGTCCAGGCGGTTTCCCCGTGACAGTGTTTTCGCCAGACCCCAATGGGCCTCGGCGATCGCCCACGATCGCGGATACCAACCAGTTTCGGATCGTGGTGGATGCCGTCGCTCGCCAATTTCGACCGGATGTGATATTGACCTACGGTGGCGACCCCGCCAGTCGCGTGGTGCAGGAGGTCGCCAAGCGTCTTTCCACTCGGTTAGTTTTTTGGTTACACAACCTCGCCTATACGGGCACATAGCCCTTTCAGAATTGCTATGCGGTGATCGTTCCCTCGGAGTGCAGTCGGGCCCATTATCGGGCGGCGTTGGGGATCGATCCGGTCGTGCTCCCCCCGGTTATTGATGAAGATCGCATCCGCACACAGGCCGATCAGCGAACCGATTTGACCTTTGTCAATCCTGAGCCCGCCAAGGGATTGCTGGTATTTGCTCGTTTGGCCGAACGACTCGCGGTAGAACGCCCGGACATCCCCCTTTTGTTGGTCGAATCGCGGGCCCATGCTGACCGACTGGCGTGTTGTGGTATCGATCCCACGGCCCTGGCCACCGTACGATACTTGCCCAATGTTCCCGATCCGCGGACCTTTTATCGGCGGTCCCGGGTGATACTGATGCCAAGTGTTGGCCGTGAGACATTTGGGCGTGTGGCCGCGGAATCGCTGCTCAATGGCATACCGGTCCTTGCTTCCGATCGGGGCGCGTTGCCAGAAGTCGTGGGGACCGGAGGATATTGTCTGCCATTACCCGCCGATTTGACACCGGCTTCCCGGAATCCTCCCACCATTGCGACGCTGCAACCTTGGTTAGCAGCTATCCTGGCGTTGTGGTCAGAACCGGCACAATATGACCGTGCTTGTGCATCGGCACTTGGAGCCGGCCAGCGTTGGAGCACGGCCGCAGTCCTCCCGTATTGGGAAGAATTTTTCTCACAGCTTTGTCATCTTAATGTGCGAAGTACCATGCATCTATAACGCACTGGATCCCATTGGTTCGTGTCAGTGGCAACTTTTTCCTTGCTCAAGTCGAAAGGAATGAGATGATCCTGAATCTGGATACTCAGTCTCCGTGCGTTCTTGATTGCACTTGTTCGCATTGGGCTAGTATTCAATCAAATATTCACTAATCGTATCGGTGAATCCCTCATGCGTTCTTCCCGCATCACCCTGTGGTTGGATCGACTACGATTGCTCCGGGAATTATTTCATCTGGCAACCAGGAATGGAGCGTTCATCTCGACGGCATCCGACCCACACACGACTTGCCATTACTCCCTTGGAAGATCGATATCTTCCGTCATCGGTGTGGATTTCTGCCGCATCCGCATCGGTTCGTGAAGGAGAGTGGGGCAGTATTGCATTGGAACGTGCAGTCGTGGGGGAATCGCTCTCCGTGGCGATCCATGTGCAAACCTCCTGCCGGATACGATACGGCCACGGCCGATTCGGACTATGTCTTGTACGGTACGGCCGACTTTTCTCCTGGTTCTTCCACGGCATTCGTGAGCCTGTGGGCTCCGGCAGACAATGTGGTCGAACCTGGCAATCGCGCGATCGAAGTTTCGATAGATGATATTCCGATGCCAAGCGGCGGTTCGGGCGGAAGTTGGTCGGGCGGTGGCAGTGCGCTCTCCGCCATAATCACCTTGCCGGATGACCCACCCACGGTCTGGATCGAATGGGACACGAACGGTTCTGGGGGTTCGGGCGGTGGTGCCAGTGGTGGCTTGGCGGCGAGAGAAGGGGGATCCGCCAATCTGGCGGTACGGCGTCACGGCGGTGATTTGGGTCAACCGCTGACGGTCGCTCTCCAGATCACTCCCAACGACCCGAATGTCTCCACGACCTGGCTGGACGATTTTACGGTAGGCTATGGCGGCACGCCCATCAGCGGCGGCGATGGCTCGTGGTACATCCCCATTACGATCAACGCAGCGTATTATTCCGACGGCACCTATCAAGGCATCCGGTGGGTGGATTTATACCCATAGATTCGCCTTTCGCTGGACCGGG
>JAIXLE010000176.1 GCA_026931725.1 Bacteroidales bacterium
AAGCCTACCTGGGACACAAAGGGCTGGTGACGGCGATTGCGTTCAGCCCGGATGGTCAGACCTTGGCCAGCGGCAGCTGGGATGAAACCGTCCGCCTCTGGGATGCCGACAGTGGGCAGGAACTGGGAGCGTATCGCTGGCCCACGGGAAAAGTCTTTGCCCTGGCGTTCAGCCCGGATGGAACCCGCCTCGCCGCCGCCGGGCAGACCGGGCGTATCGTGGTCTGGGATCGCGATTAAATCGACTGCACCGGCTTGAAGCGGCCCTCGGAACGCGCGATGACTTGCTCCGGCCGCAGGTTGAAGATCGCCCGCCCATCTGTTTGCCAGCGTCTCCGCCAGCAATGCGGCCCGCGGAGTCGCTGGTAGCGGAAAATCACCGTGATGGGTCGCGGTTCGCGGGCTTGCGGCACCTCTTCCATCGCCGAACCCGGTTCCGGCGTGAAAGTTGCCTCCAGCGGGACGAGGAGTGCCAGGCACCGTTCCTCACGATCGTGAACCAAAAGCGGTTCTCCCAGGCTGGTCAAATTCGTCCAGTGCAAACCGCGTGGCAGTCCGCGTGTGCGGGCCAGTTGCAGAAACGCCGCGAGCCGTTGCTCCCGCTCCGCGTGAAACCGCGCCAACGCGGTTGCGGGGTGTCGGAGCGACCGTTCTCGATATTCATCAAAAAGAAGCCCGACCACGAGGGCGAACCACAACGCCCCACGAACGTAAATCATCGTCTCGGCCAGCAGGGAGAAATCGAATGGGGATAGCCCAATCAGATTCCAGAACAATACCGGAAACGTGAAGTAAGTCGTGGTATCGAGCAGCACGGCTAACCCGATCGGCCACCAACGGTTGCGCCCCAAAGGAATCAGAAACGGCAAAAACCACAGCACCCATTGCGGCGACCAGAAAACCGCCAACACAACAAAGACGGTGAGAATCACCGTACACCGCCGTAAGACCGCATCCCGCGAGCGTGGCCGAGTCCAGACGCACACCACGACGGTCAACGCCAGGATCAGCAAACGTCCCACTTTCTCCTCCGCCAGTGAGACGGGCAGCAGTCGATCGTAAAAGGTCCAGCTTCTCGCCTCGTATGGTCGTGCCAACTGGACCAGAATCGGCCCGAGCGTGGCTTCGACACCGAGAAGCAGAGCCGAAATGCCGAATCCAATCAGCACGGTTCCCGCAAGCCCCGCCAGGAATCGCACACTACGCCGAACTCCGAGATACCGCACGATGACCGGGACAAACACCACCGGGAACAATTTCAGCAACACGCCGATTCCGAGGAACACCCCGGTTCGGCCCCGTTGATCGCGTCCCAACGCCGCGAATGCCCCCGCCAGAGCCAGCGTCGGAAAAACATCGTAACGGTTGAGGGAGAAGAACACCGCCGCCGGGAAGGCCGCCAGCCAGTATGGCCCGCCCCACGACTGCCCCGATTCATAACCGCGTGCCAGCACCAACATCAGTGCGATGAGTCCGATCGCCCCAAGGGCCATGTACACCTGCACGGCATCATGGAGTCGGGTCCAAAGTCGACGCTCGAACGGTGTACGCGGAGCATAAAACGCGATCGAGAACTGGTGCCCATCCGCAACGATCGCCGGGACAGAATCCCGGTTCACGGGTGATTGGAGAGCGTATCCAGCCCAGAACAGCAACAAGGCGGGCGTGGGATATTCCAAATAATAGCGGGATTGGAACGGTGGTTGTGGTTCGCGGAGTTTTTGGGGGAACGTAGTGGGGGGGATGACCCAATCGGGGTCTTGGGGTTCGTCGAGTCGGCCCGGTAATCGTCCCAATTGCTGATTCAGCCCCCGCAGGGCAAACGCGGTCAGGTCGCTTTCATCGTAGACCAGACGGTTCGCCGTGCCGGGAATGTCCGGGCGAGCCAGCAGAGCATCGGGCCGCATGGCCGCGTAGGCCGCCAGCAGACACAGAACCGGAACGAGGAACGGCAGTATTTTTAGTCGGCGAATCATGAACTCAGTTTACCGAGGGGAATCGGATCGGGGTCGTCTTGCCATGCGGGGTGTGGTTCTGTAAGTTTGACTTATCGTGAATCCTCACACTGATGGTAGGAGTAGGCTCAGATGGTCGAACGGCGGATCGAACTCGATCGACGGTATCATCGCAAAGCGAAGATGCGGAAACTCAAGGCGAAACTGGTATCCGCAACGGGTGAGGATCGCGAGAAGGTTCTGTACAAGATCAAACGGCTCAGCCCGTTCTGGACGGAAGCCTCCCTGGCTCAAGGGCTCGTCACCGCGAAAGACGGCGCTCCTGTCAATGGCGAAGAGGCACCGAAGAAAAAAGCCCCTGCCAAGAAGAAAGCCTGACGGCCACCCGCGCCATTCCCTCTGTGGTGCGACCCACCTTGCGGATGATTCTGCAATCCTCGGTGGGGGGTCTTCTTCGCAACAAAAATTCGATGCCATCCTCAACAACCTTGCGTGAATCCACGCAAGGTTGCGGCATTTCTGGGGGTGCATCCCAACCACAAACCGACTCCGTTCGTTTGGCCAACCGTTTATAGATCTGGCCATTCCTGGGATCCAAACACTGGGATACGGACAGGCGACAACGGTTCTCCGGTTCCGCGGTGATGGTGATAATCCTGGCACGATTCGCTCACGAATCGTGCAAATCGGACGTCCGGTTTGAGAGATTCTCGAAAAAACCTGGGCGCAAACACCTCAAAAACCAGCCTCTCCAGGCGCGACAGATCATTTTTTATCGTTCTGGCATCAGCGCTGCTGAGATGGAAGCATCGCCAGCGTTCCCCTTCTCTCCCGGAATGATGGGTTGCTCACTCGGATGAGTGAGTGGGTTTGATCGTACTGCCTCAAGAATGTTCCGGGAGTCGCCGTGATTGTGCCACTCAACACCCATCGCCCCCGTCTGGTTGTTATCGGCAATGGCATGGCCGGGGCTCGGCTCGTCGAAGATGTGTTAGCCGCGGACCCGCTCAAGTTTGAGATCGTCGTCTTCGGTGAGGAACCCTACGGCAACTACAACCGAATTCTGCTCTCGAACGTCCTGAATGGTTCGCAGGATGCCAAGGACATTTTTCTGAATCCGCTATCCTGGTACGCCGAGCATGGCGTTACCCTCCATGCGGGCCAGCGGGTCACGGAGGTCGATACGGTCCAACGGATCGTGCGGGCCGGAGAGCGGGAAGTCACATACGACGCGGTCGTATTTGCCACAGGTTCGCGGCCGTTTGTCCCGCCAGTGCCCGGCACCACGCATCATGGCGTTTTTGTGTTCCGCACCATCGACGATTGCGAAAACATTGCCAGCTACGCGGAAGGAAAGAAGAAGGCCGTCGTCATCGGTGGAGGGCTGTTGGGACTGGAAGCCGCCAAAGGGTTGCTGGCACACAATCTCGAAGTCACCGTCGTCGAGCGAAGCCCTTGGCTCATGGCGATGCAACTGGATGAAGCAGGCGGAAAGGTTCTCCAAGAAACGATTGAGGCACTCGGTATCCGGGTGCGTGTCGATACGGGCACGGCGGAAATTGTCGGCCCCGGTTCGGTCACCGGAGTCAAGTACGAAGATGGCACCCTGGACGAAACGGATTTAGTCGTCATCTCCGCGGGCATCCGTCCGAATGTCGAACTGGCCCGCGCGGCCGGGGTTGCCGTCGAACGCGCCATTGTCGTCGATGACCAACTGCGGACCAATGTGGAGCATGTCTACGCCGTGGGCGAGTGTGTGCAACACAATGGCATGATTTATGGCTTGGTGGCTCCACTGTGGGATCAGACTAAAGCGTTGGCGCAGCAACTGACCGGCGTGGGACCGACCGCTTGTTATACCGGATCCAAGATCGCGACCAAGCTCAAGGTCATGGGCGTGGAACTGGCGAGCATGGGAGTCATCCGCGATTTGCAACCGACGGATGAAGTCGTCGTCTTCAGCGAACCCCGCCGGCGGGTGTACTGGAAAGCGATCATCCGCGAAGGTCGGGTGAACGCGGCCTGTCTTCTCGGCGATTTAGGGCCAGCCGATGATGTGATGACGCTGTTTCAACGCGGAGGGGCCGTTCCGGAACGGCGACTCGAACTGTTTTTCACCGCCGGATCGCAAAGGAAAGAAACCTCCTATGCGGACCTGGCCGATTCCCACCAGGTTTGCGACTGCAACGGAGTCAGCAAGAAGACGATTTGTGATGCGATCCGTGCTGAGAAATGTACCCTTCCTGCAATCGGCAAGGCGACCCGTGCGGGTACCGGGTGCGGTTCGTGCAAGAAGGTCATCAAGGGACTCATCGAAGCCGTGGCGGGAGATGTCGCTGCGGACCCATCCGAAAATTACTACGTCCCAGCGGTGCCCTTGGACAAACCCGCTTTGCTCGCGGAAGTCCGCAAACGGAGCCTCAAAAGCGTCTCCGCCGTGCTGCGGGAACTCGGGGACGGTTCGGCGGATGAAAAATCCAAGATGGGTTTGTCGAGCCTTTTGCACAGCGTTTGGAATGAGGAATTCGTGGATGAACGCGATGCCCGATACATCAACGATCGCTTACATGGCAATATCCAAAAGGACGGCACTTTCTCGGTCATTCCCCGTATCCCCGGTGGCGTGACCACGGCCGATGCCCTCATCCGTTTTGGCGAGGTGGCCAAGAAGTACAATGTCCCAATGGTCAAGATTACCGGCAGCCAGCGGATCGACTTACTCGGTGTCCAGAAAGAAGATCTCCCCGGTGTCTGGCGCGATCTGGGGATGCCCAGCGGACATGCCTACACCAAAGCGTATCGGATGTGCAAAACCTGTGTGGGCACCGAATTTTGCCGGTTCGGCACCAATGACAGCACCGGACTCGGGATCGCGATTGAGAACCGATTCCAGGGCTTCGAGTTCCCCGCCAAGGTGAAGATGGCCGTCTCAGGATGTCCTCGAAATTGTGCCGAGGCCACGGTCAAGGATGTCGGCATTATCGCTGGGGAAGGCGGGGAATGGGAAATCGTCATCGGCGGCGGCGCGGGTGCGAGTGTTCGCAAGGCCGATGTCCTGTGCCGCGTCTCGTCGAAGGAAGAAGCGATTCAGATGACCGGCCGCTTCCTGATCTACTACCGCGAAAACGCGAAGTGGCTGGAACGGACCTACGATTTCGTCCCCAGGATTGGCCTGAGCAAGATCATCGACATCATCGTAAACGACTCCCTGGGCCTCGGGGAATGGCTCGATCAGGAAGTGCAAAAGACTGTGAATGCGTTCGTGGACCCGTGGACGGAAGCGAACGTCCCCGCTTACCCCGGCCAGTTCGACGCGGGCCGGTCGATCCCACTGAATGTCCTTTCATCCTAATCATTATCACTCACTAATGTTCCGAGATCGGCCAGCCCCGTTGTGGGCACTGGCCGACCGGAGAGGAACCGTCATGATTCGACTCTGTGTGCTGGATGAAATTCCGCTCGGGATGGCCCGGCCGTTCGTGGTGGGGGGCACCAAAATCGCCATTTACCGCACCCGTGAGGAGCAAGTCTTCGCGGTCGCGGATCGTTGCCCGCACAAGGGTGGCCCGCTTTCCGATGGGATGCTCGCTGGCGATCAGATTGTCTGCCCGCTGCACGCTTTTCGGTTCGACCGGAATTCGGGTTCCTGCGATCAACCGCACGTCTGCCCGGTGACGGCGTACCCGGTATCCGTGCAAAACGGCATCGTCAGTGTGGACATGTGAACGCCCCGCCCCAAGGATTCCGCCTGTGTCGATTGCCCTGACGACGACCGATGTTCCTCCCACCGTGGTGCGCACGCACTGCCCGTACTGCGCCTTCCAGTGCGGGACCACCCTCACCGTGGTTCATGACAGCGGGTTGTCACCGACGATCGCCGGTGATGATGCCTTCCCCGTGAACAATGGTCGACTCTGTGTGAAAGGGTGGACCGCCAGTGAGTTGCTCTGCCACCCGGATCGGCTGACGACCCCCTTGGTGCGTGGCCCCGATGATCGACTGCATCCGGCGACCTGGAAGGCCGCACTCGACCGGATTGCCGATGCCTTCCGCCGGGCACGCCGCGAGTATGGAGCCGACGCGATTGGCTTGTTCGGATCCGGTGCCCTGACGAACGAAAAGGCTTACCTTCTGGGGAAGTTTGCCCGCGTCGCGGTGGGGACACCCCATGTCGATTACAACGGCCGCTACTGTATGAGCAGCGCCGCCGCGGCGGGAAACAAAGCCTTCGGCATCGACCGTGGGCTACCGTTCCCGGTGCAGGACATTCCGCTCGCCCAGGTGATCCTGATTATTGGATCGAATCCTGCTGATACGCTACCGCCGATCGCCCAGTGGTTCGAGCAGCAAAAAGCCCGTGGAGGGCGACTCATCGTGGCCGACCCCCGCCGGACCCCCACGGCCCAAAGCGCGGATCTCTTCCTACAACTGACACCGGGTTCCGATTTGGCTCTGGCGAATGGGTTGCTTTTCATCGTCATCGAAGAACAGTTGCTGAACCTGCCGTTCATCCGCAGTCGGACGAACGGGTTTGATGCGGCCCGCCGAGTCGCATTGACCTATCACCCTGGCCGTGTGGAGCAACTCACCGGCATCAGCGAAGCGACCCTCCGCAAGACGGCCCGCTGGCTGGCGACCGCCGATACCGCGATGATTCTCACTGGGCGTGGCCCCGAACAGCAGAGCAAAGGTGTCGATACGGTTTTGGCGTTCATCAACTTCATACTCGCCATCGGTCAGATCGGCCGACCGGGCAGTGGGTACGGTTGCCTTACTGGCCAGGGCAACGGTCAGGGTGGCCGCGAACATGGACAGAAAGCGGATCAGCTACCCGGTTATCGACTCATAGAAGTGGACGCACACCGGGAACACACCGCCCGTGTCTGGGGTGTTGATCCCGCGTCTTTGCCGCGCAAGGGCCGCAGTGCTTATGAACTGTTGGATTCCCTCGGACAGCCCGGCGGGATTCGCTCGCTGCTCGTGATGGGCTCAAATGTTGCCGTCGCTTCGCCCCATGCGGGAAACATCCTCCAGCGGTTGCAGGCGCTGGATTTCCTCGCCGTCTGCGATGCGTTCCTGAATGAAACCGCGGCGCTCGCCGATGTCGTCCTCCCCGTGACCCAGTGGGCCGAGGAAGATGGGACGCTGACCAACTTCGAGGGGCGCGTCATCCGGCGGCGACAGGTGCAGGCTCCGCCCGATGGGGTCCGTTCGGATTGGGAAATCCTGTGTGCCCTTGCGGAGCGTCTCGGTTATGGGGATCAGTTCGCATTCGCATCGGCAGAGGACATCTTCGCGGAACTCCGCGTGGCCACGGCGGGCGGCATCGCCGATTATGCGGGCATCAGCTACGACCGCATCGACGCGGAACAGGGGGTCTTCTGGCCTTGCCCCACAGCGGAACATCCCGGCACGCCGCGATTGTTTGAGCAGCAGTTCTACCATGCGGACGAAAAAGCACGATTTCATGCGGTCGAACACCGACCAGCGGGTGAGGAACCGGATGCGGAGTACCCGATCTACTTCACCACCGGCCGCTACGCGGAGCATTACAACTCTGGGGTTCAAACTCGGAAAGTTGGTCGATTGCGACAAGCCAAACCGGCTCCCCGTTTGCAACTGCACCCCGAACTCGCCGACCACATCGGCCTCATCGAACCGGGGTATGTCCAGGTGGCTTCTCGTCGGGGTGTCGTGATGTTCGAGGCGGAAGTGACTTCCACGATTCGCCCAGATACCGTGTTCGCGCCGTTCCACTACGGCGGCACCGCTGCGGCGAATGTGTTGACCCAAGCAACACTGGACCCCACGAGCCGCATGCCGGAATTCAAGATGGCAGCGGTTCGCGTCACCGCTATTCCCCCCACCCAGGAGAGCAGATGAACCGCAAGCACCTAGCGATTATCGGAAACGGTATGGCCGCGGGCCGCTTGCTCGATGACCTGGCTCGGCGCGGCGGCCTCACGGGGTTTCATATCAGCGTGTTCGGCGAGGAACCGCACGGTTGCTACAACCGCATCCTGTTAAATCGGTTGCTCGCGGGCGGCACGGTCGATGACATCACCCTGAAGCCGATCGAGTGGTATCGAGACAACGGCGTGACTCTGCACATCGGATGCCGGGTCACACAGGTCACGACCCACTCACGCCGGATTCGGACTGCGGATGACCGGGAACATGAGTACGACAAACTGATTTTCGCCACGGGCAGCGTGCCTCGGATTCCCCCGCTCGACGGACTACACACCGCGGATGGCCGCTTCAAATCGGGTGTCGTGGCGTATCGGAATGTGGTCGATGCGGAGCGGATGCGGGAATGGGCACAACCCGGTCGATCGGCCATCGTCATCGGCGGAGGGCTGTTGGGCCTGGAAGCCGCGAAGGGGTTAGCGGATCGTGGTTTGTCCGTTACAATCGTGCATCAAGCTGATATTTTGATGAATCGTCAACTCGACCGATTTGGCGGTGAGTACCTCCGGCGCGCCGTGGCCGGACTGGGGATCACGGTGCGTACCGGCGTGGTGCCTCAGGCGATTCTCGGCGAACACGCGGTGGAAGGTTTGCGCTGCGCGGATGGAACATTGCTACCGGCGGATCTCCTCGTCTGCGCCTGTGGTATTCATCCCCGTTCGGACTTGGCCCGCGACTCGAACATTCCCGTCAACAAGGGCATCCTCGTCGATGATTCGCTGGCGACGGCTGTGGAACACGTTTACGCCGTGGGTGAGTGTGCCGAACACCGAGGGCAAGTCTATGGTTTGGTGCAGCCGATCTACGAACAGTGCGCGGTACTGGCGGATGTTCTTACGGGCACCAATGTTCAAGCCCGTTACACCGGAACCCGGCTCTATACGCGATTGAAGGTAGCCGGTATTGCAGTCGCCAGCATGGGCGACATCGAAGCTCAGCAAGCGGATGATGAAGTCGTTCAAATCATGGAAGAAAATCGTGGCAACTATCGGAAGTTGATCATTCGCAATGGCCGTCTTGTCGGGGCGGTGTTGGTGGGTGATACCGCAGCTTCGGCGGGGTTGATTCGGCGACTCGAACGCGGTGACCCGTTGCCGACGAATAGTCTGGACCTGTTCGCTACCCCTGAGCGTGGCGTGGCTATGGTGTCGAATGATCCGATTTGTAAATGCCACAATGTTACGGAACAATGCATCCGCAATGCCATGATGGCGGGTTGCCGATCCTTGCAAGAAGTATCGGAACAGACAGGTGCCGGGACGGGGTGCGGCTCTTGTCGAGGGCAACTGGCGGCGTTGCTCTTGAAGCCCAATCTCATACCGGCTTCCTCATGATGCCATTCGGCTGCAATCGTGTGCTGGGTAGTGGCCCGAGGTGGGGGATTGTGCTAGGATAGGGATATGCAAAATACCAGCCATTCCATGTCTCCATTGCCCCCTTGTCCCAAGTGCCAATCGGTCCATGTGGTCCGCAATGGACCCAACGCCGCCGGCACCCCGACGTTCCTTTGTCGGACCTGTGGTCGACGATTTGTCGCGTGTCCCAAAACCAGTCCCGTGTCCGATGAGACCAAGGGGCTGATCCGCCGACTCTTGGGCGAACGGATGAGTCTGCGCGGGATCGCTCGGGTAACCGGTGTGTCCCGGTCCTGGCTCCAAGGGTTCGTCAACACCCTGTACCGGGACGAGACGCCGCACCACCCCGGTCCGCTAAAAAAAGACGGGCAAGCTGGTGATCGAGGCCGATGAATTGTGGAGTTTCGTCGGTAAAAAGGGGGAAGTCTGGTGGGTCTGGGCGGCGTTGGACGCGGACACGCGGCAGGTCGTGGCAATGGTCGTTGGGGACCGATCCGAGGCCACAGCGCGGGATTTGTGGGAGGCACTCCCGGACGAATATCGGGACGGAGCCATTGTCTGTACGGACTTCCTGGCTCAGTATCGGGCGGTGGTCCCGGAGGAGCGGCATGCCCCGGGCGGGAAGGACTCTGGACTGACCGCGCACATTGAACGATTCTGGTGTACGCTCCGTCAACGGTGTGCCCGATTCGTGCGGAAGACGCTATCTTTCTCCAAGTGTCCCAAGAACCACATCGGTGCCCTGTGGTACTTCGTACGACTCTACAACATATCCCTTATGTAGGGCCACTACCGAGCGGCGGTACTGCCTCGACCAGCCGCTGAACTTCGCGGAGGTGACGTTTGTGGGCATGGGGGCGCTGATCGTCGGTGGTTTGATGGGCGTGGAATTGGCAGATCAATTGTGCCGCATATAAACATCGTCTGTTGACATGCTAATATTTAATGCGAGCCAGTTCGAGTCACCCAGTCAGGCAATACACGCAGCAGTCGCCCAGAACCGTCAAAATATACTACTTGATACATTACTTCATGGCCGATTTGAAGCGCGCATTCTGAGGCGACAGCAACGTCCTCTTTATGTGAGTCTGGGTCATGCCAAGCCGCCGCATCTGGATTGATATGCAATGGCTCAAATGTAACAGGACAACGAACAGTCTGCTGATCCGCATCTTCCAGCCGCCGAAGAACCTCGGAGGGAGGGCATCCGGTGGGTGGATTTATACCCATAGATTCGCCTTTCGCTGGACCGGGTGG
>JAIXLE010000065.1:0-4929 GCA_026931725.1 Bacteroidales bacterium
CGGCAGGTAAATTTTCACCTACCGGATGCCCAAGCGGTCCCGGGACCGAGGCGTACCAGACCGACCGGCTGACCAACGACCCGACGGTGACTGGCACGGCGACGGACAATCACCCGATCACCAAGCTGGAAGCGAAAGTCGGTAACGGGGACTGGACGGACATCACCGCGTCACTCCAACCGGACGGCTCGTTCGTCTTCGATCCCGGTGTCCTACCGGCCGGCCCAACCACGATCACGGTTCGCGCCACGGGTACGACCCATCAGCAGACCGAATCGACCACCTCGTTTACCGTCAACTCGGCCCCCGTGCCTGCCATCGCCTACTCCCCGTCGTCGCCCGGAGAAGGAGACACGGTATCGTTCGATAGCAGCGGCACGACGGATATCGAGGGGATTTACGCCGAAAGCTGGTTGATGTCGGATGGCTCGACCGTCACGGGCGTGACGGCAAGCGAGCACTACTGGCAGGATGGCCTTTATCCGGTTTCGCTGACCGTCATCGACACGGCCGGTTCTGTAGTCACCACGTCCGTCAATGTCCCGGTCAGCAACCTCGCGCCGGCGGTGACGGCCCCGGCGACGCTGACGGTGAACCAGAACGAATCGTTCGATCTGGTGGCCGCGTTTACCGATCCCGGCATTCTCGACACGCACACCGCGACCATCGCCTGGGCACCGGGCGACAGTATGGCGGCAACCGTGGTCGAAACCAACGGCTCCGGGACCGCTACCGGGTCCCATGCTTTCGCGGACCCCGGCGTTTACACCGTCACGGTGACGGTCACGGACGATGGCGGCGCGGTTGGCACGGCCCAAGTCGTCGTGACCGTGCAGGCGACCAATCCGCAAGCCGTGATTTCCGGGCCGTCCACGGTGCTGGAAGGATCGGAATACCCGCTGGCGTTAGCCTCCGCTGCGCCGGTCGATTCCTGGGACATTCAGTGGGGTGATGGTACGAGTTCGACGCTGTCCGGCTCGGCCACGTCGGCGAGCCACGTCTATGCCGACAATGGGGCGTATGCGATTTCGGCCACGGCCACCAATGCGGCCGGCGTCTGGACCGCCAACGGGATCACGGTGTCGGTGGGCAACGTCGCTCCCACGGTCACGGCTGGCCCCGATCAGTCCGCTGGCGTGAACGCGCTCACGACGTTCCATCTGGGCACGTTCACCGACCCCGGCTTCACGTTCCCGACCGCCGGAACCAGCGAGACGTTCACTGCCACAGTCGATTGGGGCGATGGCACCATCGAAGCGGTCTCGCCCGATGTCATCAATGGCTCGGCCGGGACGGCGACCACCGGCTCGGTGTCCGCGTCCCACACGTTTACGACGCCGGATACCTATACCGTTCGCCTGACCGTGAGCGATGACGACGGCGGCACGCAGTCCCGCACGCTGACCGTCACGGTGGCGGCGAATGCCCCGGTCGTGCTCACGGCCGGAACGCCGAGCGGTCCGGAAGGCTCGTCCCTCGGATACACGGCCACATTCACCGATGCCGATCCGGGTGACACGCACACGGCCGTCATCGCCTGGGGCGATGGTACAACTTCAACGGGCACCGTGACGTATGCGGACGGCGTTGGTACGGTGAGCGGTTCGCACATCTACGCCGACAACGGCACCTACCCGGTGGCCGTCACCATCACCGATCAGTATGGGTTGACCGGCACCGCGACCTCGTCGGCCTCGATCACCAACGTCGCTCCGTCGGCCACCCCGGCGTCGGCCCAGACGGCCACGGTCGGACAGGCATTGTCGTTGGGCTGGGCCAACTTCACCGACCCCGGTTTCACGCTCCCGTCCGCCGGGACCAGCGAGACGTTCACCGTTTCCGTGAATTGGGATGATGGTGTCGTGGAATCCGTCACGCCCAACGTGACCAACGGTTCGGCGGAGACGGCCACAACGGGTTCGGTGCTGAGTTCGCACACCTACACCGCAGCCGGGAGCTACACGGTCACCGTAACGATCACCGATGATGATGGCGGTTCCGTCACGGTCCAGATTCCGGTCACAGTGACCGCCCCGGCTGGGGGACTCGATTGTTACCCCGCCATCCCCGTGACCATCACCGGCGTCAGCCGGGCCACCAGCACGAGCGAGTCCAGCGCAACAACCAACGATTCCACACTGGTCGTCTCCGGCACCGGTCAGCCGGGTGCGGTTGTCACCTTGACCCGCAATGGCACCTCGGTCGGTTCCACAGTGGTGGCCATTGATGGTCGCTGGCAGGTTGATACGACGGGCACCACACTGTCGGCGGGCAATTACAGCTTCTCGGCGACTCAGGCTCCGCTCGGACCGCTCGGGGAAGCCGGGGCATTCAACGGTTTCATCTTCACTTCGGCGACGAATCTTTCCGATGTCCAGGGGCGGCTCGCGGCGGGTGGGGCGATCACCGTTACCAGCCACGGCGTCGGCACCCAATTGACTGCGGCGGACGACGGTCGGGACACGATCATTGCCGGTGGCTCCCTCAGTATTTCCAACGGGCAGGTCTATCACGGCAACGCGGTGTATGGTACGACCGGCTCGTTCACGTCGGTGGGATTCCCCGCCGGTTACGCCTACAAAAACACGGCTATCGACTTCACCTCGGCACAAACGTATCTGACCGGCCGCAGTGATGCCTGGGCCGCGATCCCCGCAACGGGGACGACCACCTACACGCCGACCGGTTCGACCTGGGCGATCGCCCTCACCGGCTCCGATCCGTCGTTCAACGCCTTCAGTATCGACGGCTCGAAACTCTGGAATGCGTCCGGACTCGCGATCACCGCCCCGGCCGGTTCGACCGTGCTCATCAACGTGACCGGCACCACGAACCGGTTGCAGAACTTCCAGACCTGGCTCAACGGCGTTGATAAACAACACATCCTGTTCAACTTCGCACAGACCACGGCGCTCACGATCACCTCGTTCGGCGTGTTGGGCAGCGTGCTGGCACCGCGTGCCGCCGTGTCGTTCTCGAACGGGTTCATCGACGGCCAGCTCGTCGCCCAATCCGTTTCCGGCAACGGCGAGCTCCACTGGCTGCCGCTCCTGTCGGCCTGTCCGACGCTGACCTCGGCCACGTACACGGTGACCGTGGCCCCGGAGACATTCACGGCTCCCAAGTTCTTCGTGGTCGGCGGCGCAGAGGTGAATCGGTATTCGTCGTCGGGTTCTTCCGTAGGGGCCAATGCTCTGGCGGACGGCGGGACGGCGACCGGGATCGTCTCGAATACGGCGGGTTCCGCGACCTGGGTGGTGACCGCGAACACGGACGGCACCACGACGGTGACGCAGTATGATGCGGACGGTTCCGTGCGGGGATCGTGGCGGGCCTACGGCGTGACCAATGCTCAGGACGTGGCCACCAACGGCACCGACGTCTGGGTGCTGGGCCGCGATGCGGCGACCAACGCCGTCAAGGTGTTCCGCTATACGAACGGGGCGAAACTCCGTTCGGGCGGACTGGACCCGGCTTCGTCGTTTACGCCGAGCGGCATCACCGGGACCGCGACGGGCCTTGCCACCGATGGGCAGACGATCTTCGTGGTCGAGAAGGCGTCCACCGGCGGCAAAATCTGGGCCTATGACACGAACGGCAATGCGCTCGGCGGCTCGAACGGCTGGCGGCTGGACGGGGCCAACGGCGACCCGACCGGCGTGACCCTGAACCCGGCCGGTGGCAACGAACTCTGGGTCGTGGACAAAACGGCTCACAAGGTCTTCACTTATGCCAGTGGCCGCAGCAATCACTGGTGGAACTCCGGTGGAGTTCAGGCCGCGTCGTCGAGCTTCGCCTTGGCCACTGGCAGCCCGGCTCCCGAAGGGATCGCCGACCCGCCGGTGAATTGGGTGGGTGGTTCGACCGGCTTCTGGGACGTGGCCTCGAACTGGTCGGGCGGCATCGTGCCGACCACGGCCGACGATGTAACCGTGCCGGCGGGCGTGACGGTCACGGTCCGCAGCGGATCGGCGACTGCGAACAGCATCTCCGGCACTGGTTCTCTGGTGATTACCGGCGGTACGCTGACCCTGGGGGCCGCGTCGACGGTGGGCTCGTTCGCACAGTCGGGTGGGACGCTCGCGGGTGCTGGCGACCTGACGGTCACGGGGACATTGTCCTGGACCAGCGGGACCATGTCCGGTGCCGGGACGACGATCATTGCGGCCGGTGGGACGCTGGCGTTGAGCGGGTACGACACCCGCTTCCTCGTCGGTCGAACGTTGCGGATCGCCGGTACGGGAACCTGGACCGACAGCGGCTCCTTGTATCTGGCGGATGCCGCCCGACTGGACGTGGCGGCCGGTGGAACGCTGGACCTCCCGGAAAATGCTTCGCTCGCTTTTTGGTACGGTTCT
Organism: Bacteroidales bacterium; assembly: GCA_026931725.1. GTDB lineage: Bacteria > Planctomycetota > Planctomycetia > Gemmatales > Gemmataceae > JAIXLE01. Next base: position 4,359 of record JAIXLE010000065.1, read on the forward strand.
CCGGTCACTTTTACCAACGCCGGAACCGTGACCAAGACGACCGGAACCGGTACATTCTACGCCGGTGTTGCCTTTGTAAACAACGGGCAGGTGAGCGTCGGAAGCGGCACACTGAACCTCTCTGCGAGCGGGTCGGGGACAGGGACGTGGTCGGTGGCCAGCGGAGCCACCCTGGCGTTTGCTGGTGGTGCCTTCCCATTGGCCGGCAGCACGGTAACCGGGGCCGGGGTGGTTGCCGTGACGGGCGGGACGGTCGATGTCGGCAGCGGTTTCACCACCACCGGTTCGGTGTCGCTCACGAACGGGTCGCTCAGTTTCTCAACACCGGCATCGCTCGTCTCATTCACGCAATCGGGCGGGACGCTCGCGGGTGCTGGCGACCTGACGGTCACGGGGACATTGTCCTGGACCAGCGGGACCATGTCCGGTGCCGGGACGACGATCATTGCGGCCGGTGGGACGCTGGCGTTGAGCGGGTACGACACCCGCTTCCTCGTCGGTCGAACGTTGCGGATCGCCGGTACGGGAACCTGGACCGACAGCGGCTCCTTGTATCTGGCGGATGCCGCCC
>JAIXLE010000065.1:5029-10498 GCA_026931725.1 Bacteroidales bacterium
GGACCAGCGGGACCATGTCCGGTGCCGGGACGACGATCGTCGCGGCCGGTGGGACGCTGGCGTTGAGCGGGTACGACACCCGGTTCCTCGTCGGTCGGACTCTACAAGTTGCCGGTACGGGAACCTGGACCGACAGCGGCTCCTTGTATCTGGCGGATGCCGCCCGACTGGACGTGGCGGCCGGTGGAACGCTGGACCTCCCGGAAAATGCTTCGCTCGCTTTTTGGTACGGTTCTCCGGTCACTTTTACCAACGCCGGAACCGTGACCAAGACGACCGGAACCGGTACATTCTACGCCGGTGTTGCCTTTGTAAACAACGGGCAGGTGAGCGTCGGAAGCGGCACACTGAACCTCTCTGCGGGTGGGTCGGGCGCGGGGACGTGGTCGGTGGCCAGCGGAGCGAACCTGACGCTCTCGACCGGATCGTTCACCCTGGCTAACGGAGCCGTGAATGGCGCTGGCGCAGTCCTGATCTCGGGCGGCACGGTCGAGGTGGGGACTGGCTTCACTCCGACCGGACCAGTCACCCTGTCAAGCGGGTCGCTGACGCTGACGACATCTGCCGCAGTATCGCAATTCACGCAATCGGGGGGGACGCTTACGGGTGATGGCGACCTGACGGTCACGGGATCGCTAACCTGGACCAGCGGGACCATGTCCGGTGCCGGGACGACGATCGTCGCGGCCGGTGGGACACTGGCGTTGAGCGGGTACGATACCCGGTTCCTCGTCAGCCGGACGTTGCGGATCGCCGGTACGGGAATCTGGACCGACAGCGGTTCCTTGTATCTGGCAGATGCCGCCCGGTTGGAGGTGGCGGCCGGAGGAACACTGGACCTCCCGGAAAATGCTTCGCTTGTCAACTGGTACGGGGCTTCGAGCACGTTCGCCAACGCCGGCACCGTGACCAAGACGACCGGAACTGGTACTTTCTACGTCGGCGTTTCGACCACGAACGCCTCGACGGGTCGCCTCGTCCTGGGAAGCGGTACGCTGGCGTTCGCGACCGGATTCTCCACCGCTGGCACGGTGGAGATCGGTTCGGAGACCACGCTATCGATCAGCGGAGGCAACTACTCCCAGACAGCGGGCGAAACGACCCTTCTCAACGGCACGCTGGCGGCCGAGACTGTTGACCTCGCCGGAGGCGTCCTGAGTGGATTCGGGAGCATCGCGGGAACCTTGACCCAATCGGGCGGCGAGGTCAGCCCGGGAACTTCGACGATGCCGACCGGCGTACTGACCGTTACCGGCAGCTACAGCCAGGGAAGCGCGGCGACTCTTCGGATCGAACTCGTCGAACCTACGTCCGGCCATTACGACCAACTGGTGGTCGGCGGCAGCGTTTCGATTGCCGGTATCGTGTCGATCACCGAGCTGGCCGGGTTCGTCAACGGGCCGGAGTTCCGCTTCCTCACGACGGGCGGTACGACCGCCGTGTCCGGTACTTTCCTCGGTAACCCGGACGGGACCGCGTGGACGTTCGGCGGGAAGCCGTACCTGCTGAGCTACGCGGCCGGCGACGGCAATGATGTGGCCCTTCTCTTCGACGGCCCGAAATTGTCGATCGGGAATGTTCGGTCCGATGAGGGGAACGTGGGCCGGACCCGGTTCGAGTTCCCAGTGACGATGAGCCGTGCCTGGGACGTGCCCGTGACCGTGCAGTGGGCGACCCAGGACGACACGGCGATCGCGGGTGAAGACTACATCGCGGCCTCGGGGATGCTCACGTTTTTGCCGGGCGGGCCGCTGACCCAAACTGTGGTTGTCGAAGTTTACGGCGACCTCGACCAGGAACGTAGCGAGCGGTTCCGGGTGCTGCTCTCCGACGCGGTCGAGGCGGCGATTGTGACCGGCACCGCGATCGGGACGATCGCCAACGACGACGGCGTCCTCAACCTGCCGGACAACAAGGGGACCGAGTTCTGGCTGACCTTCCTGGGAAACGAGAAGTACGGTAGCCCGTACCCCGACAGCCAGCAGCTCTCCCTCTACATCACTTCTGAAGTCGACACGTTCGCTCGCGTCGAGATTCCCGGACTTGGTTTCGACCAAACGGTCGAAGTTGCGGCTGGAGAAGTTGTAACCGTGCCAATCCCGGATGGCGCCGATCTGGGGCGTGCATCGGATACGATTCAGAATCGTGGGATTCACGTCACCGCAGACGATGAGATCGCGGTGTATGGCCTGAACTACGTTCAGTACACCACTGATGCCTTCCTCGGGCTCCCGGTCGACATCCTCGGCACCGAATACATGGTGCTGAGCTATCGGAACAGCCCACTCCACCCGCAGTTGCGGGGGACTGAATTCGCGGTCGCGGCTACGGTCGACGGCACCGTGCTCACGATCACCCCTTCCTATGCTGCCGGGAACCGTCCTGCGGGCGTGCCGTACACCGTAACGCTCGACCAAGGTCAGGTCTATCAGTTGATCAGCCAGGAAACGGATGACGGCGACCTCACTGGAACCGTCATTTCGGCCAGCCAACCAGTGGCTGCATTTGGCGGGCACCAGATTACCTTCGTTCCCTCGGATGTGTGGGCCGGGAACCACTTGGTCGAACAACTCACGCCCATCGATACCTGGGGCCGACAATTCCTGACCGCACCTCTCGCCACCCGATCCGGCGGCGACACGTTCCGAATCCTGGCCTCCGAAGACGGAACCGTGGTCACGATTAACGATCAGATTGTGGCGACACTCGATCGGGGAGAATACTACGAACAGATTGTCAATAACTCGTCCGATATTCGCGCCAACCATCCAATTCTGGTCGGACAATATTCCAATGGTGGTGATTTCGATAGCACCCTGGCCGACCCGTTCCTGGTGCTTATCCCGCCTACCGAGCAATTCCAGGCCGAATACACCGTGACCACCCCGGCGAGCGGGTTCCCGACGAACTATGTGAATCTGGTCGTCCCCGAAGCCGCCGTTGGAAGCGTGACACGCGACGGCGACGTGATCCCGGTCGCGGCGTTTACCCGGATCGGTTCGACCGATTTCTTCTGGGCACAGGTTCCGGTGGAGATCGGAGCCCACTCGCTGGCAGCCTCCCTCCCATTCGGCATCACGATTTACGGTTTTAACGACTACGATTCATACGGCTATACCGGTGGGTTGGCTCTCGCTCCGATCGCCTCCGCAACCGCCATCGGACTGTCGCCGCCGACCGCGACCTTGTCCGTGGGCGGAACCCACCGGGTCACAGCCACCGTCACCGACGCCACGGGGAAGCGGCTGGCGGGCATCCGGGTGGACTTCGTCGTCTCCGGGGCGAACGCGGCCAGCGGGTTCGCCCTGACCGATGCGAACGGCCAAGCCGCGTTCACCTACACCGGCTCCGTGCGGGGCGACGATACCATCACGGCCTCCGTGGGCACCCTGACGGCGTCCGCCGTAGCCGATTGGGTGCTGGCCGCACCGACCATTCGTGTCGACAGCCCGCCGGACGGCTCCGCGTTCCCGGCCGGGCAGACGGTCCTCGTCACCGGCGTCGCCACCGCCGGAAACCCGAACGCTCCGATCGCCTCCGTCACCGCCGACGGAATCGCGGTCACGTTCGATGCGACGGGGCGGTTCTTCGCCCGCATCCCCGTCGGGCCGGGCACCCGGACCGTGCAATTCGTCGCCACCGACGTCTACGGTCAAACCGCCGAAACCACGCATTCGCTCGTCGGCACCCAGGTCCCGACCGGCTCCATCGACTTCGACTCCCTGGTCGAAGTCGGACACATCCGCGCCGACTATGGGCGGACTTCGTTCGACGACCGCACGAATACGCTGTTCGCCGACGTGACCATCACCAACACCGGAACTTACGCGATCAGCGGACCGGTGCTGGTGGGCGTCCGCAACCTGTCGGACCTGTCGGTGTCGGTTGGTACGCCGGACGGCTATCTGCTCGATGGCACGCCTTACTTCAATCTCACCGCGCGGGGGCTTGTGACCGGAGGACTGGCTCCTGGAGCGGCGGCCAGTGTCTTCGCGTTGACTTTCCTCAACCCGAACCGGGTGCGGTTCGTTTATGACCTCGTCCTCCTGGGCACGCCGAACCAGGCCCCGGCGTTCACGTCGGTCCCGCCCCTCGAAGCGACGGTCGGGCGTGCCTACACCTATGCCGCGTCGGCCACGGACCCGGACGGCGACACGCTCGCCTACACCCTGGCGGCCGGGCCGGTGGGAATGACGATCGACTCGGCGACCGGCGTGTTGAACTGGACTCCGAATGCGGCGGATGTCGGCACGCAAATCGTGGCGATTCGGACCACTGACGGCCACGGCGGTTCGGCCACCCAGACGTTCACGCTGACGATTACCCAACCGGCCCCGAACCGCCCACCCGTCTTCACGTCGATCCCGTCCGTGGGTGGGGCGGTCCACGTCTCCTACGGCTATGCCCCGGTCGTCGAAGACGCCGATGGCGACACGCTGAGTTTCGGGCTGAGTGCTGCGCCGGTCGGTATGACCATCGATCCAACGACCGGAGCCTTGACCTGGACGCCGTCCGCCGACCAGCTGGGGAACAGCGTGGTGACGGTTACGGTCTCCGATGGCCAGGGCGGCACCGCCTCGCAGACGTTCGTCGTGCGGGTGACGCCCGAACCGGGGAACACCGCTCCGATCTTCGTCAGCCCCATCGCGGGCACGGCCCTGGTCGGTCAGGCATTCGCCCATGCCGCCCGAGCGGTCGATGCCGACGGCGACCCGATTACCTATGCCCTGGTCGGGGCCGTGCCGAGTGGCCTGACGCTGGCATCGGACGGGCTCGTGACCTGGACGCCGGCGACCACCGGGACGGCCACGTTCACTGTGCGGGCCACCGACGGTCGCGGTGGGATCGCCGAGCAGACGATCACCGTGGCGGTCGGTTCGGATGCCCCGATCACTCTCTCGGGAACCGCGTTCCACGATACCGACGCCGACGGTGTTTGGGATGCGGGCGAGGAATCGCTGGCGACCTGGATCGTCTACATCGACGACAACTCCAACAGCCAGCATGATCCCGGCGAACGCTCGAGCCCCGTTGCGGCCGATGGCACTTACACCTTGACGGGACTCCCGGCCGGGAGCTACTCGGTGGCGCTCGAACGCCCCGAGGGCTGGGTCTTCACCCTGCCCGCCAACGGACAGCGGACCGTGACGGCGGCTGCGGGCGAGACCGTTTCCGGTCTGGACTTCGGAGCTGTTCGCCGGATCGTCCCGCCGCAAAACCACGACCCGCTCCTGACCGCAACGGTTCCCACAACGGTCGTCGTCGGGCAAACCTTCGCGTTCCTGCCGACCGCGTCCGACCCAGATGGCGATCCGCTGAACTTCGACCTGTCCGTCCGTCCGACCGGCATGGCCGTTGATCCGCTCACGGGCCGCGTGACCTGGGTGCCGGACGGGAGCCAGATCGGCCAACAGAACGGACTGTTGCGGGTCCGCGATGGTCAGGGCGGGGTGGCGCTGCTGCCGTTCA
>JAIXLE010000162.1 GCA_026931725.1 Bacteroidales bacterium
CCCTACATCCGATTCGGGGTGGACCGCCGACGCACCGGCAACGCGGACTCGCAGCCGAAATCCTCAGGGTAGGATCGGGACAGGATACCGAGACGATGTGTTGGGACGAAATTTCTGCCTTAGTGGAACAAGCCAAAGCCGGTGACCGCCTCGCCTTCGGCGAGTTGGTCGAGCGTTTTCAGGGTAGCGTTTACGCCATGGCCATGAGTCGGGTGCATGACCCACTCGATGCTCAGGAACTCACACAGGAAGTGTTCATCCACGCCATGTGGAAGTTGCCACAACTTCGGGAACCCCGTGCGTTCGCCGGTTGGTTGCGGAAGATCACCGCTCGCATGGCCATCAACCGCCTGACCCGCAAAGGGCCGGTCTTCGGTGCGGAACCCGAAATGCTGGACTCCGTGGAAGGGGTCGTTCGGGGGCCGCTTGACGAAATGGAATTGCGGGAAGCCAAGGCCAACCTCCACGCCGCCCTGCGCCGACTGAAGGACGACGACCGAGCCACATTGGAAGCGTTTTACCTGCGTGGCCGCAGCTTGAAGCAAATGGCCCGTGAGTTCGATGCCCCCGTGGGCACCATCAAACGTCGATTGCACGTTGCCCGTCAACGGCTGAAAACGGTGATGGTGGGTTCCGATGTCTTGGTGGGCGTGGGTGAACCCGGAGGCCAAACGGCTCCCCGTAAACGGAAGAAACAACACGAACTCTGCGGTGTGTAACCCCGGCCCAGCCGGGCCAAGGCACCGCCGTTCCCGATGCCTTTTGAGGCAACGGAGTCCCGTCCCACGGGGCTCCATTCGCACCACAGCCCTCACCACCGGCGCATCTCGCCACCCCCGGTTCCGATCGTGTGACGAATTTTCACACCCGATTGCGATGGGGAAGCCTCTTTCTCCTGCAAGGCGTTGCCGCAGTCGCTACAATCTTCAGCATGAAATACGTCATCGTGATTCCTGATGGTTGTGCCGACGAACCCGTTGAATCGCTCGGCAATCGGACTCCACTTCAGGCTGCCCATTTGCCGAACATGGACCGCGTCGCGCGGATGGGTGTGGTGGGCCTGTCGAACAATGTGCCACCGACGCTCACGCCCGCTTCGGATGTGGCGACGTTGTCTTTGTGCGGCTACGATCCGCTCCAAGTGTACACGGGCCGGGCTCCACTCGAAACCGCCGCGATGGGCATTCCTCTTGGGCCGCACGATTGGGCGGTTCGCTGCAATCTCGTTTACACGCCCGATGGCCACATGCGGGACTTCACCGCCGGCCACATTTCCAGCGAAGATGGGCGAGAACTGATTCTCACGCTGCAAGAGCAACTCGGCGGCCGGGAATATGATGGCGGCACCATCGCGTTTTACCCTGGTGTACAGTACCGGAACATTCTGGTCTGGCGTGGGCATTCCGATGCTTCACCACTGGCGGGCATGAAGACCCAGCCACCGCACGACATCCCCGACAAACCGATTGCGGATTTTCTCCCCTCCCCAGAGGGACCGGGGCGAAAAATGCTTCTCGAATTGATGGAAGCCAGCAAACCGATTTTGGCCAACCATCCCACAAATCAACGGCGAATCGCTCAAGGGCAGAAGCCGGCCAGTCAAGTGTGGCTCTGGGGGCAGGGGAAAGCGCCTTCTGCCACGCCATTCCTGGAAACCTACGGCAAACGGGGAGCCATCATCTCAGCGGTGGATCTCGTGCGGGGAGTTGGTGTCCTCGTGGGCTGGCAGCGTATTGATGTCCCCGGCGCGACAGGCTATCTCGATACGGATTACGCCGCGAAGGGTCGTCATGCCATCGCGGCACTGAAAGATTTCGACCTGGTGTGTGTGCATGTCGAAGCGCCGGACGAGGCTTCCCATGAGGGGCGAGCCGACGAAAAAGTCAAATCGCTAGAACGCATCGACGAACACATTGTCGGCCCATTGCTGGCGGAATTGCCGAAATATGGCGATTACCGCATCCTGATCGAGCCGGACCACCGCACGACGATTCGCACCCGTGCCCATGCCTACGGCGCAGTCGCCTTTGCCGCGGCTGGAACGGGGATCACCCCCACGGGGCAACAGCAGTACGACGAACCGACCGCCACAACTGGCCCCGCATTTGATCCGGGGTGGACTCTCATGCGGTGGTTTTTGGGATAACATAAAGGAGTAATCCTGCCACATGCCCTACCCGGAGCGTGACCATGACAACCGCTGCCCGCAACTTGGCCACGATGACCTTGCTCGGTTGTCTCACTCTGATCGGGGTGCCTTTGGCTTCGGCTCAGGATGAGCCCGCGTTCAAACTCCGCTGGTTTGGCCAATCATTCTTCCAATTGGAGACACCCGGCGGCAAGAGAGTCGTCTTCGACCCTCACAATATCCCCGAGTTTGGCCGCGCGATCGTGCGGGCGGACATCATTTTGCAATCCCACCTGCACTCCGATCACACGCAGATCACGGCCGTGGAAGACTACAAGGCCGCCCGCATCTTTCCCGGCCTGAAAGCCGGGAAGTCCAACCGCACCACGGATTGGAACCGCGTGGACGAGTCAGTCGGAAAAATTCACATTCGCTCCGTACCCACCTACCACGACACCGAAGAAGGCATGACCCGTGGTAAAAACAGTGCCTGGATCGTGGAAGCCCACGATGTCGTCTTCTGCCACCTAGGCGACCTCGGACACGAATTGACGGATTCCCAGATCAAAGCCATTGGCCCCGTGGATGTCCTCATGATTCCGGTCGGTGGAATTTACACCATCAACGGTTCGCAGGCCAAACGAGTTGTGGAGCAACTCAAACCCAAGCGATTCATCATTCCGATGCACTACGCCGTACCGAATTACGATGAACTGCTCTCCGCGGATGAATTCCTGGATGAACAGCCCAACGTCAAGAACCTCACCGATCGCAACGAGTTGGTGATCCCCGTGGAAGCGAAGAATGCACCGCCCGCAATCGTGCTTCTCGGCTGGAAACCGAAGGCCGCACCCTGATCGACTGTACGCCTATTCCACGGCGTTCCACCCGCGTTTTCCCGCGATCGTGGCTTTCACCCTAATCACGGGCTACACTTCCAGGGAATGGATCGTGATCGCATGGCACCACCCGAGATGGCTGGCATGATTGGACGAGTGTTTTTAGGAAGATATGAAATCCAACGCCTGCTGGGTGAGGGCGGCATGGGCAAGGTCTACCTCGCCCGCCAACAGGATCTTGGCCGACAGGTTGTCGTCAAGGTCATGCATGATCATGTCGCGGTGGATGCGCGGTTCCGGGACCGATTCCAGCGGGAAACGCTGCTCATGGCACGGTTCCATCATCCCAACGCCGTGACGCTCTACGATGCCAGCCTCAATGATCCGAACGGCCCCTGCATTGTGATGGAGTACGTCAAAGGGGTCAACCTGGAGGCTCTCCTCGCCAAGAATGGCCGTCTGGAATCTCCGCGTGTGGACCGCATCCTGACCCCGCTTTGTGATGTTCTTCAGGCGGCGCACGATGAAGGCATCATCCACCGCGACCTCAAACCCGCCAACCTCATGATCCTGGACCCGGACACCCCGAAAGAGCGGGTCAAGGTCATGGATTTCGGCCTCGCCAAACTCATGGAAGATCGTGCGAACCGCCGCGTTACGGATACGAATATCGACTTCGCCGTCGGCACCCCCGGCTACATTGCCCCCGAGCAAGTGCGTGGCGAAACCATGAACCATCGAGGTGACATTTATTCTGTTGGGGTGATGCTGTACGAACTATTGACCGGGCGACTGCCATTCCAAGGGGCGAACAGTATGGATGTCCTGTTGGCCCATGCCACGGAACCGCCGCCTCGGTTCGCGGATATTGGCTTGCCGGACTGTGTCCCGCCGGGCATTGAGGCGATTGTCATGCAATGCCTCGAAAAAGACCCGGACGATCGCCCGCAATCCGCCCGAGAACTGGCGGAAAGTTTTTCAGATGCGATCCTGCACGCGCAATCGACGATGAATCCGGTAGCCAAACCTGTGCGATCGTCCCCATCTCGCCCGGTGTCGCCGCTACCGGGTGAGGATTTTGTCGAGTTAGAATCGGCAACCCCCGCGCATTCCACGCCAACTGTAACGCAAGCGCGAACGGAACTGCCGTCGAATTCGTTGTTTACGCACGATCCTGGATCGTTGCCGTTTCAGATGGAAGCCTGGATGCCGGAAACGATTGCGTTGATGAAACTGCGGGGGTTTGTTCAAGACAATGGTGGTGAAGTCTTGGAAAGCACGCCGAGTGCGGTGCGTGTGCGTCTGAACCGTGGCCGCGCGGGTTGGTTAGGGTTTGGCCGTCGTTCCGTGATTGAGATGGAGTTACGTTTCCACAAGATCAACCCGAAGAATGAGAATCAATTGGCGATTGAGGTCTTGTTTTATCCCGCGCAGGTTGCGTTATTGGCGGATGAGAATTGGCGAAACCGTTGCGCGAATATTTTTGTCGAGTTGCGGGCTTACCTGATGGGTGGTAGCATGTTATGAGTTGTGGTACGTTCTCGACGGATGAGGTTTGGGCTTTCATCAGATGCAGCAAATTGTGGGGGGTCTTAGCTCAATGGTCAGAGCAGGGGACTCATAATCCCTTGGTTCTCGGTTCGAGTCCGAGAGACCCCATATCTGAAAATACCCGCAACCTTGCGAATAATACCGCAAGGTTTTTTCATTTCTAGGGTTACGACAAGCCATTACTGGGTTACTTTCTCCGCTAACCTACTGGCCATATGTGCAGATAACCGCACTTTTCCGCATCGTCCCGCTGCAAGCTGGTACGCATTCTGGTACGCATGGTGGTACGCAAAACCGGCGAGAGACGGCCACGGAACAGGGATTCCCACGGGTTTTCTTTCCCGCTAACTCTGGGAATGCGTTCGTGTTTTTTCTCTTCTCTTCTCTGCTCTGCATCACAATGCATCACAATAGAAAAAGATCGACGTAAACCGTTGTTGGATAATGATTTGCGTCAATACTGCTCTGCATCACAATAGCATCACAATAGCATCACAATAGCATCACAATAGACCACGGAACGGCCCGGCCACGGTCGGAATACCGTACAGGTGTTCACTGATCGGCGTTGCTGCGGAGCGGTTGGAGCGGTCGGAGAGCGACGGCGGCCACGGCTGAGAGTCGAGCTATGCGTACCGAATGCGTACCGGAGTTGGTACGCATTCGGTACGCATTCGGTACGCATTCTGGCCAGAGGCGGCCCGGTGGCCACCACGGCACCCACCCACGGACGCGGCGGACACGGAAACATCACTTCCGCTAACTCAGTGAGCCCGGCGGCCCCACGGCGGCGCGAGCTCGGAAGCCCACGGAGACAGACAGAACAGGCGTTCACGGTCACGGGCGTTCACCGCGGCGGCCACGGCGTTCACCGATCGGCGGAGTGATCGCCTTCGGGTGTCCCGCCCGTTAGGTTCGGTAAGAGATTCACGGCGGCGGCCTTGTCGGCGGCCCCACGATGAGAATAGCGGGCGGTCAGGATCGGCGTTGAGTGTCCGGCGAGTGCTTGTAGCGTTCGCGGATCGGCCCCCCGGATGCCCAGTAGCGTCACGAACGTATGCCGGAGAGAATGGAAGTCGGCATACTTCGGCCCGTCACTGGTTTCCACCTTGTAGGGAATCCCGGCGGTTTCCAAGTCACCCCGGAGCATCTCGGCGGCGTGTTCGGACCACGTTCCCGGCCAGATCGGCCCGGTGGTCGGCTTCCCGGCGAGATAGTCCCCAATCGGTTCGATTACGTCTGCGGGTAGCGGGTTCGTCTGACTCTTGCCGTTCTTGCTGAACCTTGCCGGTAGCATCACCGTCCCGGCGGTCGAATCGAATTCGGCACGGGTGAGGTTCGCAAGTGCGTTGGCCCGGAAGCCCGTTCCGGCGGCCACGAGATAGAGCCAGTACCGATCTTCCCCGGAGAGGCCACGGAATACCCGGTTGCTTTCCCGAGCGGCGGCGAGGAGTTGAACGAGCTCATCAACGGTCAGCTCCCGGCGAGCGTGCCGAACGTCTGCGGATTCCCGGACCTTCGAGAGCAAGCCTAGAGGGTTCACCGCGAGACGGTTGACCTTCACGAGCCAGTTGCAGAACGCTTTGAGTGCTACGATGTGATGATTCACGGTCGCGGGCGACATGCCCACGGCCTGACTCCCGGCGATCACTTCCAGAGTCACACGCGGCAACCGTCGCGCCTTCCCGTTCCCGGTGGCAGGCAGGTTATGCGCTTTGATCCACTTGGCCAGTCCGGTTGAGCTCATCCCCAGAATGCGGGCAGCTTCACCCGGCGTAAAGCTCTCACCCGGCGGTATCGGTGTCGGTTTGCTGTTCTGGCGTTGAGCGTGCAGCCATTCGCTCACCCGAACGGAATCGAGTTCCGAGAGCGTCCCGGCCCCGGAATCGTCCACCACGGCCCGGATTCTGGATAAGGTTTTATTGACGTGTGCGGCCCCGGACCCCTTCGCGGTCAGGTAGGTAGCGTAGTCGGCCAGGTGCTCGGCTATCGGGCGTTGCACCGGTTCTTCGCTCGGATCGACTAGCCCGGCCTGCTTGCGTTCGGCCCGTCGCTGGTGGTCGGCGGCCTTCTGTTCGGTGGCTTGCTTGTCCCGGTAGCCCGTGTAGCGCTTCCCGGCGATCTTGTAGCACCACGTTGGGGATTCCCGGAGATAGCCCCTTCCGTTAGCGGAGAGCGGGTAGTACTTCGGGCGGCCTTTCACGAGCTTCTTGTAGTGCGGTTTGCCGTCCCGCTCGACAATCTCAGCCCCTGCGGGTAGCGGTACGGTACTGACAACCTTAAACACTGTGGGCATGGTTTTCCCCTGAGAGTCTCAGGGAAGAATAGCCGGAGTATTCGTTACGGATAGATGCGTTTGCTTGCGGTTGTTTGCGGATCAACCGATGCCGTCATCGTCGGCATCATCGACTACGGGCGGAGCTTCCGGGTAGAGTCGGAATACCGGTGAGCAAGGTTTATTGCCACGACTCACCGGCGTTTCCAGAGTCCCGTAACCGGCGGCGGCGAGAGTTTCCTGAGCGGCGGCGGCTGCTGCGGAGTTCGGGTACTTACGGTTGTTGCTGCGGAACAAGTCACGCGCGGTCATCGTCCCGCCCTTACGGCGGATGAGCTCGACTAGATGACGGTCTGCGGCCTGCTCGGTCGTTTCGGCGGTCATCGCATAGATCCGCTCGGCTTCCCGGTCGCACCACTTGGCCAGAGTGATACCGGCGGCCATAGATTCCACCGGAACGGCCCCCCGGCCCGGATCGTTGCCCCTATCCGCTTCCGCTAAACAATGGTGAATCAACGCTAGCCGGAGTGCGATACGGGAGAGCTTCGGCAGAGCCCCGGCCATCGGCCCCCCGTCGATCCCTTCGGCGGTTTCTGCGTTCGCATCGTGGTAAACCGTAAAAATTGCGTCGGCTTCGGTTTGCAGCCCCACGGTATGAACCGCCCCATCACACGGCAGTTCTCGCAGGGAGAGCACGGCCCGGCGGAACCGTGCCACGGTTTCGGAATCCGGTTTCCGGTGTGTTCGTCGCGGGCATTGTTTCGGCGGATAGGCGAATATCATCCGGGCGGCAAGCCCGCTGTGAATGTAGTTCGGATTCGATAGAACTTCCTTCAGGATTCCCGGTTGAATCCCACCGGCCACGGCCACTAGCCCACGCTTAACGAACACATCACGCGGAGCCCCGGCCACGGGTACACGGCGTTGATAGTTGACCGATTTCCCCTCAAATAGCTTCAGCCATCTTCCCGCGTTCGTCGTTCCCGCTTTGGAGTAGCGGGTAAAGCTCTGGAACCATTCCGTGAGTTCTTCCGGCCATTGCAGCAAGCCACGCGGAGAAGTTTGCAGGTTCTCAATCAGTCGTTCCGCTGTAATATCGTCGATGTAGAAGTATTCCCGAACGGGTTTCACGGGCGGTTGCAGTTCCGAGCGTTCCGCTTCCCTTCCGTTGTCCTCTTCCCCGCTGTCACTTTCTTCCCCGCTATCACTCTGTCGCTCCTGAATCGCAGTCATAGCCTCGTTGTAGCGTTCCACTGCATCCCGATATTCCGCCCATTCCCGGCGGAATCGGGCATCTAGTCCCTCTTCAATGCCGACTACGATTTCCTCAGTCTTTTCCGTCGCGGGCGACTTCGCTGTTCCTGAGTCGGAGACTACGGCGGCCCAGAGAATCGGCGGCTGTCGCATCCCTTCGGTTGTTTCCAGAGCCAGAGCCCCACCCACGGCGGCCCCGGCGAGTGCCAGAGCCGGTAACGCTACCATACAGGCATCGCAACCGACAGAATTGGCAACCGTCATGACGTACTCTCGGAGTACGTCGGGCAGAGCATCCACGGGGAACGGTTCGTATCCGGGCATCCCGGAGAGATTCCCGGCGGCACCTAGTGGCGGTGGTGTTGCAGGTAGCACGGCCACGGCGGACGATTCGAGTTCCTTGCGGAGCAATTCCCCCCGCTCCAACCAATCCAGCCCGGAATTGTCATCGTGCGTCAGAGCTTCCCGAACGTCCTTCCGGCCTTCCCGCGGATAGGCAATCAGAATCTCCCGGCGGAGCCCACGGGCGAGTTTCCCACCCACGGACTCAGCCCCTTCCTTCCCAGGCCACTTGCCATTAGGTTTCTGGTCGTTCTCACCGACGACGATAATCGGGCGTTCCGGCGGCCAGTCTGCGAGTAGCTCGGAGAGGATTTCGGCCCCGGCTATGTTGGATGGGCGACCCACGGCGGCCAGTCCGGCGGCGGACATGGCCAGAACGTCGGTCGGCCCTTCCACAATGAACAGCGGCCCGGCGGATTCCTGCCATCCTTCAGGGATCGACAGCCCGCAACGGCTACCCTTCTCCCGGCCTTTCCAGTTCGGTTTGCGGATCAGAATCCCGACGATTCCCCCCGCCCCGTCCTGTTCTGGAAACGTGAAGCCTTCACCGTTCCAGCCAATTAACGGGAGAGAGTCGAGCGATTCGAGAGGCAACCCGAGCTGGTTGGCGAGATGCTGGCGGAGTTCCGCGGTGAGGTTCGCGGCGTACTGCTTCGCTTTCGAGCTCCAGATGATCCGCTGGGCATTCTCTTCCGCTAACCTGCGATCGTGGGCGGACATGGCGGCCACGGCGGCGGAATAATCCGAACGGCGTTCCGGTTGCCAATTCGGATCACTCCACCCCTGGGTACGGTGGTACCAACCATTCCCACGCGGTTCGTCATTCGGTTCACGGAAACAGATCGTAGCGGAACCGTTCACGGCGACACGGCACCAATTGGGACGCTTACAGATCGGACATAGGGAATCCTTTGAAACTCGCTTCCAACCCTCACCGTTATCCGCTATCATGATGTTGTCCCTGTTGGTGCCTCTTGCTGTTGTTTGCTGCTGTCTGCTGTCTCTTGCGGTCGGTGATTGTGACCAGCAACCACCGACAATCAGCCGCTTCGGAAAGCCTTCACTTACGAGCTGTTGCCTTGCGAGCTGCCCAGACTTTCGCGGTCGGGCAGCCTGCATCAATCCATTCCTCAATGTCCGACTTTCGCCATCGCAGACTACGGCGTTTCCCCGGCCCCGGTAACTTCACCGGCGGCGGTAGTGCGTCCATCGCCAGCCACTTTTCCACGGTGCGACGGCTGTAGCCCGTCATCTTCGCCACGGTTTCCACGCCGATTAGCAGCGGTTCGACTTCCGGCGGAGCAGCCCGGCCACGAGTCGGAGAGCGGCCCGACTGCGACGATTCGACTTCCTGCGGTACTGTGTTGTCTGACATCAGTTTCCTTTCCGGCGGTTGGTGGTGCGTTTGGTTGCTCTCTCAGCGGTCGGCTGAGCTTTCCGCTTGGTTTCCCGCTCCAATTGGAGCGTGCGTAGTCGTTCCTGAAAGTGGTCGGACTCGATCGCGTCCCACGCTTCCCGGAACTCAGCATCTTCTTTCCGCCACCTGCTGAGCAGCGGAATGGAACAGCCGATCAGTGCGGCAACTTCCCGAACGCGGATTCCCGGACAAGCCTGAACGCTTTCGAGTGCCAGACGCTTCCGGCGGATGGTTTTCAATTCGCAGACTTCAGAAGCCATAGGGCACCTCAGAGGTATGAAACGGGGTACTGCGAGGGAGACGCTGTGAGACGTTGCGACGGGACACGAGCGACCTCATCCATGAGCGGCGTTGTGAGTGTTGAGCGGACGTTGCGAATGGAACGGACCAACACAGGCTTAGGGTTGTATGTTGCGGCACTGCAACCGTACACATCTCTTGCATAACCTTGTATATATCACACTTCAAGAAAAAAAAACGTAACCGTTCACAGGGGGGATAGCCGGTTCGGTTCGTAGCTCGTACTCCATCTGACAGTATGATGTCTCCACCGCCACTCCCCGACACCCTGTTCGCCGCCCTGCCGCCGGCCG
>JAIXLE010000110.1 GCA_026931725.1 Bacteroidales bacterium
GTCAGCGAAGTCAGGGCGGTATTGCGCCGAGTTGGCCAGTTCCGTGTAGTAGTGGTAGCCCAAAATGTCATCCAGGGACCGAGACACGGGGCTGAGCGGTTCGATATGCGAGTGCGGGTCGATCAAAGGGATCGCGTCGAGGGCCGCTTGCAGGTCTTGGGTCAGTGAATCGGCAGCCATGCGTGCCCCTTGGTGAAAAGGATTGTCAATTTTACCTGTTCATCGTGATATTCCGGGATGCAACTTTTACAACTCACCCCAGGCCCGAACCGGGATTTCCGAGGATGGAAGAAATCGTCTCCGAATCTCCTAGACGGAAAGTCCATGTTTGCAACGTCTTGCGGTCATTTTTCACTTTCCGATGCCGCTAGGTTTCGACTTTGGCACGCGGGCTGCAATACTCTCTCTCGTTCGCCAACCTGACCGACTCCTTCCCCCGGAGCCAGTCACCCCCAAGGCTAGCGAGCAATGAGCCGCCAACGGTTTCCCCAAGCCAACGGCGGGAAGAGAGATTCCCCCCTCTCTTGAATGACTCTTTCCCCCACATGTCAGACACTCTTCCCACTGCCTTTCCTCGAACCCCCTCCCCACGGAGGGGGTTCTCTTTTTTTCCGACAGACAGAACCGGGGACAACAGCCCCTGGTTGTTTCCAACACCCGCAGAACCGGAGACACCCACATTGGGTTTGTGTCTCAGTTCGGAAAGAAAGTGTGGCATACGGCCAGCGTGTTCGGTACGCTCAGCACGATCACCCTCTTTCTCGCAGTGGATCGGCTGGATGGCAGAACCGACGGTTCAACAACTTTTTGATCTCACCGGGCGTGTCACACTGGTGACCGGGGGAACCGGGCACCTGGGGTCGGCATTGTGCCGGGCGCTGGCGGAGGCAGGCGCGCAGGTCATCGTATCGAGCCGCAAACGCGCACAGGCACAAGCCGCCGCGCAAGCCTTGCCGGGGCAGGGGCCGCATTTCGGCGTGGAACTCGATCACATGGACCCGGAATCTCTCGCGCACGGCTTCCAGGATGCTCTCCAGCAAGCGGGGCGGCTCGATGTACTCGTCAACAACGGCCACGAACCGCTCGCCGCGGACTGGTCCAGCGTGACAGCCGAGCAGTTCACGCACCATCTGGCCAACGCCACGGGCTACTTTTTGCTCGCCCGCCATCTGCGGGACCACGCCGTGAGCCAGGGAAAACCGGCCAGTATCATTCTCCTCGGTTCGATGTACGGCGTGGTGGCTTCGTACCCGGATGCTTATGCCGACATCTGTCCGGCGAGTCCGGTCGCCTACCACACCCTCAAGGGTGGAATCGTGCATTTGACTCGGCATCTGGCGGCGTACTGGGCTTCTGACGGCGTGCGGGTCAACTGCCTCAGCCCCGGCCCGTTCCCCAATGAGAAGGCACCCGCCGCGATGGTCGAACGACTCACCACCAAGCTGCCCATGAAACGGATGGGGCAACCGCACGAACTCAAAGGCGCGATCGTCTTCCTGGCTTCTGATGCCAGTTCTTTCGTCACCGGGCAAAACCTTCTCGTCGATGGCGGTTGGACGGCTTGGTGACAAACGCTTGCCCCATCACCCCGCCATTGCTCACCGGGATCGGAGAATAAGCATGTCTTTCCTCCAGGAACGCTTCACAGGTTCCGCGCCGGGGCCGCATCTGCTCATCACGGGCGGAGTTCACGGTGATGAGTTTGAACCGATGGCCGCGATTCGTCGATTGATTCGGCATTGCACGGAGCATCCCTTGCAAGCGGGAACGCTCACGCTGGTGCCGATCGTGAACGAACCCGCGTTCCAGCGAGGAAACCGGGTCGGCGACGATGGACTCGATCTGGCTCGTACCTGTCCGGGGCGTGCGGATGGTTCCCAGACCGAACGGATCGCTCATGATCTCTCGAACTTGATTCGCTCCGCGGATCGCTACATCGACCTGCACACCGGCGGCACTCGACTCCAGGTACTGCCCTTGGTTGGATATGGGCTGCATCCCACGGCGACCGTGCGGGAGGAACAGCGGCGAATGGCTCTGGCGTTCGGGTTGCCGATCATTTGGGGAACGGATCCGTACTTGGAAGGCCGGTCGCTCTCGGTGGCTCGTGCCGCCAATGTCCCGGCGATTTATGCCGAGTATCTCGGCGGCGGTGGCTGTGACGCGGATGGAGTCGCGGCGTATTTTCAAGGCTGCCTGCGTGTGCTGGCGTACCTGGGCTTGATCGCGGAGGCACCCCCGGCCCACCCGGATGCCCCCCGCATCGTGGAAGACCCTCGCCCTGGTTCCGGGCACATGCAAGTGAACCACCCGGCTCCCTGTGCTGGGTTTTTGGAATTGTGCGTGACGCTCGGTCAGCCCGTCACCATGGGCGAGCAACTCGGCACCATCACGGACCCGCTCGGCCAGCAGGTCATTCCGATCCACGCGGCCTATGCGGGCATCGTGATTGTATTACACACCTTCTCCCGGATCGACGCGGGCACCAGCATCGCCGTGATCCTCCCCGACTCTGTGGAGCCTGCATGACTGCGCTCGATTATCTGGTTATCGCGGCCTATGCTCTGCTGATGCTGGGCATCGGGATCTATTATTCCCGGACGATCAAAACCGCTGATGACTACCTGTTGGGCGGTCGGTCAATGTCGCCGTTCATGATCGGGTTATCGCTGTTCGCCACCATGAACAGCACGCTGTCGTATCTGTCACTGCCCGGCGAGATGGCGAAGAACGGCCCGGTGGTGTTCGCGGAATTGCTCTCCTTGCCGTTCGTCTTCGTGATCGTCGGTTGGGTGCTGATTCCGCGGATCATGGCACAGCGGGTGACCAGCGGATACGAACTGTTGGAAACCCGACTTGGCTTGACGGGCCGATTACTCGGCGCGTCGATGTTCGTGCTGCTACGCGTGTTTTGGATGGCTTCCATCTTGTACGCCACCGTCAGCGTGGTGCTGGTTCCGCTGTTCGACATCCCGCCCGGTTGGACCCCGGCTATCACCGTGGCGATGGCGATTATCACGCTGATTTACACGGCAGAAGGCGGATTGAAAGCGGTCGTAGTGACAGATGCGATTCAAGCCGGGTTGATGTTCTTCGGAGCCACGGCCACCATCATCGTCATCACGATCGCCCTCGGCGGGGTCGAAGCCTGGTGGCCTTCTAGTTGGCCCGCCCACTGGCCGGAACTGCGGGTGTTACCCGATTTTGACACCAGCACCCAGGCGGATCGGCCCTCACGCACGCTCATTGGCGCGTTCTGTGCGATGCTCGTCTGGATGACGTGTACCTCCGGCTCGGATCAGATGTCGATTCAACGGTACCTGGCCACGCGGGACGCGGCCGCCGCTCGGCGTTCGTTCGGGATTCAGGTCATTTCCACCGTGGTGAACGTGGGGCTGCTCGGCATTTCCGGGTTGGCGGTGCTGGGCTACTTTCTGGCCCGCCCGGAAGACCTCAAAGGTGGCTGGAGCATCGTCTCTCACGCGGACAAGTTGCTGCCTCATTTCATCGTGATCGGCTTGCCGTCCGGGTTGACCGGGCTGGTGATCGCGGCCATTCTCGCGGCGGCGATGTCGAGCTTGTCGAGTGGGTTGAATTCCATCTCAACCGTGGTGGTCCGGGACTTTTTGGGTCGCATCACGGGTCGAACGATGACCTCACAGGATGAAGTCTCTTTGGCTCGGTACGTCTCGGTGGGCAGCGCCGTGATCGCGGTGGGGCTGAGTTTCATCGTCGGCTCGCTGGCCACGAACCTGCTGGAACTCTGCTTCAAGGTGGTGAATCTGCTGACCGCGCCGATCTTCGTACTGTTTTACCTGGCGTTGTTCGTCCCCCGTTCGTCACCAGGGGTTGCGGTACTGGCGACGATTGCCAGCGTGAGCATGGGCGTGCTGATGGCGTTCGGCTGGGAGGCCCGCTGGTTCCTGTGGTCGCCCCCGGCGGCTCTGGTCGCCGGGGTGACCGTGGGCACCCTGATGAGTTGGGTTATTCCTTCCGCCCGGCCTTCCGCAACGCCTTCACCTCAGCCTTGAGTGGTCGATACACCATCGCGGCCAACACCGCGATGGCTCCCCGGTCGCTGGGGTCGCGGGCCACGTCCCCATAGGCCGTGAGGGCGTTGTAGACCGATTCCGTCGCCTTGCCCAGTTGCAGAACGGCTTCGGGATTCTGCCCATGTGCCCGAGCCACGCCCGCTAACCGGATCGCTTCGAGTGCCGCGAAATAGTGAACCGCACACTCGCACTGCTTCGCATAGTACAGCAAGGTTGGCCGAGCCGGATTGTGGAACGTCCCCCGGATGCCGCGGTACATCTCGTTCATTCCCTCGGTGTACAACTGGCTCGCCTGCTTCCACCATGCGGGCGGCGCTGCGGCGGATTGCATCTGCTGGGCGACGAACGCCGGGGACAGCTGGAAAAACTGAGGATCGTGTTGAGCAATCAGGCGGGCGGCTGCGTCGATCTTTTGGAAGCCGAGTAAGACCCGTTCCGTCGAGGCGGTTCCGAGTATCGGCGTGAGCAACTGCTCCTGGGCGGCGGTGGGGGTCAGTTGAGGATCGCAGGAACCACGGGCGAGGAAGTCTACCCACGGGCTGAGATCGCCCGGCACCTCGGCGGCCAGGATGAACCCGGCGGCGGGGACTTCGGCTTTCCCGGCAGGAATCCGCGGCAAAAAGCCCCGCACGGTGATCGTTTCCACACCGGCCCCGGCAGCGCCGACTTCCATGCCGAGTGCCTGAGCGGCGGTGCGAATCTCGGCCATCAGTTCGCGGAGCGCCTGCGTGCGCGCATCGCCGGTCTTCCCGGCCAGAGCGGGGTTATCGAACAGTTTTGCCCCCTGGAACACCTTGCGCCCCGGCGTATCCCCCGTGACAGGGAAACTCGTACTGTCGAAGGCCAACTGGGGTTGCTCGGGGTCGACACCGAACGTGATCCGGTTAAATTTCTGCTTCGCCAGTTGCCGGAGAAGTTGCTTATGTTCGTCAAGCCCCCAACCGCCGAAGCCGAGGGGAGAACCATCCAGCACCTGCCAACCGCGAATGCGGGTCCGGGGTTCGAGCGTCACATCGAAGCCGGTGAGCGTGCAGGCAGGCGGCTTTTCCGGCAGTACATCGCCATGCAGGAACGAACGCACTCCGAATTGATGATCGAGTTCATACACGGCCCAGAGCGTGGCGACCGGGGAGCCGCCACCGACGATGAGGGCGACCCGGTCGCCGCGGGTCGTGGATTTCAACAGATGGCCTTGATCGCTGAGTTTGGGCCAGTCCGCGCCCACGATTTTAGCCAGCGCCGGGTTGGTCCGCGGGCTGCCGAGTAGCACGAACGGATCGCTTCCGGCTGGTACGGTTTCGGTGATGGTCGTGCGTGCCTGGAACAACCGCTGGAACTGCCCGGCTAGCTCCTCCGCGGCGAACCGCTCCAGTTTCGGAGCATCTGGCCCGATGACGATGGGGATGGTCGGAGCGACGGGCGCGGCGGTGACGGTCATGGCCGTGAGCCACAATCCCGCCAAGGCGAGAATCAAACAACGCATAGATTTCCTCTCGTGGATGAACGTGGGCCAAGTGCCGCCGGGTGTGATTTACTTCTCCCCGATGCAATAGAGTTTCTCCCGCGTGCGGATGAAGAGTTTGCCATTGGCGATGGCGGGGGTGGCGAGGATTTCCCCGCCCATGTCGTTCAGGGCGAGGACTTCCAGGCTGGCGCTATCCTGAAGAACCACGACGAACCCATTGCGGCCCGCGATGAACACCTTGCCATCGGCGGCCACCGGGGAGGCGTAGTAGTCGCCAAAATTGTCGATCCGCTCCAGTTCCCAATTGGCTTTCCCTTGGGTGATGTCGAGGGAAGTCGAAAGCCCGCCCGCCTTGACCACGAGCAGACGATCACCAGACACTAATGGCGAAGTGAGATTGGATGGATACGGTCGGGTGACGTTCCAAAGCAGGTGTGTCTTCGTCACATCGCCGGTGCCGCCACCCCGGATCGCCTGAATGATGTTCCCACCGCCGACCCGGTTTCCCTTCGACTGAAACGCGGTATCGAGTTCGTCATCCGCGAGGAAACCATCCTTGTTCGTATCCGATTCCTCGAAACGGTCCCGGAACTCTTTGGGCACCTCGGCCCGTGACAGTTTTTTATCCTGGTTCGTGTCCATCCATTCGAGCAGGGCGAATTTCAGTGTCCGGGATTGGTCCCCATAGCTCTGCACAGCCACATAGATGATGTCGTCCTTCACGACCGGGGTGGTCATCACGGTGCGGACGAGCGTATTGCAGTTCCAGCGTTCCTTGCCGGTGGTGGGGTCGTAGCCGATCATCCGGCCAGTGCCCGCGACGACAATGTCCGTGCGGTCCTTCATCTCACAGATGACCGGCACGGCGTACCCGGCGAGCATGTTGGCCCGTGGGGTCTTCCAGCGGGCCTTCCCGGTAGCCGCGTCCAGGCAGAGCAGGTACGGGTTCAGGTCGTCGTCCATGCAGAATAGCAGGGAATCTTTGTACACGATGGGCGAGGAGGCGGCCCCCCAGTCCATCAGGTACGCGGGCTTGGCGAGAGGGCATTTCCAGGCATCTTTCCCAGTGGCCGCGTCGAAGGCCAGTAACCCGAGTGTGCTGAAGTAGACGTAAACCCGGTGCGCGTCCGCCGCGGGAGTCGAGGAAGCGTGGCTATTCGGCGGCGTGATCCGGGGCAGTGCGCCGGTTTCCAGATCCCGCTTCCAGAGGGATTTCCCGGTGGCCGCGTCGTAGGCGAAGACGGTGAAGGTCGTCGGCCCGGTCATCGCGGTGCAGAACAGTTTGCCGTTGACGATGATCGGCGAACCGATCCCCTCACCGGGTTCGGCCTGCCATACCACATGATCGGATTCCGAGAACTCGGTCGGGAGTTTGTGACTGGTCGACACCCCCGACGCATTCACTCCCCGAAATTGCGGCCAATCCTCGGCCCACGCGGGGGAAACCAGCAGAACCAAGGCCACAGCGGTTCGCAGCGGGTGACGGTGCATCATGGGTCAGAATCCTCAGAAGAATGATCGACTCAGCACGGAAACGAATACTCGGAAGTGGGTCACTTGGGTTGTTCGGTCGCGGCGGCTCCCCCGGCTCCACGCAGGCAGAGGCCGCCATCGACCACCAGTTCGGTTCCCGTGATGTAATCCGCATCGGCTGAGCAAAGGAAGACCGCCGCCCGGCCAATCTCTTCCGGCAACCCGAGCCGCCCCCACGGCAATGTCGCAGCCGCTTGGGCAATCGCTTCGGAACCGAATGTCAAATGTTCCCCCGGTGTGTCGATCCAGCCGGGTTCGATGACGTTGACGTTGATCCGATGGGGCAGCAATTCCGTGGCGATGGTGCGGGCCATGTGCGTCAGGCCAATCTTGGCGGCGTTGTAGGCGACGCTGCGTGCGAAGGGGATCTTCGCATGGACACTGGAAATGAAGACAATCTTCCCACCGCCCCCCCGAGCGACCATGTGCCGGGCGACCAACTGGCTCATGTGGAAGCCGCCGAACAGGGTGCCTTTCAGCACCCGTTCAAACAGATCGGGATCGTACTCCAGGAATGACCCACGCCGGGAGAACGCGGGGTTGCTCACGAATAGGTCAATCTGGCCGAGTGCGGCGAGTGCCTGCGCCGTGACCGCCTCACAGCCGGGGCGTTCAAACACATCTCCCGGTATGAGATAGGCTTGTCGCCCCAGTGCCTGAATCTCCGCGATGGTGGCTTCCGCCTCGGGTGTCGCGGTGCGATCATTGATGGCCACATCGGCCCCGGCTCGGGCCAGTTCGAGGGCACAGCCACGCCCAATCCCGCGTGCGGCCCCGGTGACGAGCGCCTTCTTTCCAGCCAGTTTCATTGGTTTTTCTCCTGGGTTGCGCCAGCGTACCGCCGATTCCCACTCGGAGCAAGCCGTTGAGTTGGGAACAAACCCGGATACAATGCCGCTCGCGGAACGATTTTTGGGAGAGCCTATGAGTATCTGGCGTTGGCATCACTGGCTGGACCCGGTCCCCGAACAGGCCCGCATCACTTTGGGGGAAGGCAACACCCCCCTGGTGCGTGCCCGGCGCATCGGAGCCACGGTGGGGTTACGGAACCTTTACCTCAAGCTCGATTTCGCCATGCCGACCGGCTCGTACAAGGATCGCTTCGCGGCGGCGGCAGTCTCGCACATGGTCGCGGCCGGGCAGACCCGCTGTGTCGGCACCTCCAGCGGAAACACCGGCTCCGCTCTGGCGGCTTACTGTGCCGCGGCCGGGATCGAATGCCTGATTGCTATTGTCGAAGCGGCACCGGAAGGAAAACTCCAGCAGATGCTCGCCTATGGAGCCACGCTGTACCGGGTACAAGGGTTTGGCATCGACCCGGCCGTGAGTACCCGCGTCATGGAAACCGTGCGACGGTTGGGCCAGCAACCCGGCGCGTCCATGCAGATCAGCGCCTATGCATTCAGCCCACTCGGCATGTCCGGCGTGAAGACGATTTCCTACGAACTGGCCGAGCAGCTCTGCCCGATTCAGCATCTGTTTCTCCCGGCGGGCGGTGGTGGACTGGCCGCCGCGGTCGCACGGGGGTTTGACGATCTGGTGCAACAGGGAACGATTCCGCACTCGCCCCGCCTGGAGATCGTACAACCGGCGGGCAACGATACGATTGTCACGCCGTTGCGTACCGATGCCCCGATGCGAGACATCACCTGCACCTCACACGTCAGCGGCTTGCAGGTGCCTACCATCATCGACGGCCCCCTGGCACTCGCCGCCGTGCGGGCTTCGGGCGGATCGGGCCACACCGTCTCGGATGAGGAAGTCTGGGAAACGCAAGCCCGGCTCGCACGGGAAGAAGGGGTCTTCTGCGAACCGGCTGCCGCAACCGCGTTAGCGGGGGCACTTCAGGCCGCCCGCGCCGGTCGGATCGACCCGGATGCCCCGGTTGTTTGCCTCGTGACGGGTTCTGGGTTCAAGGATCCCCCGTCGATTCTCCGAATGCTAGAAGGCCGGTCAACCCCATGTGTTGGGGTCGATACCTTTGAGCAGTTGGCTTGAGAAGCGGAGTGTTGCCGATGCCGCATCGCGTCCTGGTGATCGGAGCCGGTTCGATTGGCGAACGGCACATCCGCTGTTTCCTGGCCACACGCCGGGCTCAGGTGGCCGTGTGTGAAGTGAATGCCCAATTGTGTCAGAACATCGCGGAGCGTTATCGAGCCGCCGGGGCATTCACCAGCCTGGAAGAAGGACTCGACGCGGGGGCGGATCTTGTCGTGATCTGCACGCCCGCGCCGCTGCACATTCCGATGGCCCGCGCCGCCGTCCGAACGGGTGCCCATGTGTTCATCGAAAAGCCGCTCAGCACGAACTGGGACGGCATCGCGGAACTGGAAGCCGAGGTGCAGGCTCGCCAGGTGCTGGCGGGCGTGGCCTATGTCTATCGCGCACATCCAGCCCTGGCAGCCATGCGGGAGGCGATTCAGGATGGCCGCATTGGCGACCCGGTCGAAGTGGTGGCCCAGTGTGGTCAGCACTTTCCGCTGTATCGCCCGGCATATCGCAACATCTATTACAATAGCCGGGCAACGGGTGGTGGAGCGGTTCAGGATGCGTTGACACACATCATCAACGCGGCGGAATGGCTGGTCGGCCCCGTGACCCGGCTAGTCGCCGACCTGGACCATCTGGTATTGGAAGGGGTCACGGTTGAAGACACCGTCCACGTTCTGACGCGGCACGGCAACGTGATGGGCAGCTACAGCTTAAATCAGCATCAGGCACCGAACGAAACGACACTGACGGTGATTGGCACCCGCGGCACGGCCCGGTTTGAGGTCCACGAATCCCGCTGGCGCTGGATGAACGCCCCCGGTTCGACCTGGATTGACGAACCGATCCCCGGTATGGCACGGGACACGCTGTTTGTGCTGCAAGCCGATGCGTTTCTGGATGCGGTGGATGGGCAATCGCCGCTGCTCTGCCCGCTCGCGAATGCCCGGCAAACCCTGGCCGTGAACCTCGCCATCCTCCAATCCGCGGAGCAGGGCACCTGGGTTACCCCCACCCTGGGATGATGGGGTTCTCAGTTCATGGAGTTCATTGCGAGGGGGGGGACTTGAACCCCCACAGCCTTGCGGCCGCCAGATCCTAAGTCTGGTGCGTCTGCCAATTCCGCCACCCTCGCGGCACAGGCCATTCTAGTCGATGCGGTCCGTGGAGCCAATGCGAACCCATCGGATTCGTGAACAG
>JAIXLE010000183.1 GCA_026931725.1 Bacteroidales bacterium
TCCGAGAACATTTCCACCTGACGCCCAAGGGCATCATCGAGACTCTGGACCTGCGACGACCGATCTTCCACGAAACGGCCCGCCACGGTCACTTTGGCCGGGAATTGCCCCAGTTCACCTGGGAAAAAACCGACAAAGCCGAGGCACTGCACCGCGCCGCTGGGCTGTAAATCGCCCCATTTCTGTGCTGGCTAACTGCGAATCCTGGTTCGCCAGTTAGCCAGATCGCTACATCTTTTCATCGAAATCTAAACTTCTCAGGACATTTTCATTTTGCTATCGGAATTGGCGTGCCCATCGTGTATGGTAGGGCACACGATGGGTTGTCGGTTTTGAACTCATCGTTATGCCCATGTCGGCAGTTGCCTATCTTGGTTTTGCTGTCCGCCGTGAGGTTCCTCACGGCCAGCCCCCTTCTGGGAGGTGATTCATGAATCAGACCGCTTTGGACAACAACATCTGCGTTGTCGTTCCGGTCGGCCGGAAGTTGTCGGAAATGCAGGACATTTACCTGGCGGTGGATCGCCCAGGAGAAGCACCGCTTTCCGTCAAAGTCCGGCTCATGCCCGCACAGGAGTCGGTGGAACCGACAACCTCGACCTTACCCGCCCGTACCTGGAAGACGAAAGTCGATGAGTTTGAAGAATACGATTATGGTGGAGGCGATTGATTCGGAACCGGCATGGCCACCGTTGGTGTTCGGTGGCCATGTCTCACTCGGTTCGGGCTGTGGCCGTTGCGCTGGGACTTAGTAGGCGTTCTTCTGTGTGCGAAAGAGCATCCGCAGCACGGTCATCGCCATGATGCGTAAATCAAAGAGTGGGTTCCAGTGCGTGATGTAATACAGATCGTACTGCACCCGTTTGCGGAGGGAAGAGTTACCACGCCAACCGTTGACCTGCGCCCAACCCGTGATGCCGCACTTCACCGCGTGTCGGGTCATGTAATTGGGTATCGTCGTGCGAAACTGATTCACGAACACAGGCCGTTCCGGGCGGGGGCCAACTAGGCTCATGTCACCTTTCAGCACGTTCACGAGTTGCGGCAGTTCGTCGATGTTCGTAGCCCGTAAGAAACTGCCGAGGCGAGTCCGGCGGGGGTCGTTCTCAGCGGTCCAGACTGGTCCAGTTTGCGCTTCCGCGTCCACCCGCATCGTGCGAAATTTCAGCATCTGAAACGGTGTCCCGTTCAGCGAACAGCGTTCCTGGCGATACAGAATCGGCCCAGGGCTCACGATTTTGATGAGGACAGCCACCAAGGCAAACAATGGAGCCAGCAACACCAAAGCAATCGTCGCCAGGATAATATCCATCGACCGTTTGACGTAAAGGTTCAAACCAAAATAGGGGCTTTCCCGCAGTCCAATGAAGGTCATCCCATGTAGATGCGAAGTGGTTAACGTAACGGAGGAAAGAGCCGGGACATCCGCAATGAGACGCACATCCACCACGGTCTGCGACAGGGCATCGAAGACCCGGCGTGTTTCGGCATAACGGTTCATCGGCAAGGCGATGAACACATGCTCGATGTGGAGTTCCTGCACCAGTCGCGGCAAATCCTCGATCGGGCCAATGATCGGGCGATCCATCGGGCAGCGACTGGAGTTGTCATCGACATAGGCAACGGTCTGAATCCCCATCCACGAAGCCTGTTCTAGTGAGCGAGCGGTACGGCGTGCCAGTCGCCCCGAACCGACGATGAGGGCGTGACTTTGGTTGAAACCCCGAGCCCGGAGCCGACCCATGATCGACCAAGTGGCGCGACGGCAAGTCAACATTCCGGTGAACGTCAAAGCCGCGAACAGGAGCATGGCCGTTCGGGATTCGTACCCCGCATGGCGGGCAAAATTCGTGGACATGACCAGCAACGCCAGCAACCCCACCCCCCGCGCTACGGCGACAACTTCTTCCCGAAACCGTTTCAGGCGATGAATTTCGTACAAGCCCGCAAAGCGAAACGCTACCAGACTCAAAATGAGGATAAGCGGGATACTCTCCAGGCAGAGCTGGAAATCGGGTTGATGGTTGTTGACCAGCGGCAAACCCGTGTCGAACCGGATCGCATACGCCCCCAGCCATCCCGCCACGGTGACGAGAATATCCCAGAGGACAAACCAGATTCGGAGTGGTTGGCTACTGCGTTTCACCATCACCTCAATTTCACCGCCGCCAGTGCATCTCTACACGGAGCAAGGTTGTAACACCAAGCGAAACCCGGTGTCAACGGGGATAAAATCCACCCCAGATGGCTCCATCGACACAACCGAAACCGTAGATTGAGAGAATGTTGTCGATCGGATGAATTGTCACACTCGGAGAAGCAGAATGCTCACGGCCGATCAGATTCTCGCGCAACTTTACGCTCTCCGCAAAGATTACGCGGATGACCCCGAAGATGAGACTTATCAGGCACTCCACCATGCCTTCCTGTTTATCAGCTACAATATGGGAGCATTTAAGAAGTACGTCGAAGAAACCGCCACGCTGGGTGAGACAAGCCGTGACGAGTAATCTGGCAATTTCTAAATCTCTGCCACTTGTCCCCGTGTGACTTTCCCGCGTATTGTGGTAAAGCGTGATAAATTATCGATCTCTGTTATGCACCCCTGATTCACTCCGGGAGTTCGCCGGTGTTCCGACGTTTTCTCTCCAACCGGGCCGGTTCCCGGTCCCCTATCCAGTCTTCACCCCTGTCGCGTCGACTGGGTGTGGAACCACTCGAAGCCCGCGATGTTCCGAGCGTCACCCTGCTCGAAATGACCAACAATGCCCCGCTGTTGGCGAATCAGAACATCCCCGATGATAAACCGATCTTCTTGCCGATCTCGGTGACGAACACGCCGAACGGCACAGTCAGCTACCAAGTGGCCAGCAACAATGCCAACCTCTCAGCGCAGTTGCTCACGGGTGGTCGCAGTATAACTTTCACCGTGACTGATGGAGCCACTGTCAACGGCTCCTTTACGATCCGCTTATTCGAGAATGTCGCCCCGCTCGCCACGGCTCGACTCATCGAACTGGCGAACAATGGTTTTTACGATAACAAGATCTTTCACCGCGTCCTCAACAATTTCATGATTCAGGGCGGTTCCCCGAACGGCGACGGTGTCGGCGGCTCCACGCTGCCAAACTACGATGATGAGTTCAATTCGCTCTACACCTTTGCCAGCCCTGGCATGGTGGCTTTGGCGAATGAGGGCGATGACGGGAACAATTCTCAGTTCTTCATCACGGACCCGGATTTGCCGCTCACTGGTGGCGCCCAGAATCGCCCGCAGCATTTGAACTTCAACCACTCCATCATCGGCATCCTCACTGATGGGTTTGCTGTTTACCAGGCGATCACGCAAGTTCCTGTTGCCACGCAACCGGGAGGAAGTGAAGTCAGTCGACCCGTCTCACCGATCACGATTACCAGTGCGGTCGTTTCGACGGACACGCAGAACACCGTGTTGATGCTGACTCCCGCCAGCGGTTTTAGCGGGGCCGCCACGATCACGGTCACTCCCAGCGATGGTGATGGCGCATCCTCGCCTGTCAGCTTTACAGTCGCAGGGGTAAACGACAACACGAACAGTCGGCCATTCCTGGGGGCGATCCCTGCGAATCAAACGGCGACTGCCGGTCAACCGCTGACCTTTACCGTACCCGTTACGGACATTGACGGCGACCCGATCACGCTGGATGTGCGTGACGCGGCTTTCTCCGGGTTGCCCGCGAACGTCACGGTTTCCATCAATCTGGCTACCCGGCAAGTCACGCTGACCCCGAATGCGAACTTCACCGGCACGATTTCACTGAAACTCGGGGTCCGCGATGGGATAGACCGATCCGGCGGCCTCGGTTTGAACAACGCCGCTAACTTCGATACGCAAGCCTTCACACTGACCGTCAATGCGGCTCCTCCTGTGACCGACCCAGACCCCGGCACCGATCCAGGCGGGGAGAGCGGCGGCGGTAGCACCCCCGATACTCCCGGAACCGAAACTCCCGGAACCGATAACCCGGCCACGCCTGCTGTTCCCATCACGGCTCAGGCGAGTGGCCCCGGCGAAGCTCCCCGTGTCACGGTGCTGAACGCGGATGGATCGACACGGTTCACTCTGTCTCCGTTTGAAGATTCCTTCACCGGCGGGGTTCGGGTCGCCGTCGCGGATGTGACCGGCGACAAGCAAGACGATGTCATCGTGGTGGCTGGCAGCGGCGGCGCCCCCGTATTGCAGGTCTATGACGGTGTGACCGGCAATCTCATTCTCAGCCAGTATATTTTTGAAGAGTCTTTCCGCGGTGGCCTGAATATCAAAGTCGCAGATTTCTTCGGACTGGGCTACAGTCAGATACTCATTGGAGCGGGTGCCTCGGGCGGCCCACGGGTGACGCTCTTCGATGCTTCCCGCAATCTGGTCTTGTTGAACTTCTTCGCCCACGATGAGAACCTGCGTGGCGGTGTCTCCGTGGATGCAGGAACACTGCTGGGCAGTACGGCAGTCTACATCGTGACCGGAGTCGGGCCGGGTGGACCGCCAGAAATCGCCGTGTTCGACGGCATAAGCGGCACGGAAGTTGGCCGATTCCTCACCGGGGAGGCTTCCGATACCCGTGGCGTGACCGTCCGCGTCGGCGACCCGGATGCCACCACAGGGCAACGGCAAATCTTCGCCAGCCCAGCGGATGGAAGCGGCTCCGAACAGGCGTTCAACCCACTGGAGAAACTGGATCTGTCTAAAATCTTCACCGAGACACCCAGCAACACATAATCATGGTCCCCTTCCCTCCTGGGTGAACCCGAACCAGGGGGAAGCCTGTGTCCTGACGCGAAACTCGCTCCGCTCACGCCTTCCAGGCCATGACCACATCGGTCGGAGCCGTGGTGCGGGTGCCGGTGACGTTTGTGAAACCGACTCGCTCTAACAGAGCCGCATACTCGGCCAGCGTGCGTTCCTGGCCCTCGGTACACACGAGCATATTCAACGATTGCAGGACCGCCCATTCCGGGCCGGTCTTGCTGTCTTCCAGCAATTTTTCCGCTATCAGAACGGCTCCGCCGGAAGGCAACGCCGCGAAAATCTTGCCGAGCAACACAAGGATCTTTTCTTCCGTCCAATCGTGGAGAATCCGACCCAGAGCGTACAAGTCGCTCGGAGGCAACGGATCGGTGAAGAAGTCGCCCACCGTGGCGCTGGCGCGATCGGCGAGCCCGGATTCCGCAATGATCGTGTTCGCCAGTTCCACCGCGATCGGCAAATCGAAGATGATCCCTCGTAGGTTTGCCCAACGCCGACATGCCGCGAGAGTCAGATGCCCGGTCGCGCCGCCCAGATCGACGAAGGTGCGGAACCGCGATAAATCGACACTGTTCACCAGCACCGGCGAACTGATGACCCCGTAACCGTGCATCCCCATGAGGAACTCACGGGCCTGCTCGGGCGAACGGAAGAAGTGCGAGAACAGCGGGCCATCCAGGCCGTAGGTTTGCTTCCAACGGTGCGTGCCTTCTCGGACGGCATCGGTGAAGTGTGCCCACATCGACCAGAGGACCGCATCGGTGTAACTGGCGTAGCCCAGAATACGTTGAGGACTCGATTGGGTCAGGTACACATTCGCGGCGGCGGTGTTCGTGAACCCTGCGGGGGTCTTGTCCAACAACTTCAACATGACATTGGCGTGCAACAGTCGATCCAGGGCATTGGCATCGACCTCCAGTTGGCGGGCGAGTGTCTCGGTCGAATGCGCGGCTTGATGCAGTGCCTCGTAGACCCCCAATTCCAGGGATGCGAACAGTACCTTGGACTTGCGATAGGCGGAAAGGAGTTCCAACACCGGCGCGGGGTCCGGTGGAGTCAGATCAGTTGGCATGGCTGCGTCCTCACGAGCAGAAGAGATACCCGTTGAGATACGCCGCCACCCCGTTACGGAAAAGGCGCATTCTCCAGCGATTTGCACCCCGAACGGGCTTGACAACGGCCTTACAACCACTCCACTCGGAGGCGGAAAGACTCATTCGCGGAGAATTCGAGTGGAATCATCCCTTCTTCAATGCCCAACACCAGTTGCGGGTTGCCTTCCGCGTCGATGAGTCCGGCCGCTTGGGGGTCACGCGCGAACCGAAACCCGGCCGTACCTGCAAACCCGGAACACTCGATGAACCGCGCCGCCACCGCGCGGGCTCCGGTTGGTGCATCCGGCAACTGCTCCGGCCGCAGCGAAGTCACCAGCAGACTCGGCAAATCCAGCGCGGCCAACCAACCGGATGCGCCACCAGGCGGTGGGCCTTTCTCGGTTGCCACCACCGGCACGGGGGCCGTCCATCCAACCGCCGTCGGCATCGGGTAGTCGCGATCGCCACTCAAGAGCAACTCAAACTCCGTGCCGGTTTCCCCCTCTGGGATCAGCACCACATCGGCCATGCGGGCTCCATGTTTCTGTACGAATGGCAGCCCGCCGGTGAACACGAACGTCCGCTCTCGCCCCAACCGCGATTCCCAGTAATCCGGCGAGACAGGCCGCGTGTACGTTGAGATCATCCCCGAACCATTGACACCACGGAAAATCGCGGCGCGTTCGTCCCGCCAACCGAACCGGGCTCCATAATAGGCATGCCACGGGTAGCCGGTTGGTCGATGCTTCACATCAAAGGATAAAGACACCTCGATGGCTGGCCGCCCCACCCACGCTCGGATCCGGTGCCGAAAGGTCGCCAAGACTTGATCGTGATCGTCGAGAATCTCTCCCTGTGCCGTGATCTCGCCAAGGGCGGCCCCCGCGTTTGTCACCTGAACATCGGTTGCCTGCATCTTGCTGCCGGGGTTGAAAACCAGCTGCATGCCCAGGCGATTCATGCGGGTACGGGTATCGCGGAAGGCCCGCAGCGCCCCGGTGCGTGGGTCGAGTTCCGCTTCAAAGAACTCATTACGCACACACATTCCCTCTGCCGTCTTGATCCGTGCTTTGGGGGCCGGCGTGGCTCCTTCAGACTGCGGACGCGGCACCCAGGCATAGCCAAAGCTGGGCACCTCGACCACGAGCCGTACCCGGTTGCCATCCCGTTCCGCAGCCTTGACCGGATCGACCACGGGGACGGCCCCCAGCACATCCGCGTATTCCAGAGCGACCCGGCGGGTGAAACCGAACGGATTGAAGATCAGCCAGCCCGGCTGCCCGGCAGGTGATCGAACTTGAATCCGGTCAGCCAGTCGACGCGCAAAGTAGGTTTCCAGCTCTTGCAGTGGCTCGGCCCATTCATCCGTGGGTACGCCATCGGTATCGACTCCGCGTGTCTCGATCGCGGTTTCTAGTTGTTCCAACTGTGTGCCGTTCGCTAAATCCTGATCTTGAGGTGGAGACAGCGAGCGATGCAGAGCCGCCAACCCGAACGCCGCATCCAGACGACGCCGGAGACGATGATGGCGAGCGAAACCACTGACCGCATCGGGGCGGTGCCGGTTCGTCACTCGGTCATCCAGGTAGTCCGCGAAAAAGTCATCCGCCGCTGCGGCCCCCAGGTATTCGCCATAGTGATACTCTTCGAGATACCGCCGCAGATTTGTAAATGTCCCGACCGGATCGCCGAGCCCGGCCAGGGTGACGAACTCGGTGTAGCCGATGGCCGCAGGTTCTCCGCGATGGGCGAACGCCAGCGTCGGCGCGGAATCATGACTGAACGATTGTTGCAGATGATAGACGAGGTTGAAGAAAGTCAGCGGGTCCGCGGCGTTGTGCGGTTCCCGGCCATAGGCATCGACGCTCTTGCCATCCGGGGACGGCCAATTCAACACGGCTGTATTCCGAGATGGTGTCAGGGCTCCGTCAAAACTCACGAGAATCGCGGACGTGAACCCCGCTTGGGTAAGCCAACCCGGTAACTGCGGGTGATACGCGGAACGGGTACGGCCATAGATCGTGGTGTCCTGGCCGAACAAATTGCGAACGACCGCTCGACCGTGGGTGAGGTTCCACCATTGCGACTCTACCGGCAGCACGGCATCTTCCCGCTCGCGGAAGGAACCGCAGGCCAGATCTACCGGGGCCGCGTCCGCCTCCGTGAGCCGTTGTTGCAGCTGTGCGAACCGCTCGGGGTGGTTCTGCGCCAACTGCTCGAACAGTTCCCCAGACGCGAGGACCGTCAATGGCAAGCCCAGTGTCAAAGACGACGGCCAGGGGCCATCGAGTCGGGCGCTGTCCAATATGGCGAAATCGAGCAAGTGGACAGAATTGGTGTTCAAGACTTCTCGTGCGGCCCGGAGTTTTTCTACCGCGTCGCGCAGAGCCGTTCGCATGGATTCTGAGTCGCCTGCCGATGGCTGGGCCGTGAGTGCCGCAATCGCGGTTTGAATATCATTCCAGAACCCGGCTGCATCGAGAAGATGCTCATGGTCCATCGCATCAAAGAGTGATTCGACGAGCAAATACCCGAACCCAACCGCCGCGAATAGAGTGGCCACAGCATCGGGTATGTGCAGGAGTGGGTTCTCCGGTTGCTGCTCCCCAAGTATCTGAAGCAAAAGACGTTGCGTTTCCTCGCGGCGTGCGGTCGCGGTGGTCGACAGGGCGTGCGCTTCTTGGAGGCGTTCGGCCCAGTCGTCCGGTTGGTAAAGATGCGGCCCTTCGGGGACGATGTAGATGGCCCCTTCCAACGGTTGATCGTGGTCATACGATGAGGCCGCCTGGGGTGGTTGCGTCAGCGTGCAGAGGATCGCCGGATGCCAGAGGGCGAAAAACCCCGATAGCCAAGCGGCGGCCTCGTCCGGGTTGAGACTCA
Source organism: Bacteroidales bacterium (assembly GCA_026931725.1). GTDB lineage: Bacteria > Planctomycetota > Planctomycetia > Gemmatales > Gemmataceae > JAIXLE01. The sequence continues at coordinate 8,758 of JAIXLE010000183.1, forward strand.
CCGGGTACGAGGTCGGCGGTCGGTAGGGGGACAGTAGAAACGCTTCGCGGGTTGGATTCATGATGGCGTGCGAGCGAAGAACCAGAACGGGTGCGGAAGGGGGGAACGATCGAGTGATAGTCCGTCGGGTTGACCAATCGGGTTGACCAAAGGGATCAACGCGAACGGGCCGCATCAAGCGCATCTTCCCGAGTTGGATAGACGGGAATCCGTTGAGTGATCTTGGTCAAATCCAGCACAGAACGGACATTCTCATTCGGGTTGGCAATATACACGCCGCCCTCTTGTCGTACCGTGTTCGCCAAACCGATAACCACTTGCAGACCGATGCTGCCGATATAACGAAGGTGGGTGAGGTCCAGGATATATTTCTGCCCACCTTTCGTGAGTTCCGCATCCACGATTTTTTGAAACTCCGCAGCTGCCAGAGGGTCGATCTGTCCGTGAATGGCTAATACCGTGATGGCTCCGTGTGGTTCAAACGTCACAGCGAAGGAAAATCGTTCTGTAGTCGACATAATCAGACACTCCAACACATTCTGATGCCGTTTTTCGCAATTATAGCGATGCAAACCCCAAAGTCGCCCGCACGGGGTGCGAAAAGCTTTCTCGTTTGCTTCTCTATTTTCGACCCGAGTATAACCTATATAGTTATGGAAAATCATTAGAGGGAGTTGTTATCGTGGCACGATCATCCACAAAGACACCATCTCCCAACTTGCTCCCTCCCGATCAACAAATCGAGCAACTTTTACTGGAATGGAAGTTTAACGACGCATTGGCGGTGCTACACAAGCAACCGGCCACCAATAGCGGTGCGATCGCCGATGCCCTGATTCGCCGTGTTTACCGAGAATCGGCAACCCATTACGCGGATGTCGATAATGCCGTTGACTTCAATCGCGTGATGAAAGCCGCCAAGGCTTATCCCTCGACTGATCCGAACTGGCCCGTCGAACTCGCGGCGCTGGCAACCTACGGCGGGCAAGCAAACCCGACGCAATCGCTCTTTCCCGAGTCGACCGATACCCCGCAGGCCCAAGCTATTATTGCCGCGGCACACGCGGATCGCGCCATCCGTATTCGGAAAAAAGATTGGCTCCCCACAGAGTTACATGCGGGATTCGATACCATTATTGCGGCCTTTACCGCGTATGAAGCCGGTCAGGATGAGAAATGCCGGGAAATTTTGGATGGGATCGGGGTTCGATCGCCGTTTTTGGATTGGAAACTGCTGATTCGCGGGCTCATCGCCTACACCGCCCAAGAGGATGCCCGCGCCATCGAGAACTGGTCCCGACTCCAACCCCTTCGGCTAACGGCCCGATTGGCCATGCCCATCCGATCGCAGATTGACCCGACACTCCGTCAGGGCAACTCACCAGCCCAGACGATCTATGA
>JAIXLE010000115.1 GCA_026931725.1 Bacteroidales bacterium
GATCGTGTGTCCGTCGATGGGAAGCAATTCACATACCCTTGAATCAGCAACTTCGTAAGGCTTTGCTAGGGAATGCCTTACGCAGACATCAATGTCGGGATGCCTGGTGATTCCTGCCAACTTGACCCGTTGCGCTGCCATCTCGACTGTCGCTTTGGCATTGTGGTCGGCTCGGCTTCCGCCTGGAAACCGTTTTAGCCGTGTGCTAATACCGATCGCACGCCGTACCAAGCGTGGCCAAGGCGTGGCCAGGGCGTGGGAGGTGGTGATGGCAGCGGGGCTCACACGTTGGCTGGTCTATTCCACCGTGCTGTTCGCGGGGTTCTCCGCCAATCTGTTCTGCATCCCGGAGAGCAGTTACTGGCCGTGCGACAGTTGGCGTAGCGGTTACATCGGGTACGATTCCGCTCTGGTCCTGAACCGCCTGGCCGCGGAGGCTGGCCCGCTGGACTCCTTGGTGGTTTGGAATGAAGAATCGGCCACGGCCATGCCGTATCGTTCGCAGTTTGGCTTACAGGGAGTCATTCTGAACGGCACGGCACGGATGCTGCGCGCGGAACCCGATCGGTTCGGCACAGCCGCGGCGGCGGTTTTCGCGCTGTTGACGGCCCTGGTTCTGGCGGCCTTCGCCACGGATGTCGCCCATCGGTTCGGCCCCGCTGGGGGGAACACCGTTGTTTTGCTACTTGCCGGAACAATCGCGCTGATGCCGTTTGCCGCATCGTTGTACTGGACCACGTTCACCCTGTTCGCGCCGTTCGTCCTGGTTTGGCTCACTTACCCCTGGGCCGTGAACCGTCGCCGCTCGTTTGTGGCATGGGTCGTCCTGGTGGCCTTGCTCGTGGGGATCAAATGCCTGTGCGGCTATGAATATGTGACAACGGTGGTTCTCGGGCCAACCGTGGCCGTGACGTTTCATGGGGTCCGCACCCGAGCGGGTTTCCGCCGCTGGGGGCTGCATGCGTTGTGGCTCACCGTTGCGGGTTGTGCCGGTTTCGGCGGAGCTTTGGGCATCCACATCGCGCAGCTCTCATGGATTCAGGGAGAAGATGGACTACAGATCATCCAGGAACGGGCCACACACCGCACGGGGATCGTCGACCCTTCGCGGGAACGGCAGTACGCCTTCTTGGCTCCTGATCCAACGGGGATTCCCGAACCGTACCGCGAACCCGCACGCTGTTTTTTGAACTATTTTTGGCAGCCCGCCCTCGCCACACCTTCCACATGGGGGAAAGCCGCGCGTGCCGCCAGTTTGGGGAGCGTGTGCATCCTATTGGGAGCGTTGGTCCTGATCATCGGTTGGACCCGCCATCGCTGGCCCCCGGAAACACTGGGACTGGCCGCAGCCGTCTGTGCGGGGTTTGTCGCTTCGCTCTCCTGGCACATGCTCGCCATCAATCACATGTGCATTCATAGCCATTTGAATCAGATCATTTTCGTCGTGCCGTTTCTCCTGGTCAGCTATGCCCTCCTGGGAATGCTCGTTCAGAAGGGCATGGAGTGTATCGGATGTGCCCACTGTGCGGATAGCCTGGCCGTGATCGCACTGTTGGCGATCGGCGGAAGCAACTTCCTGGTGATGGTGGATCGTAACCGCACAGCGGCCAGCGCGGATCAGCGTGCGGAACACGCCGTTCGGGCGGCCCTGGCCACGGGACAACCGATCCCCACGCCGTCGTTTCCGTTTAGTGTGGACTTTGCCGTCACACACACGCACATCCCGCATCCGGGATGGGATTACGCCATGTCACGCGGCTTGACCCCAACCGCATCTGGGTTGGCCGAACCGTGCGTGGTCGCCCAAGGCTGGGCGTTTGACCCGGCTCGACACAAATATGGGCCATCGGTTCGCCTCGTGGCGGTGGCTGGGGATAAAATCTTGCCCGCCACGGCGGAATACTATCGCCGGGCCGATTTGGATACTCAAGCCGGGAAACGATTGCCGGGAGCGGCTTTCCGAGTCATCGTCCGGGTGCGAGACCGGGGAACCGCGGCCTTGCGATTGCTCGCCGTGAGCGGGCGGGATGGAAACGCCGTCTGTGAACTTCCCCTCCCGTAAGATATGCTGTACTGATGCCGGATTGACGGGGCAATAATCTTACACTTGGAAAAATGAATAGAGAATTATCTTGAAGGGTATCAAATTGCAGATACAATTACGCACACTCTGATGTGTCATCTCCGCACGGGAGAAGACGATGAACATAACTTTGACCGATATTCAACATCTCACCAAAGCGGCGGAATGCCTGAAGGTTCTGGCTCACCCCCATCGCCTCCGCATCGTGGAAATGTTGCTGACAGAACGCTACACTGTCGGCGAGTTGGCGGATAGCTGCGATATTCCCAGCAACATCGCCTCCGGTCATTTGCGCCTACTCCAACGCTGCGGACTGCTTGTCCCCGAACGCGCAGGACGCAACGTCTATTACACCATCACGGAACCGTGTCTGAAGCAGATCATGGACTGCATTCGGCAACGATTCAGCACCCCCTGATCGACCAGGACGTGATCGAGTGGGGGTTGCTTTTTGTTTGATACGTGTAATAGTCTAGACTATTCCATGTTTTTGGAGACGCAGAATGACTGTCCCAACGATTCGCCCGCAAGCCTTGGCGGAACTGTGCCAACGCGGCGAGAAGATTGATCTGATCGACGTGCGAACACCCGTGGAATATCGGGAAGTCCACAGCAGCTATGCCCGCAATATCCCACTGACGGAACTGCAACCGACCGCGTTACTGACAGAGCGCGGTTCCCAGTCCGAAGCGCCGCTCTACTTCATCTGCAAGTCGGGTGGGCGTGGCCGTCAGGCGTGTGAGCGGTTTCTGGCGGCCGGATTCACGCATGTGGTGAACGTCGAAGGAGGAACGACGGCCTGGGAAGCGGCGGGGTTGCCCGTACGGCGCGGGAAGAAAGCGATGGCGCTTGAACGACAAGTCCGCATTGTCGCGGGGTTGCTCGTGCTCTTGGGAACGGGCCTGGGACTCAGTGTGAGCCCTTACTTCTTCGGATTGGCCGCCTTCGTCGGTGCGGGGTTGATCTTCGCGGGGCTCACGGATACTTGCGGGATGGCGCTGCTCCTTGCTCGGATGCCGTGGAATCAGGTGCAATCCACCACCTGTGCGACCCGTTCGGCCACAACGTGTGCCACCCCGACCCAGACGCAGTCCGCGCCGATGGACGGGAACGCGGCCAAGGCTTGAAAACGGTCAGGTTCCGCAGAAGGTGCGATAGCCTTGCTCATGGTCCGGGGGAGATTGGTACGCCGCGTGATGGGCCGTCCATACAAACGGCGATTGCAACACGGCTAGCAACGCCTGCAACGGGGCCAGATCGCCCGTTTCCGCCGCGGCTAACACGGCTTCCACCTGATGATTACGCGGAATCACGACCGGGTTGACTTGTCGCATGGCGGCCCGTGCCGCTTCGGGGGTGGTGCCTTCGTGGGCGAGTCGGGCCTGCCAGCGTGCGTGCCAGTCTGGAAAACGCGCGTCCCGAAATGGGTTGTCGGGTCGCTCCGGCTCCTGCGACAAATGGAAGAACGTATTCGTATAATCCGCGCCGGTCTGTTCCATCACGTCCAAAAGGGATTGCACGAGGGCGGCATCGTCGGACTCTTCGGTCTGGAGTCCGAGCTTTTGCCGCATTCCCTGTAACCAGTATCGCTCAAATGTTGCGGGGAAGTTGTTCAACATTTCCACAGCGATCGCTACAGCGCGTTCCGGGTCCGGGTCCAGCAACGGGAGCAAAGATTCCGCGAACCGAGCCAGGTTCCAATGGATGATCGCGGGTTGGTTGCCATAAGCGTAGCGACCGATGGAGTCGATCGAGCTGAACACCGTGGCCGGGTCGTAGCGGTTCATGAAGGCGCACGGGCCGTAGTCAATCGTTTCGCCGGAAATGGCCGTGTTGTCCGTGTTCATCACCCCATGCACAAAGCCCACGAGTTGCCAGCGGGCGACCAGAGCCGCTTGCCGATCCGCAACGGCCTGGAAGAAGGCACGATACGGATGCTCCGCCGTCAGAACGTCAGGATCATGTCGCCGGATGGTGTAATCGGCCAGGGCACGCAGTTGGTCGGTGTCGCCGCGTGCCGCGAGGTACTGGAAGGTGCCCACACGAATATGACTGGCGGCCACTCGGGTCAAAATCGCTCCGGGGAGAATCGTATCCCGGTAAACCGGCTCTCCGGTCGTGACCACGGCTAGGCTACGGGTGGTGGGAATGCCCAGCCCGGCCATCGCCTCACTGATGAGATATTCCCGAAGCATCGGCCCCAGGGCGGCGCGACCATCACCCCGGCGGGAGAACCGCGTTGGTCCGGCTCCTTTGAGCTGAATATCGAAGAGTTGCCCAGATGGAGTCCGTTGCTCACCGAGCAGGATCGCGCGACCATCGCCGAGCATCGTGAAATGCCCGTACTGGTGACCGGCATACGCCCAGGCCACAGGGTTCGCCCCAGGCGGGAGTACCTGCCCCGCAAACAGGGCCGCGAGAGTTTCGGGGGGTTGTGTGTGCAGCTGCAACCCCAACGATGCGGCCAGGGGTGCGTTCAGAATGACCAATTGCGGATGACGTACCGGAGCGGGCAACGCAGCGGTGTAGAGAACATCCGGCAAACTGGTGAACGTGTTGTCGAAGTGCCAGCCGACGGAATCCACGGGAATCGGGGTGCCATCTTCCATGCCGTGCCTACGGAACCGTTTCAAGAAGAGTATGAAGGCACGGACTGCGGCCGATCAGCCAGAGCCGTGCGGGCTGAGCGTGCGAGTCGGGTGTGCTGTTCGACCCATTCCGAGGCGGAATCGCGGTTCCAGCCCGCGGCGCGGTCAAATGCGATGGAAGCCGTGAGGACATCCGCGTCAGTTTCGATAATCTGCTCCATTACACCATGAGCGAGCGGGGCCGATTTGGTAGAACCAGGCACTTCTGACACGGTCGGCCAGAGGACGCGGATCTGCTCCGCGTCTTCTTCCCAGTGCAACGGTCCCAGTGTCGTGAGGCGGATTTCATCCAGTTCCTGAGCCAAAAAAGTCTTGGCTTCCGCAATAGAAATGCTGGCAGGGAAGAGGACCGCCGCTAGGGTGAGATCGCCCGTCGTGGATTCAGTAAAGCGCAGTTCGATTTCGGGGCGATCCGCGAGCGGTTCCGTATGGACCGTGTCGTGGAAAGTAACTTCGGCCAACCGGGCCACGCGGCGTTGGCCTTCACGCGACCAGGTGCGGCGATAGAGTCGCTGCCACAGTCGGGCAAACAACCCCGGACGGAGGGGGCGATTCCCGCGTTGGGCCGAGCCGGCTGGGTCGCCCACCATGATCCAACGGCGTGCCAGACGGGATGCCTCCGCAAATTCCGTGTCACTCCAGCGTTCCGCATCCGTCACAATCAACAGATCGAATGGAGGAGTAGCCGAATCCTCTGTATCCGCGTCCAAGAAGGGATCCGACAACGACCGCACGGAGCCGATCACGATGGACGGGGGCGCAATGGTCATGCAATCGGGAGAAATGGCTTGTAATCGTGATTGGTGCTGGGCCAGTTCCCGCGTGAGTGCCTCATGGCGTGCATCCACACAGGCACGCAACGCGGTTTGTTCGGCGGGATCGTCCGAGTACGTTGGGGTGAAGTCGAGCGAGGTGAGAAGTCGGGTGACGGCTGCAATGTTCGCTTGGTGTTTGGCGGCAGCGGTGCGCATCGCCAATAGGGTTGCGTCGATGTCTTCCTGGCGACGGGTGATTTCCGCGACGACGAACAGTTCAATCGCCGTCTGCTGCTGCGTCTCCAGCGTGACCCGTTCTGCGGTCAGACGGGCAAGTTGATCGGTAAGGGTTTGAACAGTATTTTCGATTTCCTGAACCGCTTGTTCCTGTCGGGCGATCGTGTCGGGGTCCGGTTTGTGGAACAACCCCTTGAGCCGACCCATCAACCCGCTTCCCGTGTGGGGCGAAGCGACTTCTTCGCGCAGGCGGGCTAACTCTTTCGATTGCTCATCTAATGATGCGGATGTGTCTTGGATGGCTGTATCGAGCCGCTGAAGTTCCTGGGTCAATTCGGTGCGGGCCTGTTGAATTGTCCGGGCAAAATCGGACTCGCCGGGCTCCACACTCTCTGCACGAACCTGTTCCGGGATCAAATCCCGATTCCGGGTCAGCGTGTCGGCATCGGGGAGATCAGGATTGTGGGAAGCGGATGCTTGCGTCAGCTGTTCCAGCAGAAGGCGAAGTTCTTGTAGAGAATGGCGCTGCGTTGTCGCTTGCGCGATTGCGGATTGGCATTCCTGTTGAGCGGCTGCGGCCATCGCTTGTCGGAGAGCGGCATCGGTGCGGGCGGCCGCGACTGGGGGGAGTTGTTCGAGGGTTTCACCATCCGCCAGGGCACGGCCAATGGTATAAGGGGAACCGGGAATCAGGCTTTCCAGGAGCAGGTCCGTGAGGTCGGAACGAGGAGTTAGCACCAGAACACGTCGGCCAAGGCGAGCGGCTTCTCGGGTCAAGTCTGTGAGAAATGGCACCCCACCACCGCCGATCAGGAACAGATCAGGGCAGCCCAAGGCCGCGGCAATTGCGTGGGCATCTGCCGGAGAACGCGGCTTCGCGGAGAGGGTGGGCCATTCCGTGGGTGGCAGCTCACTTCCCGCATGGGCCAGCCATTCTGTTCCGAATGGCTGGGCAGGGGCACGATCCCCCCAGCCGCGATCATTCTCAGGGAAGAGGGGATTCAGGTTGGGGTTCGTCAGGATCGCTTGCACGTTTGGAAGGGGAGAAAGGGCGTTTGGTAAGGGAGAGTGCAACGGTAAATCCGTCGATGCCATCGGAAAATCGGTGGAGTGCGACGCAGCACTGGCCGCTCCTGGGGAGTGGGGCCGGTTGTTCATCCTGCACCCTCACCAATCAGCAACATCATACCCAGCCTACTCGGACAGATCACGGGGCTCCCATCGTGTGTGCGATGTTTTTGTTGAGTCGCACCGTTCATGGGATTGGGTGGACACGAAATCACTCGTCCAATCATAACGCACATTTTGGGGATTCGCACGCGGGAAACCCAGGTTCGTGGAATTTTCATCCGATCATACCGCATCCGACCAAACAATACCGACGCACAGAATCCATTCTTACACGATTTCAGGACTCTGTGCGTGTGACCACCGATCCTAGCGGTTCCGTTCGGCGAAGCGGATCACCTCGAATTTGGGCGAAGCCGTCAACACCGTCAGCACCGGCAAGAGTGGCGCGAAGGACCGCTCCTCATGCCAGGATGCATCGGTGATTTTGACGTGCCCAGGGCCGATGCCGCCGTATCCGAGCGTGGCATCCATCGGAATCCAGCGACCGTCAACATACACCTCGAACCACATATGATACGCCAGGCACGGCTTGCTCCCCGGCACCGGGGCGTAGACCAACCCCAACGCGGTGCGTGCCGGAATGCCCAACGCTCGACAAATTCCCACCGAGAGCATCGCATACTCGGTGCAGTCGCCGGAGAGGGTGCGAGCCACGTTGGAGCAAGTCGCCATCGCTTGCGAGAATTCGATGGCGCGCATGTTCCGATGCACCCACGATTCCACGGCCAAGGCTTTGCGGAGTGTATCCGCATCGCGTGGCAACCCGGCTACCGCGGCCGCCGCATGGCGTTTGACCGTATCGTTGTCCCAGTCGATGAAGAAGGACGGTTCCCGAAACTCTTTACCGGGGTCAGCAGGGGCGTTGGGGTCCGCTGCGGTCAGGGGCATAGCCGCTATGGTGAGTTCGATCGACTTGCCGGATGGATCGGAGGATTTCACACTTTGGCGGTCGGTCGTGGGGAAGAGTTTGTTCGCGGGCACCTCACCGTTGCTGGTGATCTTGTAGACGACAGCGGCCAAGTTGTGAATGCGCGGCACTTCTTGATCCAAACGGATCGACTGCACGTTGAACATGTCCGGCACATCGCCGATAGGGCGTAGGGCAATTTCTTTTGTGGTGCGTACGACCGTGAGTCGGCCACCAAGCATCGGCACATCGGTTTCCGATTTCAGAGGCTGGTAGCTGATGGGGTCACAATACAAGGTCGAAGGTGGCAGGCGGAAGTTGCCGATTGGCTCCATTCCCTGCTCGATCCGCAGCACTTTGCGGGGTTTCTCATGCGGAGCCAGAGTGATTTCTTCTTCCCCGTGAGTCGTGACGAGGATCTTCACCACGCGGTTCAATCGACCCTCATAGTAGAGGTAATCGAGTTTCTCACCCATTTTCGGCTTGCGATCGGGAATGAGAGTCGCTTCCCGTGCAATGCCGACGACTCCCGTGGGCCAGGGAACCTCCTGTTCACCACCGGCGGCACCTTCGATCTTCACTCGCAATTTGTCGCCGTGGACTTCACCCGTGAGCGCGAGCTTTTGATCGCGTCCGAGTCCTTGTCGCATCCGTGTGGTCAGAACGGTGCCATCGGGGAGTTCCAGGGTCGCATCTTCGGCCCAGAGTTGGACTCGTTCGCCGAACCGGGCGATGGTGAGCCGTTGGGTCTTGGTGGCGTAAAGGTATTTTTTCCCGTCGCGTTCGTATTCTCGCACAATGACATGGAAATAGCCGATCTTCTGTCCGCGAATGGAGGCAGTATCCCAGGTTTCGAGAACGACTCGGCCTTCTTCGGGTGTTGCTTGCGCGGGTTGTGCCGCTGGTGCGGTCTGCACCGGTTGCGAAGTCGTCGCGGGTGCCGTGGCCGGTTGCGGTGTGGGCGCGGCGGGTTGCTCTTGCAGGAACGTCTCACGCGGTGGGCTGGTTTGGCCTGGAGTTTGTGGGCGAATGACAATAAAGCCTGGGCGATCCGGGGCAGGTGCGACTCCACCAGCCGATGACCCGCCCGGACGAATAATGATGGTTCCTGGTCGATCCGCGGCCAGCAGTGTTGCAATGGCCACACTCCACACACAACCCGTGAGCGCGATCAGTCGAAGTGACACGAGAACACACCTCTGGATGTGAGTGGAATCGGGCCGATTGGGTTCCTTATCGTCTGGTGGCTGATCGGTAATTCAGGGAGATTGCCCCAATGGGGATACACCCCGCCCGCAGAATCCGCACCCGCGTCGCCCGTCGGAATAATCGTAGCATTCGTTGTTACGGGCACAAAGTGCGAACGTGGCAGAACCCGGCAAAACGGGCGATTCCCCGAGCAGGTCGTGCGTAGAATGCCCATGTATGGCCGTCCCGCGTGTCGATCTGCGGGTATGGTTTGAAACGGCCAGGATATGCTGACGCGCAACCTTGATCGTACCGCACCCTGGCAGGTTTTCCCTCACACGGAACCGAGTTCCACCAACCGAGGGGGTAATTTCGTGCATGCAGACTTACTGAGCACGCATTTGCAGGTCAACCGCTATGGCCGGTTCACCCTGACTGATGCGATTCGACCATCTCCGAATCTGGCGATCCTGCCTCGGCAGGGTTATCGCCTGGATGTCTACCGGGATCAACGCGCCCGGCTCCGATTGGGGATGTTATCCGCGTCCGTGTCCGCGGAGCGGTTATTTGATGTCTTCCTGGCATTACTGGAGCCTCTCGGTGAGATGGTCCATGTCGTGCTGGAAAGCAGCCACGGGGCCGGGTCGGAACAACAAGTGGAGTTCCGCCGTAACGAAATTGATGCGCCAGTTGTGGCCAGTCACTTTTGCGACTTTGAAGACTTGCTTGTCAACGACGGCTGTACGGGTGTCGCGGTCTTGAGCGCCGCTGGCCCCGTGGAAGTGCAATTTGACGAGCATAAGTTACTGTACGTCTACGCGGCCGATGTTCGGCCCTTCCGTCAAATTCTGAAACGATTCGGTGTCCGGCGACGCAAGGCGATGCCGTTGATTTCGGAAGGCGAGCACCTGCACCACAGCACGGATGATTACGCTGACCGCTTCCGGGAACTGTGTTGCCGTACCGGAGCGGATGACTGCGATCGCGTCTTCAGTGATGAAGGCATGATCTGATCCTGCTGAACCGGAGACGACAGTCCCCGGTTGTGTTCCCCCCGGTTGCGTCGTATCTGCTGATCCCGCTGAACCGGGGACGACAGTCCCCGGTTGTGTTCCCCCCGGTCGTGTTCCCCCCGGTTGTTTGTGTCCCACCCAGTTGGGCTGTCCCCATTTCCTGGCCTGTTGGCCGCTCAGAAACGGCTAACAATCAGCGAGACATTCTGGCCGCCGAAGCCAAAGCTATTGGACAGCGCATGATCGAACTGCGCGGAACGCGGCGTGTTGGGGACGTAATCCAAATCGCAAACCGGGTCCGGCGTTTCGTAGTTGATCGTTGGAGGGATCTGGCCCCGGCGGATCGCTTCGACACAGATGATGAGTTCCACCGCCCCCGCCGCTCCGATCAGATGGCCGAGCATACTTTTCGTGCTGGAAATCAGGACGCGGTAAGCCGCTTCGCCGAACACGGTCTTGATGGCGAGGGTTTCGGAAGAATCGTTGACCCGCGTGCTGGTGCCGTGGGCGTTGATATAACCGATGTCTGAGGGGTTGAGTCGGGCATTTTGCAGAGCGTCTCGCATACACGCCGCGGCTCCGCGTCCTTCCGGGTGACTATCCGTGACCCGGAACGCATCGCACGTCACCCCGCAGCCGGTGACTTCTCCCAAAATCGTTGCCCCCCGGTTGCGGGCGTGGTCCAGTTCTTCGAGAATCACCATCCCGCTCCCTTCTCCGAGGACGAATCCATCGCGGTCCCGGTCGAACGGGCGGCTGGCTTTCTGCGGGTGGTCATTCCGAGTCGAGAGTGCTGTCAGGAGATTGAAGCCGGTGACACCGAGCGGGTGAATCATGCTGTGCGCACCGCCCGTCAACATCAGGTCCGCGTCACCGCAGCGGATCAAATCGACCGCTTCCGCTATCGCCTGGGCACCGGCGGCACAGGCGGTCAAGCAGCTGTAATTCGGTCCTGCGAGTCGAAACGTATCAGCCAGGTGAGCGGTAGGGGTGTGCAGTTCCTGTTCGTATTCCCGGCCTGGAAAATAAAATTGGAAGGCATGATCGGCGTACTTCCGGGTATCAAAGGAACGCACTGCGGGCAAATATCCGACCCCGGTGGAACCCATCAGCGCATCGAACTGTTGGGTGCCTTCGCCGGTGCCGAGGTAAATGCCGAATCGTTCACGGTCGACCTGTTCATCATCGAGTAACCCGGCATCGCTCAGGGCCAACCGGCTTGCGGCCGCCGCGAACTGGGAAGCCAACCCGGCATCTCTCCAGAGGCTCGGATCGGGGAGGTATCGGCCCAGGTCAAAATCGCGCACTTCCGCCGCAAACCGGGTCGGCAGCGACTGGGCATCGAAATGCGTGATCCCATTGACCCCGCTTTTCCCAGCGATCAGATGGCGAAACAGCGTGTCCGGGGAGTCACCCAATGGGGACACAACGCCCATTCCGGTAATGACGACGCGACGCGACATAATGGAAATCCGTGACGGGTTTCGGCGAGAGTCAATCCCACTTCCGAACAATCAGGGCCGCGCACTGGCCGCGTTCGGTGCCGCCGAGTTTCAGGGCGTATTGCCCCTGGACGGGTGCGGTTTCCGTGGCAACCGTGACCAGGCAATCCGGGTCGGGGTGGGTGTAGTTGCGCGTTCCGGGTCGGGTGCCGTGGTGCAGAGCCAACAAACTGACTCCGAGTTCCACCGCATCGGCCGCGGCTCCGAGATGGGTCAAATTCGGCTTGTACGACACGGCAGGGACATCGGGAATGGCCGCCTGGAGTGCCCGTGCTTCCCAGGCATCCGTCGTGGTGGTTCCCGGAGCCAGCGTATTGACATGGTCCAGTTCCGCCGAGGAGATGCCCGCTTGAGTCAATGTCCGTCGAATGATGCGGGCCAACGGTTCCCCCTGGCAACCGCGATCGACACCGGCTGTGAAGCCGACGATTTCCGCCAGAATGCGGGCTCCCCGCGCGCGAGCATGTTCCAGTTCCTCCAGTACCAGCGTGCCAGCGCCTTCGCCGAGAACCTGTCCGCTGCGGTGCAAGTCGAACGGTCGCATCGCCTGTTCCGGGTTATCATTCCGATGGGACATCGGAATGAACAGTGGGCAGCGCACCATACTCAGGATGTCGATCCGGGTATCGGCTCCGCCCGCAAGCATCACATCGGTGGTACCGCGACGAATGATCCGCACGGCTTCGCCGATCGCTAGCAAACTGGCAAGGCTGGATTGGGTAATCGTATTGTTCGGACCACGGGCATCATGAAGAATCGCCACATGGCAAGCGGCCATGTTCGGGACGTGGAACAACAACCACATCGGCGGCATGAGTTGCAGGCTGACCGTGCCCCACCGAGACATGTCGACTCGCCCAGTGCTGGGGTCGAATCCGGCCGCGGCGGATGGCGCAATTTCCAGCAAGTCGCCGGGGATGGTGCCTGTTCCGTAAACGACACCGAAACGGTCGGGGTTGCCCGCCCCCGCATCAAGCCCGGCGTGGTCGAGGGCAAGTCGGGCCGCAGCCACGCCGAGTTGCACCGTCCGGGACATGTGCTTGAGCGACTTGCGGGCTTTTTTGTCCACATAGAGCTTGGCATCGAAATCGGGGATTTCGCCGCCGAACTGCACGGGGAACGGGCTGGGATCGTAAGAACGAATGCGGGCCGCCCCCGTCCGACCGGCGCAGGTGGCTTCCCACACGGATTCCGTTCCCATGCCAATCGGGGTCGCCAATCCTAACCCCGTGATCACGACACGACGAGAAGTATTCATAGCACGATTCGTGGGCACTTATGGTCGGGCGTTTGGCCCGGCGAGTGGCACCAGCGTTTCCTTGAAATGTTTCTGGCGGAGTTCTTTCCGGGACACTCCGAGCTTCGCCAAGATCGGGTTATAGGTCGTTTCGATGAAGAGATTCTCGTTGAAAACATCCAACCGATTGATTTCCGAGACACGGTGCATCGAACCGGCCAGGGAGTACACGGCGGGCATGCGGAACGTGTTGGTCACTTTCCGAATCTGTTCGAGTGTGCCTTCCCGGTCGTAGCGGAGATACACTTCGAGCAATCGCCGGAAGAAGTCCGCATGGGCCGCCTCGTCGACGGCCACCAATTGGAGGACACGTTCCAAGGCGGCATCACCGCCTTCCCGTCGCACCGCCTCCCGGAGTCGGGCATAGTGGACTTTGGTGGCGAGTTCCTGGAACGTCGTATACACAAGCATCCCACGGGCGTTGCCGTAGGGCAGGTTCCATTCATGCTCGTACACTTCGGCATGCATGTCGGAAACCTGCTCCTCGGTTCGGGCACCCGAACGGAGCAGCCAATCTTCCAGCACCATGGAGTGCTTGCATTCTTCATACCCCCAGTTGGCGAGCATCCACGCCCGACCGCGGTTCTGACGCACCTGGGGAATCAATTTGCTGAGGTAGTCCGGCAAGTACAGTTCGACCGAGCAGAACGTCTCGACGACATCCGCAATCGCCGGGTTCAGGGAACGGTTGCACTGATCCCAGGGCACATCCTCCCGAATCGACCAACGGCGTTTCTTTTCGGCCTTGTCGAAGTAATCGCGGAACAAGTGGTACAGTTCGTCGAGAACTTCCGGCGGTTCCGGCGCGAGAGGCACTGCAGGTTCCATCAGCAACGGCCCTGAAGATGAGAGGAATCCACGGTCGAACTGAAATTGTACACACTTCTCCTCTATTCTGGTAGCGGGCTTCTCGAACTGCAACCGCACGTCACACGGAATCCCGGAATCGCCCAGGCTTCACCCCATGCCCAGTCGCTACAAATTAAAACATTCGCAATTTAGACCATTTCCTTATTTTCGATACTTCCAGATGATCCCGGTGAGGGCTAGACTTTACCAGCCGATGTCAGCTGATACTCTCAGGAATCCGGTGGTTCTCCCTGGCAGCGCGGCACGCCCAGAATCGGAACTCTTTGACGATCACCGAACGGAGTAAAAATGGTTTCGGGTCATCTGTCCTCACGCCGCCGCATCGACCAGCCCCACATTTACCTTGTGCAACCGACGTTCCCGCCCTCGTATTGGGGGATGGAACATTTCATGGATCTGACCCATTACGATGCTGTGTTCCCACCGTTGGGCCTACTGACCCTGGCCGCACTCACCCCACCCCAATTTCCGGTCGATCTCTGTGACGAGAACGCTGGCGAAGTGGTGAACTTCGACACCGATGCCGACATCGTGGGGATCACGGGTTACATCATTCAGATGAAACGAGCGATGGAGATTGCCGACGAGTTCCGCCGACGCGGGAAACTCGTGGTGATTGGCGGCCCGATGGCGAATCTCGTTCCCGAAGAGTGTCGACAACACTGCGACGTGCTGTTCGAGGGGGAAGGCGAGTATATCTGGCCGCAATTCCTGAAAGATTACCAAGCCGGGCAGCACGCCGATCATTACGTCGAACACGAAAAAATTCATATGCCGGACTCCCCGGCTCCTCGGCTCAACGCCCTGACGAAGACATATGCCCAAGGCATCGTCCAGTGTACCCGTGGCTGCCCATTCACTTGCGAGTTCTGCGACATCATCGTGATGTATGGCCGGAAAATGCGGTTCAAACCGACTGCACAAGTGCTGCAAGAAGTGAAGAACTGGCACCGCCGCGGCGTGGCCCAGGTCTTCTTCGCGGATGATAACTTTGTCGGCAACCGGGCTTATGCGAAGGAACTGCTACGGGAGATTATTGCCTGGAACAGTAAACAACGCCACCCGCTCGCCTTCTACACCCAGGCCAGCATCGACATGTCCCGTGACGATGAACTGCTGCGGTTGATGAAGGAAGCGAACTTTTCTTCGGTCTTCATCGGTGTCGAGTCTCCCCGGAAATCGAGCCTGGCCGAAACGAAGAAGATGCAGAACGAACGGATTGACCTCGTTGAGGCGATTC
Organism: Bacteroidales bacterium; assembly: GCA_026931725.1. Lineage (GTDB taxonomy): Bacteria > Planctomycetota > Planctomycetia > Gemmatales > Gemmataceae > JAIXLE01. Next base: position 14,872 of record JAIXLE010000115.1, read on the forward strand.
ACAAAATCCAGTCGAATAACCTCTTCATCTCGGCCGGGATGATCGTCGGGTTCGATAGCGATGATCTCGACATTTTTGACGAACAGTACGAGTTCCTGCAAGCCGCGCAAATTCCGATTGTGATGCTGAGTGTGTTGCTGGCTGTGCCCAAGACACCGTTGTACAAACGGTTGAAGGCCGCGGGCCGACTCTTGAACCTCACGCCGGATGGCAAGGGTTCCGCGCACTACGTCGGCACCGCCGGCGGAACAAACTTCCACCCCATGAACATGACCCGTGAGGAACTCAAAGCGGGACAACAACGGCTGTACCAGCGGTTGTACTCCCCCGAAGCGTTCGGAGCCCGGTTGCTCGGCAATCTGTCCCGGTTCCACAATGTGACCTTCCAGCCGGAAAGTCCGAAAGTGAACAACCTCAAAACGCTCTATCGTCTGTTCCGGCACTACTGGGGCAACGGGCCAGCCGCACGCAAGTTCTTCTTCAACAGCCTCTATCAAGCCACCCGCAAGTCACCCCGATTGATTGCTCAGATGTCGACCTACATGGGGATGTATTTGCACTTCTGTCAGGTCCACGGTCAGGCGATGAGCTGGAACCCGTGGCTAGCCAATGAGGATAACCCACAGATCCAATCAGGCAGGATTCGGATTGATCACACGCATACGGATTTGACAGCGACCGTGGAAGAAACCGCATCCGTTTGACGAACGGCCCCACGCACGATCGGCGTGGGATGGCGGTCCACACACCCCTCTCATACACGAACCGGGTGAGTGGGTCGGATTGGGAATGGGGGAACATGAACCGGGGACTGTCGTCCCCGGTTCAGTGTGTCGGCCCCTCGCCGCGCGCTGGACCGTTCGCTACAGTTGAGATTACACCCTCTCCCCTACTCCCGCTCCGAGGCCATCATGCGGCCAATGATCGACTCCCATTTGGATTTGGCCTACAACGCGCTGGGCTTCAACCGGGATCTGTTCCTGTCCGTCGAGGAACTCAATCGCGGCGAAGTCGGCATGACGGATGGCAAGGCTCGCGGCAAAGCCACCGTGACCTTCCCGGAACTCAAACGCTGTCGAGTGCCGATCTGTGTGGCCACGGTCCTCGCCCGCAGCGGGCCGGACATCCCCAAACGCGGCGGGGTCAAACGGGTCGATCTGGACTGGGTCACCCAGCAGGTCGCCTATGCCCAGGGTCAGGGGCAATTGCGGTATTATCGGCTCCTGGAAAAACAGGGGCACCTCCGATTCATCACCACGCAGCGGGAGCTAACCGCCCACTGGCAAACTTGGTTGAAGGAACCCGACACGACCCCCATCGGCATCATCCTGAGCATGGAAGGGGCAGACCCGATCGTCTCGCCGGAACAGGCCGCCGATTGGTTCGCGGATGGCCTACGGGCCGTCGGCCCGGCACACTACGGCCGCAGCCACTACGCCTACGGCACCGCAACGGATGGCCCCCTCACCGAGATGGGCGTACAGTTGCTGAAAGAATTCATGAAGATCGGCATGATTCTTGATGTCACACATCTTTCCGATCAATCATTCTTCAACGCCATGGATGTGTACGAAGGGCCGATGCTGGCCAGCCATCACAATTGTCGGGCGTTGGTCCCCGGAGATCGCCAACTGACCGATGAACAGATTCGGATTCTGATTCAACGAGACGCGGTCATCGGCACCGCGTTCGATGCCTGGATGATGTACCCAGACTGGATTCGCACCGTGACGCAGCCTGATGTGGTCGGTATCGATGCGGCGGCGGATCACATGGACCACATCTGCCAGATGGCGGGCAACACCCGGCATTGCGCCCTCGGTACGGATCTGGACGGCGGCTTCGGCACCGAACAGACCCCCCGTGACCTCAAGACCATTACGGATGTCCACAAACTCGAAGACATCCTCGCCAAACGCGGTTACTCCAGCGAGGACATCGACGGTATTTTCTACGGGAACTGGCTCCGTTTCTTCGGCTCCGCCCTGCCCCGTTGAACGAGGACGGCCCGAGCCAAAGGGGACACCGCAAGGAATGGGACGGAACCCATTCGAGGGGGTGTCCCCTTCCTCCACGATGGACGTGAGACACCCACACTAGCGCGGTTGTGGGACATTCGCCGTCCAGTAGATGGCTTGGACAAGCAACTGCCGGAACTGTTCGTTCTCGAAATCGCTCGGGTGGCCCAGGGACGTGTAAAAGACCCGCTGCGATTGGTCGCCGATCTTGCGGGTACGCACCCAGGCGATGGGTTCCTGATGATCGAGGATGCGACCCGTCAGTAGCACTTCCACATCTTTGGCCAGCGATGGGTTCTTGTACAAGCTCCCTTTGGAGTCAAACGGCTGGATTCCCGCCAGGATGGGATGTCCCGATTTCTGGGCGACAAGTTGCACCTGACAGGTCAGGTTGTTCGCAAAGTGTCCCTTGTAGTCGCCGCCGAAGGCGAGCCGATCCATGTCCAGCCAGTTCTGAAACCCGTGCGAAGCCGTGCGTAAGCCGATGATCGGCTTGCCGGAAGCCACATACTTCTTCACCCGTTCCAGTTGTGGGCCGTCGATTTTCAGTCGGCGTGTGTAGAAGATCGCAAGATCACACGATTCCAGTTTTTCCAATCCGGGGAGGTTCTCGTCATTTTCCCGGAAGATTCGGACGCACGCGATCGGGTATTTCGCCTCCAGAAACTTTTGGAACTGGGCGAGTGTCTCATCGGATTTGTACTCCAGCGACCCGGACACCAACGCGACCCGCAGTTTCTGGGGTGTGGACGCTTTCACGCCGCGGGGCTTGGTCGAGGTGGGGGTCGCCGGGGCCGGTGCCGCGGCGGGGTTCGACATCAGGTACGCGAACAGGTCGCGGACTTCATCATTGGTGATGCCATCGAGCAACTTCTCCGGCATGAGCGACACCGAGGACGGGAGCATCGCATCAATATCGCCTTTGGGGACAACCGTTTTCTGTGCGACATTGTTGACCACATTCACCAGCGTCACCGATTCCCCGGTTTCGGAAGCCAGCCCGGTCAGGGTCCGACCATCGACGGTGTCGATTTTGTAGGACACGAATTCCGGGCGGATGTACCCAGAAGGATCGACAATTTGGGCGAGTAAGTAGCCACGGTTCTTGCGATCCGCGGTGGTGAGATCGGGGCCAACTTTCCCGCCTTCGTTGAACAGTTGATGGCAAGCCGCGCAATGCTTCGTGAAGAGCGCCTTCCCCTTCGTGATGTCGCCAAGTCCTTGACGGTTCATGATGAGGTTCAAGTAGGCGATGCGGGCCTGTTTCTCACCCGCCGTGGCTGGCCCCACTTTGCCCCAGTGCTTTTCAATCAGTTTCGTGACCGGGGCATTCCCCAGCGCCACCGCCGGGCGGACCTGTTCGATGGTCAGTTCCGTTTTGGGGAACGTCCCGGCATCCACAGCTTGAAAAAGAGCCAGTGCCCAAGTGGGGCGGGAGGTCAGGAACGTGATCGCCCGCCGTTTCACGGACGCGGACCAACTCGGATAAAGACGCAGCACTTGACCCGCGAGGGCGGGATCGTCGATTCCCGACAACGCATCCAATGTCCCAATCCGCAACGCATCCGATTGCGCGGCCGTCAGCACCCCCGGAAGCAGTCCCGGAAGCTCGGGTGCCCGCACTTCGGACAGCAGTTTCAACGCGGTGAGACGTTTGCCATTCGGGAGCTTGGCATCCGTGACGGTCTGAACCAGGGCCGCTCGTTCGGCGGGATCGCCGAGTCGGACCAGGATGCGGGACACATCGACTTGTGGGTATTGTTTCCGCACGTTCCGCAGGGTGGCCAAAAAGGACTCAGGCGGGGTTGTCTTCGTTCGCCCTTGTAGAGCGAGTTCCACACCGGCTAGCAGGGCCGTCACTTCGGCAGCCGCATCCGCTTGCACCAGCAGAGAAATGGTTTCGGGCCAGCGTGGGACATCGTCCGCGACGAACCGGCGAGCGACCCGCTCCAGAATTTGCCGACCCAGTACGGATTCCCAATGGGCCGCGCGTTTGGTCAGTTCGGAGACGACGGCTTGGGGATGTTCACCCACTTTATCCTCAAATGCCCACCAGATCAACAAGGGCAGGAACGGATCCTGGGCATCCTCGGAGCGGGTCAGGAGGGTGCCCGCGATGGGGAGTCCTTGAGCGGCTGGGAGACGTTTGGCGGTGCTGGCGAGTTGCGAACGGACGGCTGGGCTGGGGTCCGATGCGGCCAGGGACACCAGCAGTTTCGTGGTGGGAGTTTCGATCGCCGTGGCCGTGTCTCCGAGGAGTCGCACCGCCCAGGCTCGGACATATTCGTTCGGATGGGAAAGGGCCACGTTCCGGGCAAAGGATTCATCCCAGCCGCCAACTTGGTAGAGCGTCCACAGGGATTCGAGCGCCAGCAACCCCGATTCTTTCTGAATCTGCTTGCGTAACACGGGGACCACGGCGGCATCGGCTTTTTCGTTCAGCAGTCGTCGGGCTTCGTTACGCCACCATTTGTTCGGGTGCTTCAACAACGCCACCAGTTCCGCGGAGGAACGCTGGCGGAGGTCGAATTCCGGTGTCGGTTTCGTGCCCTGGTATTCGATTTTGAAGACCCGGCCATTGGTTTTGTCCCAGTTGTCGACCGGGTCGAGGTGCGCGGCTCGGCGGTCGGTCCAGTCGGCCATGTAGATGTTGCCATCCGGGCCAAGGATCAGGTCAATCGGGCGGAACCAGGTATCGTTGGCCAGGGCGAGATCGCCGCCGTGTTGGGCCGTGAAGGTGGAACCTTTGCGGTCCATTTTGTGCCAGTAGATCGCATTCGCGAGCAGGTTCCCGGCGATGTACTGATCCCGGTACTCGGGCGGGAACGCATCCGCTTGATAGACGACTCCACCACAGGTGACGTGGCCCCCTTTGAAATGCTTGTACGGGACATGATCGAAGTAGCCGAACGTGTATGGGTTGTGTAGCGGGCCGTGCTTGCTGAATCCCTTGATGTAATAGCCCCCTTGCACCTGATGCAGCATGGCGACGTTGCCGTAGTTCGTTCCGGCAATGACTTGCCCATTTTTGTCGAAGTCGAGCCCGAACGTATTGCCGCCACCTTCCGAGAACAGTTCAAATTCTTTCCGGGTCGGGTGGAACCGCCAGATTCCCTGTTGAAACTCGACGATGGGCGCATCGGGTTTGGCGGGGTTCCTGATCCGGCAAGTGCTGGTGCTGCCCGCCGCGCCGTAGAGCCAGCCATCCGGCCCCCATTGCAGCGAGTTGGCCACGGAGTGCGTGTCATCGAAGCCGAAGCCGGAGAGCAGAACTTCGGGGTCGCCATCGGGGACATCATCTGCGTTCTTGTCGGCGTAAAACAGCAGGTAGGGCGGTTGCACAACGTACACCCCGCCTCGCCCGATGCAGAAACCGGAGGCGAGATTCAACCCCGTGAGGAAATCTTTGGCCTGCGTGAAAACACCGTTCGCATCGCGGCCCGACAGGATGGTGATGCGGTCGAGCCCTTTCGTCCCGTGCGGCGGAGGTTCGGGCACCTTGTCCCAGACGGTGCGGAGGTATTGATCTTGCTTCAACGCCTTCAGCCCAGCGGGGTTAGGGTATTGCAGATACTGTAACACCCACAAGCGGCCGCGATCATCAAAACTCATGCTGAGCGGCTGGCGAATCAGCGGTTCGGCGGCCACGGCGGTTACGGTGAAACCTTCTGCTACGGTCATCCGGCGAGCCGCTTCCGCGGGAGGGAACCCCTGACCGAATAGCGTGCCGGTCGATACCACGAATAATGAGAACAAACCCACAAGCCCGGGAAGTCGGTACACACTCATGTTGAACCTTGGAATCTAACATTCGGGGTGACAAATGAGTAGCATCGGCCATCTGGCAGCAAAACGCAAGACCCTAGGTCCGAAACACGGGCCGAAACCCAGGAACTAACTTTATGGGCGACATCTCCGCTCATGCGACGCGCGGTCGCTGGCTGGCCCTTACCGCCGCACTACTCGGCTGGATGTTCGACGGCCTGGAAATGGGTCTTTTCCCCTTGGTGGCTCGCCCCGCACTCCGCGATCTGTTCGGGGCCGGGGTCGATGAAGGCACGGTGGGGCTGTGGTACGGCGTGATTACGGCGGGCTTCCTCGTGGGTGCGGCCACCGGAGGTGTCCTCTTCGGCTGGCTCGGTGACAAGATTGGCCGGGTGCGGGCGATGACGCTCAGCGTGATGCTCTACGCGGGGTGCAGCGGTTTGTGCGCCTTCTCGGAGCAACCGTGGCATTTGGCGGGGTTACGCTTTGCCGGGGCGCTCGGGATGGGCGGGGAGTGGGCGTTGGGTGTCGCACTGGTCATGGAGTTGTGGTCCGGGGCATCTCGGCCATTCCTGGCCGGGTTGATCGGTGCGTTCGGCAACCTCGGCTACCTCGTCATCGGCTGCGTGGCCATCCTGTTGAATGAGTACAAGGCGGAACTCCCGGATGTGCTAGGCTCACTGGGGCTTCCGGCGGGGTTCGTGGCGAAATTCGCGGACCCATCGCATGACAACTGGCGACTCTTGATGTTGATCGGTGCGACACCGGCGATTTTGACGCTCTTTATTCGGTTATTCGTTCCTGAATCCGAGAAGTGGGAAAGAGAGCAGAAGTCCGGCGCGACTTCGCACTGGTCGGGAATGGATCTGCTGGCCGTCCTCGGGGGAGCGATCGTGGCGGTGGGTGTCATCACGATTTGGGTGGTCGATTTTTCGCTGGCGATTCGGATTCCAGCGACGCTCAACGGTTTGGTTCTCATCACGTTCGGCTATATGTATCCGGCTTATCGATACCTTGGTCGCGCGATGACGGGGCCAGGGGAACGCCAGCATATTATGGGTCGCATGTTATTAGCAGCGGGGTTGAGTGGCGCGGCACTGCTCGGGACATGGGCCGGGTTGCAGTGGGTGTATCCGTGGGCGCATAAGCTCACGAATGGGACGATGCCGAACGCGGTGCCGTACACGCAGATCGTGACATCGTTCGGCGCGATTGTCGGCTGTATTGTCGGGGCCATGCTCGGTGGAAAGATCGGACGGCGGCCGGTTTACGCGGGGTTGTGCGTGCTGTCGATGGCTTCGCTTCTGGGGCTGTTCCAATTGAACGACTCTTTCGATGCACAATTCCTCATCTTCGCCTGGTTCGCGGCGGCGTTGTCCGCGTCATTCTACGGTTGGTTGCCGTTGTATCTCCCCGAATTGTTCCCGACTCGGGTGCGAGCGACGGGGCAAGGATTTGGGTTCAATTTCGGACGAATCGTTGCCGCGATCGGGGCATTACAGACCGGGAACCTGCTGGCGTTTTTCGACGACAGCTATGCGATGGCCTGCTCCGTCGCGGCGGGGGCGTATGTCGTGGGGTTGGTGGTCATCGCCTTCGCCCCTGAGACACGCGGCAAACCGTTACCGGAGTGATCCTACTTCCCCGGAGTCGTGGGAAGATCGGTGAGAACGAACTTGTGCGGGTCGAGTACGACATGCTTGACCCGCTTGCGTTTCCAGGTGTAGGTGATGTGAACCTGCCCGTCGCGGGTCTGGATCACGGCGGGGTAGGAGTATTCTCCCGGTTCGGTTTCCAGCACGGCGGCGGATTTCCAAGTCTGGCCATCATCGGTGGAGACGGCCACGTTCAACGGGGTGCGACCGCGAGTCGTATGGTTGTACACCAGCAGTTGCCGACCATCTTTCAGGGTGACGGCATCGGTGCCGGAGTTCGGATTGGGCAGATCGGTCAGTGTCATTTCTCCCCAGGTCTTGCCGCCATCGCGGGACTCGGCTTGCCAGAGTTTCTTTTGTCGACTGCGTCCGAGGGCAAGTAGGCTGCCATCTTTCCGGGTCAGGATGCTGGGCTGAATTGCGGAGATGGATTTGCCATCATTGATCGGTTCCGTGGCGGTGTATGTCTTGCCGAGGTCGTTGGTGCGCTCAAAGTGGACTCGCCAGCCCGCGTGTTCCGAACTGGTCGGCAGCAGGATCGCACCATCCGGCAACGGGATCGGCTTGTTCTTGATTGGCCCCAAAATCCCTTTGGGTAGGCGAGTCGCGGCGGACCAAGTCTGGCCGTGATCCTGGCTAGTGCGGAGTTCGCCCCACCATGTACTCGGGCTGGGGCCGACCTTGTAGAACAGCATCAACGGCCCGGATTGCGGCTGAAACAGCACCGGGTTCCAACACGGATGCCGGTTGCCATCCGCCTGGATGCCGTTGGCGACTTCGACCGGCTTGGTCCATTTCCCGGCGCGTTTGTGGGCCACCCAGATACCGACATCCTTGTTCCTTTCCTTTGTGCCGCCGAACCACGCCGCGATCAACTCCCCGTCTCGGGTTTCCGCAATCGTCGTCGCATGGCATTCCGGTGTCGGTGCCGTTTCATAGATGAATTCATGCGTTACAACGGCAGGAGATGCCGTATCCGCCAGTGGCATCATACAGAGCCCGGCAATCAGTGAAATACAGGTGTGCATGGAAGACCCCATTTCGGAAATCGTTCATCTGTCACGGCATCTCTACACCCAGGCGGGACACCGGGCAGAATGGGTGGACTGTATCCGAGGATGGGGAGGGGTGCCACTCTGGATTGCACAAATTCCCGGAGTGCGGTAAACTCTGGCGATTACTTCACTTCGGGAATGAATCATGAGTTTCGGCGATGAAACGGAAGATACTGGCGGGATGAGCGGAATCGACCTTGCGACGGCCCGTGGTCGAGACTGGCCCAGTGTGCGTCAATTCAATGTCTTCCTGGCGAACCGCATGGGAGCGATGCTGGAACTCGTGCGGCGGTTTGAGACTTCCAGCGTGCGGGTGGTGTCGCTCACCGTGATTGAAACGGCGGATTGTGCCATCATCCGCATCGTCCCCTCGGACTACGAACGCGGCTATGAACTGCTGAAACAAGCTCGGCTCCCCTTCACGGAGAGTGACTTACTTGTTGTGCGGCTCCCCGACAATGATCAACCCTTACTGTCGATCACCAAAGCATTATTAAGCGGTGAAATCGACATTCATTATACCTACCCCTTACTGATTGGGGTTGGGCCAATGGGGTGTACCGCATTGGCGCTCCATGTGGATGATTTTGAGAACGCCGTGCATACCTTGCAAGCCCAGGGATTCACGCTGTATACAGAATCCGATCTCAACGACTAAGCCGTCTCAATCGGCTAGCAGTTCCTCGAAGAGTTTCTCGAATCGCCGCTCGATGCTGGCGTTCGTGAACTGCGTCTCATAGCGAGTCCAACCTGCCAGGATTTGTGCTTCCCGAGCGACAGGGTCGGTCAGGACGGCATCGACTTCCGCCGCGATCATGACCGGGTCCGGGTCGGCGTAGCGGGCGGCCTCTCCCGCCGTGAACGGCACCGCTGCATTCGGCACCGCGACCACCGGCAATCGCAATCCCATCGCTTCGACCAGCGGGACACAGAAGCCTTCATGTTTGCTTGTCACGAGCAGCACATCAGCTGTGAGATATAACGCCTTCAATTGCGCCACAGATACCCCACCCGTGACGATCGCATGTCCTTCCTGACCGAGTGTGCGAATTAGCTTCAAAACTTCATTGGCATGATCCGGCAACGGCCATCCACCTGCGACCACGAAGCGGGCACGCGGGTTGTATTTGCGGCGGTATTCCGCGAATGCCCGCACCGCGAGCAGCACATCTTTATTGGGAACCACGCGGCCAACCAGCAAGATGTTCGTGTTCCAATCGTCCAGCCCCGCGACCGCTCGGTAGTCGGGTTCGATCGCAAATAGTTCATCCGCCTGATGGAACGGCGGCAATTCGCTCACACGCAAGGTGGAATCCCGCGCGGTGAAATCCTGCGCGTTGTAGGCCGAATCCGCCCAGACGGCCTTGGCCACCTTGGCGAGTCGGGGAATCTGTTGCAAGCCTTCCGTACAGCCTTGCGCCACTTTGGGGTTGGTCTTCGCAAAAAATTCGGGTGGAGTGATATTGTGATACTTCACCGCTTTGCGACGGCACGGCAATCGTTCCATGGCCTTCACGGCAGGTTCGCATCCAATCGAATGATGATAGATTAAGACATCGTCTTGAGATTTCAGAATCTTGGGGATTTCGTCCAGGAGATGTACGGGTTCTTCCGTGGCGTTCGTCCAGGCGAAGAATTCAACATCATACCCCTTTTTTCGCAACACATGCGTCATGCCGAGGACATCATGACCCACGGCATCGCCACTGGCTAATGTGGGGAGCGCAATTCCAATACGCATAGGATGCATTTCCCTGATAGGTGATTCGGTTCCATGATGGAGTCGTTCTGGTAGCGATCAATCGAGGAAGCCGTGCTTCCGCAGAGCCGCGGTGAGTGTCTGACCGGCGGCTTTCCAGGTGAATTTTTTGGCACGAGCCGCGGCACGGGCACCGTAACGGTCGGCTTCGGCGCGGTCAGTATAGACCCGCCGCATGTTAGCCATGAGCGAATCCGCGTGCGGTTCGGCCCAGTTCCCGGTGTAAATGTGGTTATTCACCGGCGTGAGTGTGTAATCGACCGGGTAACCCACCGATGCATCAAAGAATTCTGTTAATCCACTATACATCGGTGAAATCAGTGGCCGACCACAGGCCATCGTTTCGATGAGATGCAGGCCAAATCCTTCCCCGGCGCTGGCGTTCACATAGGCGGTCAGCGAGCGATACCATTCGACCAGATCGCCGTGCGGCAACACGGCTCGGATGACTTCAATGCGTGGGTCATCCTCGGTTTCGACTGAGGGGGAACTCGGCGTAATCTTGACTCGCAACCGCACATCGGTTTCTGTTGGGAATGTTTGACGGAACAGGTCGATAATGAGTTGCGCGTTCTTGCGCAGTCCACCCGCACCGAGCGCACCCGCCGTGCCGAAGATACAGAGGTCGTGTGGCTTATGGGTCGCGGGCGCGGGATGGAACATCAGCGGGTCGTACCCCAGCGGAGCGACTTCCAGCGGGACGGTGACACCACTGGCCCGGAAACAGTCGACAGCCCACCGACTCGGCACAATCACCAGCCCGGCATCATTCAACAAGCGGACCCACGCCGGTTCCAGATGGTCCGATTCCCACATAGTCAGAATGGCCGAGTTGCGATTCGGCGTGAATCGGTTCACCAGGAACGGCGGTGACAGAATCAGTTGCTTGCAGTCCGGGTGCCAGCCGCCATGCGGGATCAGCAGTTCCGAAGGAAGAAGCTCATGCCGAATCTGGCTGACCTGATGGAATCGCAACTCCGCGCCGGACGAGGGCAACCCCTTCAGGATGGCATAGGCCAGGTGATCGTAACCCGTGATCCCTTTCAAATCGGTCGAGAGGAACAAGGGCGTGCGTTGCTCGACGGGTTTTCGTCCCACGCGGGCGCGGTCGATCAGGGGGCAATCGTCGATCGGATGGGCCAATACCGCTTCCCGTGCCTCCGTGGATTCCACCGGCGTGATGGTTGGTAGCGGTTGTGGGGCAAAGGATTCCGTCCATTTTCCGATCTTGCGGATCGACAATCGGCGCGGCAAGGACGAGGCCAGTTGTGACGCGGTTGTCAAATACAGATGTGAGGGAATCTCCAGCACTTCACGCGTGTTCAACCCCGCCTCGGCCGCGGCTTTGCCAGCACGGGGGCGGTCGGATTTCCCGCGATCCGATGCATCCTTGCCTGTTTGGGATGCGCGTTGCTTGTCTGTTTGATTCTGAGCCCGAACGGATTTTTCCTCTGCATTTTCATTCCAGGCATCGTACACCCGACCGATGATGACTTCTTGTGCCGGGCGATTTTGGGCCGCACTGGCCAAATGGAACAGGGCGTGTTCCGTGAGTTCGATTCCCGGTGGCAGCACCAGCACCCGCTGACATTCGGTTTCCCCCAGGACTTTCCCGATGGCTGAAGACAAGCCCATCAGTGTCGGCACCCGCACCATGCGCATCCGCGGATCGGGACCGATCATGCCGTTGAGGTGCGGTTGCAATCCCGCCGGGCCGGACGCGGCGAGGAGCAGTTCCCAATGCGGGTAAATTTGCCGACGCACGGAATGCGCAGCCAGTCGCACCTGATCCAGGCGGGAACCATCCGTCGGGATGACCACAGCAATCGGCGGTGGGTCGATCATGGCTTCACAAGCCACGGCGACGCGGTCGGCTTCATCCTTCGTCAAGGCATGACGCCGCCACCAGGCTGCATCAATTTCGTCGCCGCGCCCCTGGCCGAGACGCATTTGCCGTGAGTCCACAAGCCCCTTTAAGACCTTCGCGCGGAACTGCCGAAAGCGGCCCGTGAGCAGCAGTTTACTCCCATTCCAAAGGACCGGCCCAACGCATTGGTACGCCCGGATGAGTCGGAGTTTCTCCCGCATGGCACAGCGGAACGCCTCTGCCGGAGGGACCGCACGAAACGCAAAGGTTTCGACGGAAAATCGCCCTTCGGCCTGTTGGAGGTCGATTCGCAAGCCGCTGGCCGGGCGTGTGAGACGAATCATGAACTGTTCGTCAAAATTCCGATTCCAGGAAAACGTCTCCCGGCCCGGCGGTCGCGGGTTCTGATCGGCGGGGTCAAAGACCAGATCGCACCGCTTGCGGACGGTGAACCGACCCGCGGAGCGAATGGCGAGTCGGACGTGATACCAACCCGCGGGAAACGGCCCCGGCGCGGAGAGTCGAACGGAAGCCGTTTCGGCGATCCAATCTTCTCCCACGGGATCCTCAGGGCGACGCAGTCCCGCGCAGGGTTGCAGGTCCGATGCGGAAAGGGTGCAATCCGTCAGATGTTCGGTCACAGGCACGGCGGCGCTCCTTGCCGCAGGGTGGTTTGGGAAAGGTAGGTTCGCATCTCAAATTGGCGGAATCAAGCCCAACCGCTAATCCACGCTGTAACGTGTTCACAAGCCGATCGGCTTCCGCTTGAAAAGAGAAACGGGAAACCGGAAACTACCCCGAAAGGAGATTCGTCATGGATGATCTGCATTTGGTGACAGGTGGCGCGGGGTTCATTGGCTCCCACCTCGTCACAGAATTGATCCGCACGGGGCACCGGGTGCGTGTGCTGGATGATTTCAGCACGGGATTACGGAGCAATTTTGCCCATTTGCCGACACAACCGGAGATCGTCGAAGCCGATCTGACCAACGCGGAGGCGGTCTGCGAGGCGATGCGGGGTGTGCGTGTGGTCTATCACCTGGGGGCGTTGGCTTCCGTGGCCCGCAGCGTGGAAACGCCGCTCATCAGCCATGCCGCCTGTGCAACTGGGACGCTCCATGTTCTGGATGCGGCCCGGAAACTGGGAGCCCGCCGGGTTGTGTACGCGGCCAGTTCCAGTGCCTACGGTGGTGCGAGCAGCGCCGCCGGGCAAACCGAAGACCTGCTTCCCACGGCGCTCTCTCCGTATGCGGCAGCCAAACTAGCAGGCGAATACTATATGCAAGCGTTCGCGGCAACGTATGGTCTGGAAACCGTGCGGGTGCGATTCTTCAACATTTTTGGTCCCCGCCAGCGAGCGGATAGCCCCTACAGCGGCGTGATCGCCATCTTCACGGCCCTGATGGCCGCGGGGCAGGCACCCTGTGTTCACGGCGACGGCCTGCAATCACGGGATTTCACCTACGTCACCAACGCGGTCCAGGCTCTGCGGAAAGCCGCCGATGCCCCGGCGGAGATCGTCTCCGGCAATGTCTACAACATCGGCACGGGCCGCAGCATCACCGTGCTGGATCTGGTGAATGCCCTCAACACCATCCTGGATACGCACCTGACCGCGACACACGGTCCCACCCGTGCCGGGGATGTGCGCTATTCCCTCGCCGACATTAGCCGGACGCGCCGGGATCTGGGGTACGATCCGACCGTGAGCTTTGAAGAAGGCTTACGCAAAACCGTCGGCTGGTATCTGGAAAACGAACTCAAAGCCGCGTGAGAGAAAGGCCGTGTAAGAGACAAACCGGTTCCGCAAACCCTCTGTGTGAATCGGCGAAGCGGGACTTCCGACCCACCGATGAGTTGCGTTGATCCCGAGAACCCGGTACGGTGAACGGGTGCCGTTCTCCTGGTTGCCGAAGGTTCTCTCATGCGTACTCGGCTGGGTAGTTGCTTACTCATTCTGGTCGTTGCGGTATCCGGGTTCGCCGCGGAAAACCCCCTGGCGGAACCGCAAAAACGATTACTCCACGGGAACTACGACGAAGCCCGCTCCGGCTTTGCCGCCGTGGCCCAAGCTCACCCCGAATTCGCCCCACAAGCGGCCATCGGAGTGAGTCGCTGTTACCAGGAAATCGGCGAGTACGAAAAATCGCTCACGACACTGAATCTCGCCGTCAAAAACGCCCCCGATCATCCCGACTTACTGGCCGAGCGTGCCGACCGGCTCTACGCACTGGGCCGCTGGGACGAAGCCGAAAAAGAGGTCGCGGCGGCCCTCGCCCAGAAAGAAGACCAACTCCGCGCCCGCTACACCCAGGCTCGCCTCTTTCGGGAACGCGGTCTACTGGATGAAGCCGATCAGGCGTTCCGCTGGGTCGTCCGCTACTACACCGCTCGTAGCAATGCCGATAACGACATCACCGATGCGGAAGAACTGGTCATCGTGGCCGCTTGCGGAGCCGAGAACGCCCGCTGGCACAAGCTGCCCCGACAATTCCGCTTCATCCTCAACGAAGTGCTGGCCGATGCCCTGAAGAACAACCCGGATTACTGGCCCGCTGAGCAGATGGCCGGCGATATGCTGCTGGAAAAGTACAACCGCCCCGGTGCCATCCAGGCTTACGACAACGCTCTCAAAATCAACCCCAAAGCGGTCGAACCGCTGGTCGGGAAAGGTCGAGCGGCCCTCGCAAAATTCGACATCGCGGAAGCCGAGCAACTCGCGGAACAAGCACTCCGGCACAATCCGCAGCACCCGGCCGCATTGCGCCTCATGGCGGATGTGGAACGCAGCGCGAACCAATGGCCCGCCGCCGTCAAGCACCTCCGCACCGCCCAGCAAGTGAACCCGCGTGATGCCGCCACCCTTGGCCGTCTCGCGGCGATGGATCGACTAATGAACAAAAAGACTGAATCCGATGCGATCATTCAGAATGTCTCGACGTTCGACAAAAAGCCCGGAATCTTCTTCTACGAGTTGGCGGAATGCCTCGAAGAACACAAACGCTACGCCGAAGCGGAAACCTTCTACCTCAAAGCCGCGGAACTGCGTCCCCAACTGGCCGGGCCGCGTACCGGACTCGGGATGCTCTACCTGCGTCTGGGCAAGGAAAAAGAAGGCCGAGAACTCCTGACGCAAGCCTTCGCCAGCGACCCGTTCCATGTCCGCGTGGCCAATTCGCTCAAGGTCTTGCGTCATCTGGATGATTACGAAACGATCACCACCCCACACTATGAACTCCGGTTCAATCCGAAGACGGATAAACTGCTCGCCGCGTTCGTGGCCGACTACCTCGAAGAAAGCCATGCGGAACTGAAAAGGCAGTTTCAGTTCGAGCCATCGGGCCGGATTCTGATAGAAGTCTTCAGTACCCATGAGATGTTTTCCGGCCGCACGGTCGGTTTGCCGGACTTGCACACCATCGGTGCCTGCACGGGGCGCGTGATCGCCATGGCCTCGCCGCATGCCAAGGGGATTCGCAAGCCGTTCAACTGGGGCCGCGTGATTCGCCACGAGTTGACGCACGTCTTCAACCTCGCGCAAACCGATTTCCTCTGCCCACACTGGCTTACGGAAGGGCTCGCCGTCCGCAACGAGAACATGAGCCGACCCCGAGACTGGTCCGTCACGCTGCGTGAACGGATGGAGAATCAGACGCTGTTCAACCTGGATACGGTCATGCTCGGGTTCGTCCGTCCCAAGTCGCCGGAGGAATGGACGCTCGCCTATTGTCAGAGTCAGTTGTACGTTGAGTATCTCGTTCAAACTTATGGCGAAGCCTGCATCGGCAAACTGCTGAACGCCTACGGTCAGGGATTGGACACAGCCGAGGCTCTGCGAACAGCGGTCGGCGTGGAACAACCGGCGTTCGAGAAGGGGTATCGGGCCTACCTGGAAACGATCATGAAGCCCTACCGCCGCTCGCAACCGAAGCCACCCGCCGAGAAGCAACTCACCTTCGCCGAACTGGAAGCCGCTCAGAAACAGAACCCCGATGACGTGGATTTGATGGCCCGACTCGCGGATCAACTCTATCGACGGAACAAATTCACCGAGGCACGCCAATGGGCGGAAAAAGCCCTGACGCAGCAACCCAATCACCCGATCGCGTCCGTAGTGCAAGCCCGCCTCCTGAGCCGCGATGGTCAGAAAGCCGCCGCCGCCAAGGTGTTGCAAGCCGCCTGGGATGCCCACCCCGCAGACCCCAAGTTGCTCCTGGCCCTGGCTCGCTATTACACCGATGCGAAAGATTACACCAACGCCGCCAAGGTACTGGAACAGGGCCGCCGTGTCGCACCGTTGGAATCGGATTGGCTCGAACAGCTCGCCCGCATCTACAAGCAGACCGACGACACGGATAAACTCATCTCCGTGTTGAAAGAGATCATCGCCGCGAACCCCGATGAACTCGCGGGCCGGGTTCTCCTGGCGAAAACGGCTCTCGCTGCTGGCAAACCCGCCGAGGCCGAGCGGTTCGCCCGCGAAGCCATTCAGATCGACGTGACTCAAGCCGAAGCCCAATCCGCCTTGGTTGCCGCACTGCGTCAGTTGGGACGTGACGATGCCGCGCAAAAGCTGGAGGCCCGGTTCCAACAATAACCCTTGGGAAAAGATGCCGTGCCACCGTGCCCCAGGAACGGGGAGAGCATTGGCCGAGGTTGTGCGCAGACGCTACAATCACAGCGTCGTCTTCCCAACCGGGTATCCCATGTCGATGACTCTGGGCCAGTTGCAGCAACGTATCCGCGACCTCTACGGCGAGAAGGACAGCCGCCGGGGAGTCGAAGGGACGTTCATGTGGTTCATGGAAGAAGTGGGGGAACTTTCCGCCGCGCTGCGGGGGGGAAGCCCAGAAGAACAGACGCTGGAATTCGCGGATGTCCTCGCTTGGTTGGTGACATTGGCGAACTGCTCGGGGGTCGATCTGGACGAGGCCATCGCCCGGAAGTATGGGACCGGCTGCCCCGGTTGTGCCCAGACTCCCTGCGTCTGCTTGCGCGAATATAAACCCTAAGCCGTCTCCGTGAGTCTTTCATGCGGCGTGTTCGATTCGATTGGTGGCTCGTTTTCGCTGGGGTGATATGCACCGTGGGGGGCGTGTCGGCTCAGTCGCCGAAAGTCGTCATCCAGTCCGCGGAAATCGGTCTGCCGCCGGGGCCGTTCACCCCTGAGCCGAGCCATCCCAACCAGCCGGTAACTCTCTTCAAGAGCCAGTGCTGGGCACCGATCGCGCTCAAGCTCACCTTGCAAGAGCCGGTTTCGGGTTCCGCGCAACTCCGTGTCGAAACCACGGATGATGACGATCTCCGCACGACCCTGACCGTGCCATTGGGGGATTTTTCCGCCCATCAGCCCGGTATGACCCTCTCCCCGGTCGATTGGCCGTACACGCCGTATGTTCGTCCGGGTGATGTCTCCAGCGGCACCGTGACTGTAACGGTACTGGATGCGGCAGGTATCCCGCTTTCCGCGCCGTTCACGCAACGATACCTGCGGGGGCGGAACCGCTCAGCCTACATCATGGCCACCTTGGGTGCGAGCGTGCCGGGGTTGGATTTGCCGAACCCTCACGCTCGTGCCGATGCGCCGGAGACGAATCGGTCCCTTCTCCGCGGTGGACGGGTCGAAACCGCCGTGCTGACGGAGTTGCACCAACTGCCCGATCGCGCCATCGGTTACGATGCGGTGGATCTGGTGATCCTGGCCACGGGGTCGGCCCCCCAGGCGTTTCTGACCGAGTTGTTCCACGCACCCGCTGCGGAATCCCGCCGAGCGGCCTTATCCGAATGGGTCCGACGAGGGGGGAAGCTGCTCATCACTGTCGGCGAGAACGCGCGGACAGTGGCACAATATCCGGCGTTCCGCGAACTGATTCCCTTGCCGTTCGTCACCGAGGAACCGAGTCGGGCCGTCGCGGATTTGACGATCAACTGGTTGGCCCCCGGCGGATTGCAGAAAACCGCCTCGCTCCGTGGCCAGCCGGGAACAAAATACCCCCTCGCCCGGTTCAGCGAGAAAGGGCACACCTCCCGTGTCCTGCTGCGGCACGCCCCGCTCGTGAACGACCCGGATCAGACCGAATATCCGCTCGTGATGCAGACCGCGTATGGCCTGGGCCGGGTGACGCTCGTGGCCATCGACCTGGATCGTGCGCCGTTCCTCGATTTGCCGACCGAACAGAAAGCCTCCTTCTGGGATTGGCTGATCCGCAAAGCCGATGCGGATCGGGCCTCCGTGAACCCGGACCCCAACGCCCCCGCCCCCGGTTCGACGGGGAATCCGACTTCCGAAGATGGCTTTGCCCA
Organism: Bacteroidales bacterium; assembly: GCA_026931725.1. Lineage (GTDB taxonomy): Bacteria > Planctomycetota > Planctomycetia > Gemmatales > Gemmataceae > JAIXLE01. The sequence continues at coordinate 33,294 of JAIXLE010000115.1, forward strand.
GGCTTTGAAAGACCATGTGGATGACTTTCAGGAAGTGCCGGTCATCTCGTTCGGTTGGGTGGCTCTGCTCATCGCCTTCTACACGTTGCTGATTGGGCCGGTCGAGTACCTGTTCCTGAAGAAAGTCATTGGACGGCTCGAATTCACCTGGTTGACGTTCCCCCTTATCGTGCTGTCCGTCAGTACGGCGGCGTACTTCACGGCCTACGCCATCAAGGGGGACGCACTACGGATCAACAAGGTGGATCTCGTGGACCTCGACCCAGACTCGGGGCGGGTTTATGGTCGGACCTGGTTCACGATCTTCAGCCCTCGCATCGACAGTTACACGATTGGTGTCACTCCACGTTCCGACTGGCAGGACCAGCAGCCTCCCGGTTCGCGGCAACCCTCCGTTCATGTCGACTGGCTGGCGGGTGGGCGAACGGGTGGCGGTAACATCGTGAGCCGGGGATACACCTATCACACGAATCTCCCGGATCAGCAGTTCGCGGATGGCCTGATGGGCGTACCGATTCCCGTTTGGTCCACGAAGGCGTTTCAAGCCGATTGGTCCGCCACGCTGTCCCGCACGGCTCCGCTGGTGGAATCTCGGCTGTACCATCCACCGGGCGACCCCAATGCCTTGGCTGGGCGAATCGTGTCCCGGTTGCCTTTCGGCACGCTGCGTGATGCCCAGATCGTCTACGCGGGTGCGGTGTACAAACTGGATCCCCTCGTGCCGGGTGTCCCGGTGACTCCGATTCTGGATCCATCCACGATTCACGCGGAATGGCTCCGCACGCAAGCGGCCCTCACCGGCATCGGTGAGGCCGTTCCAGGTTCTGGCCCCACGGAGATGCTGGGGAGCCATCGGCAACTGTCGCTGTGGGGGATGCTGTTCCACGAAAAAGCGCTGCCACCGGGGACGCGCACGCTGCAAAATGCGTCCTTCCGGCAACTGGATCAATCCTGGCGGTTCGACCCGGCCTTCCGCGATCAGGCCATGATTCTCGCCCGAGTCGGGCCTGTTCGCGGAGCGGCGGAATCCCTTCTGACCGCTGCGGACTCACCTTCTCCCACGACCTTGTGGCGATCCGAGCGATCCCCGGACCAATCGCGGGCACCCCTAGCGGGTGTGCTGCGTCAGGAAACCTACATACGGATGTTCCTGCCGATCGCGCAGCAGCCGATTGGGGATCCGATTCCAAACTGAGACACGTTCCGACACCGTTGGCCGATTCTTTCGACGAGACACGACCATGATCGAAACACGCGATCTGACCAAGAAATACGGCGACCTGTACGCACTGGAACGGTTGACGCTCAAGCTGGAAAAGGGCGACGTGTTCGGCTTCATCGGCCCGAACGGCGCGGGGAAGACCACCACGATGCGGATTCTGGCAACGCTGTTGAACCCGTCCTGGGGCGAGGCCAGCGTCTGTGGATATTCGATCTACACGGGATCGAAGGAAATTCGCCGGAGTATCGGTTACATGCCGGACTTCTTCGGCGTTTACGATGACATGAAAGTGACGGAGTACCTCGAATTCTTCGCGGCGGCTTATCGAATCAAGGGACCGGAACGGCGGAAAAAAGTCGATCAGGTATTGGAACTGGTTGACCTCGGATACAAACGTGATGCCCTCGTGACGAGCCTGTCTCGGGGGATGACACAGCGGCTCGGGCTGGCACGGGTGCTACTGCATGACCCACAAGTGCTGCTCCTCGATGAACCCGCATCCGGCCTCGATCCGCGAGCCCGAATCGAAATGCGTGAACTCATCAAAGAGTTACGCAGTATGAACAAGACAATCATGGTGTCATCGCATATCCTGCCGGAACTGGCCGACATTTGTAACAAGATCGGTATTATCGAACGCGGCAAGCTGCTATTCAACGGCACCACGGATGAAGCCATTCGCCAAGTCCGTCAGAAACGGGTGTACCTCATCTCCGTCGGGGCCGATCAGAACGAGCGGGCCGCCAAAAAGCTGTCATCATTCTCGGAAATCGAATCGGTGGGCTTGGAAGCCGAGGGAACACGAGTCCGGGCGACCCTCCGCGATGGCGTGGACGATGGCGGATTCATCCCAGAACGTCTCCTGCAAGAAGGGTTCCGCCTGCGGAGCTTCAACGAGGAAGAAATCGACCTCGAAGATGTGTTCCTCGGTATTACCAAGGGGATCACGAACTGACACACCGAACCGGGGACGAAAGTCCCCGGTTGTTCAGCAGGACCATCCCCGGTTGTTCAGCAAGACTGTCCGCTTATCCCGCGTCGGGAGTGGTCAGTTTCTGATGGATACCAGCCCAGATTTCGGCCATGACTTTCTGAGCGGCGGATTGTATCAACCCCGCTGGCACCAGTTTCAACAGTCCCTTCAACTCGGCCAGTTCCGCGGACCAGTGAACGGTGGTTGTTCCAGATTCCGTTGTGGAGAATCGCAGTTCCGCCAAGAGGACGCTGCCGCTCCCGACTCCCTGGCTGACGAGACGATAATTCACCGTATCGGCCGTGCGGGCCACGACTTCGGCTGTCGTTTCGAGTTCCCCCGCAGCGAACGCGAGTTGCGGACGGACCCGCCAGATGGCGCGATGCGGGGTGGCTTCTCGCACGGTGGCCCCCGGAAGACTGTGAGCCAGCCACCCCGCATCGGTCAGGTGAGCCACGGCCTGCTCCCGACTCACGGAAAGTTGTTCGACACCCTGAAACTGCTGCATGACGGAACCTCGGAAAGCGACAGAAGTTCAATTTATCCCACTCCGCCCAATTCTCAAAGCGTGACCGGCCATCACACAAACTTGAACGAAATTTTCGATTCCAGGCGAGCCAAGGAGGGGATTGCTTCCTATTGTTGTTGGTGTATCATGTGGCGAATATTGGAACCCGACCGCGCCGAGGCGGTCGATGTCACGGGAGTCTGAACCATTCTTGCATCGACAACTCTACCCAACACCGAGCCGAACTCCTCAGCCAGCACGCCACCGAGCGTCGCTTCTGTAACCGTAGTGGATTCCGCATTGCACACCGACACCACGATGGCGGTCACACCTGCGGAACGCCCTGCCAAAAGGGGACTGTTCCGCCGAGCGCTGAACTACTTCCCCCGAGTGATGTTCGGCCTGATGCATGTGGCCGCGCTGGGGGTCGTGTTCTTCTTCCCGCCTTCGTGGCTGGATTTAACGCTGTTCCTCACCATCTACATTATCCGCGGCTTTGGCCTGACCGCGGGATTCCACCGCTATTTCGCGCACCGAGCCTACCAAACGAGCCGCTGGTTCCAATTCTGCCTGGCTTGGTTCGGTGCGATGGCCGTGCAACGGGGGCCGATGTGGTGGGCGGGCCATCACCGGGCGCACCATAAATTCTCGGACCTCGAAGGCGACCCCCATTCACCGATTGTCCGCTCGATCTGGTATTCTCACATCGGCTGGATTCTGTCCGATGAACTGAAAGACGCGGATCGGGAAACGATGCGGGACTGGCACAAGTACCCGGAATTGTGGTGGCTGGACAAATACGACTGGCTGCCCGGCGTGCTGACGGCGGCGTTCTGCTACGCGGTCGGCGGCCTGAGTGGCTTCTTCTGGGGCTTCTTACTCGGCACCGTGTTGCTCTATCACGCCACCTTCTGCGTGAATTCGGTCTGCCACCTGATCGGCTTCCGACGGTTTGAAACCACGGATCGTAGCCGGAATAACTTCCTGGTGGCCATTGCCACAATGGGCGAAGGCTGGCACAACAACCACCACCACTACCCCTCCGCCGCCCGGCAAGGGTTCAAATGGTGGGAAATCGACATGAGCTACATCATCCTCAAAGTGCTGAGCCAATTCGGGATCGTCTGGGGACTCCGCCAGCCGACACCCCGCGCGCTCGCCTCGAAGTTGATCGTGAAATAACGAACTGTGTTCTGTGGGAACTCGCAAGCCTGTCCGTATTTCGGGCAGGCTTTCTTCATGCAATCATCACTGTCCCCATCGCCCCGCGAGCGGGTATAGTGTCTGCGCCTGCCAACCTTGTTTCTGGAGCCTGGAAACGCGATGGACACACCCACAGCCGGAACGATTCCGACGATCCCGCTGGACGATCCCTCGCTGTACATCAACCGTGAACTCAGTTGGCTCGCCTTCAACAAGCGGGTTCTCGAAGAAGCCCTCGACCCCACGGTTCCGCTGTTGGATCGCGTCAAATTCCTGGCGATCTTCAGCAGCAACCTGGACGAATTCTTCATGGTCCGGGTGGGCACGCTGCAACAGAAAGTCGAAGCCGGGATCACACGCGGTTCCGGCGGCGATCGAATGATGCCAGCCGACCAACTGGCACGCATCAGCGAGATGGTACAGGATCAGGTCAGCCAACAATATCGCTGTTTGATCGACGATATTTTGCCGAAACTCGCGGAATACGGTATTGTCATTCGCCGTCGCCGCCAGATCACCGATTCGGATCGACCTTATCTGGAGTCGGTCTTCCGCAATCAGATTTTCCCCGTCCTCACACCCTTGGCGATTGACCCTGGGCATCCGTTCCCGCATCTGTTGAACAAATCCTTGAATTTGGCAGTTGTCCTGCGACGCCCCGGCGACCCGGACCCGTTGTACGCGGTGGTGCAGGTGCCGAGCGTGCTGCCCCGCCTGATGGAATTGCCTGTGACCGCGACGGAGGGCGGAACCAGCACGCCGCGTGTGATCTTTTCGCCGTTGGAAACCGCGATTCGCACGCACATCGGCGAACTCTTTCCGGGGATGGTAATTGTCGAATCGGTCTGCTTCCGCGTCACGCGGGACAGTGAGTTCGAGCTCGATGAAGATGTCGATGACTTGTTGCGTGCCATCGAAGAGAACGTCAAACAGCGGCGGCGTGGGGTCGCGGTGCGGCTCGAAATCGAATCCGATGCCCCGCCGGACCTGGAGCAGTTCCTGACGGCGGCCCTGGACTTGACCTCGGCGGATGTGACCCGCTGCCCGGCATTACTCGATCTGACGGGCCTGTTTCAGGTGCATGGGCTGCCCGGCTTCAATGAATTGCGTGACCCGGCGTTCGTGCCGGTGGCTATGCGGGAATTCGTCCAAGCTCCGAACATGTGGGCGGCCATCCGGGCGCGGGATGTATTGGTGCATCACCCCTACGAATCGTTCAAGCCTGTTGTCGACTTCATTGAAAACGCCGCGTCAGACGATCGCGTGCTGGCCATCAAGCAGACCCTCTACCGCACCAGTTCGGATAGCCCCATCGTCCGAGCGCTGCAACGAGCCGCGGACAACGGCAAACAAGTGACGGCTTTGATTGAACTGAAAGCCCGACTCGACGAGGAACGGAACATCCTCTGGGCGAAGGAACTGGAAAAAGCCGGTGTCCACGTCGTGTACGGCTTCATCGGCTTGAAGACGCATTGCAAAGTGGCCCTGGTGGTGCGGCGGGACGAAGATGGGATGCTCCGACGCTACGTCCACCTGGGCACGGGGAACTACAACCCGCAAACCGCCCGCATCTACACGGACCTGGGCCTATTCACAGCCAATCCGGAAATCGCGGACGATGTGACATTGTTGTTCAACTATCTGACGGGGTACGCCGAACTGCCGCAGTGGCGGAAACTGGTCGTGGCCCCATCGCGGTTGTTGCCGTTCATGCTGGAAAAGATCGAGCGGGAAACCGCGATTCAGAAAAACGGCGGGAAAGGGCACATCATCGCCAAGCTGTACGGGTTGCTCGAACCGCGTATCGTTCAGGCGTTGTACGCGGCGAGTCAGGCAGGAGTGACGATTGAGCTGATTTGCCGGGGAGTTTGTGCGTTGCGGCCAGGAATTCCGGGTGTCAGCGAGAATATTCGGGTCGTGTCGATTGTGGATCGTTTTCTCGAACATAGCCGTATCTTTTACTTCGCCAACTCCGGCCATCCCGAAGTTTACGTCGGTTCCGCGGACTGGATGGATCGGAACTTGTTACGGCGAGTCGAAGTGGTGTTCCCAGTCGAACAGCCGGATTTGAAATCGCGGTTGATCGACGAAATTCTGGCCATCTCGCTCCGTGATAACGTCAAGGCACGGCTGCTGGGCGCGGATGGTTCGTACACCCGTGTGCAACCGGCCGAGGGAGAGCCACAGATGCGGAGCCAGCAACGGTTTCTCGAACTGGCCGCGGAAGCCGAGTGCCGCCTGCAGATGGCACAATCCGCGGCCGAGTCTGGCACGGCATCCGTTTCGACGGGTCCATCCGTGAAGGAGGTTCGCCACCGGGTGCGTAAGAATCCGTGAGCCACGCAGGGTTCCGTGGGCGAAGCGGGGAGCCTGTTGGTTACTGGCCGTTCGGCAGTTCGCGGGCTGGCGGCATCTTCTGCTGAACGGGGGCTGCCGCATCCGTGGCCGGTTTGCCGCTCATCGGGCTGCCGATCTGGGCATACGGTTGATTGGGCGTGGGGAGCGTGAACGACGCGGGATCGTAGGTGCAGTCGCACTTCCCGGCGACATGGTGGCACCCCAGCCCGGTAGCGAACAGTCCGAGAACAGCGGACAGGGTTATGGCACAACGCATTGCAATCACCATCCGTGGGGGATACGGTTTTCGTGGGTCCGATCGGTGTGGACACCGCGAAGCGAGAGAAAATGTGTCGGCCAGCCCGCGTCCCTGTGGCGTGAACTGGCCGACACCCGTTCCACTCGCCCGTCGACTCCTGCCGTGCGTGCGAGTGGACGCGGGTAAGATCGACCACACAGGTTCACCGGGTTTACCGCTTTTCGTGAATTGTGTGGATTCGTCATTGTGTGAGGGACTGAAGCATGGACGCGATTATCTTGGCCGCTGGGAAGGGAACCCGATTACGGCCATTTACCGAAACGATCCCGAAACCGCTGCTCGACGTGCAAGGTCGACCGATTCTCGATTGGATCATCGGCGCGCTGCCGCCCGTCGATCGACTCGTGGTGGTCGTCAACTATCTCGCGGAACAGATCGAGGCCTATCTTGCCACGCAACCACATGTGCGGCAATGGGTTACCGTTCGTCAGACGGAACCGCGCGGCACGGGCGATGCTCTCATGGCCTGCCGCGACGTGATCCAGTCCGATCGCGTAATGGTACTCAACGGCGACGATTTGATGGGGCGACGCGATTTGGCACGGTTATCATCCGTGTCGATGGGGATTCTGGCGCATCCGGTCGACGACCCCGCCGCGTTTGGGATCGTCTTTCGGCAAGCGGACGGCACACTGGAACGGCTCGTGGAGAAGCCGCAAGGACTGCCCGCGCCGCAGTTGGCGAACATCGGAGCGTATCTGTTCCCAAAATCGGTTTTTGATCTGACACTCCCGCTCTCACCGCGTGGAGAATACGAGATCACGGACGCGGTGAGCCAGTTAGCGGCCCAGGCACCATTTCTGGTTGTGGAAGCGGACTACTGGCTCCCGATCGGCACCGTCACCGCCTGGCAATCCGCCCAAACCGCCAACATCGACCCGGTACGTTAGCGGAACGAACGCCCGCATCACAAATTTTCCCGACTCGCCGTTGCCGCGAGGCGGGAGAACGCCTATGCTGCTCTTAACCGAACTCGCCCTGTGCGGATTCGGAAACGAAATACTGGTGAGTATCTTATCCAGAGTGGCTGAGGGTGCGGGCCCAATGACGCCACAGCAACCGGCTCACTTCCCGGATCGCACGATCTGGGCGGCGAGTGCTGGTGCTAACTCCTGCCCGACGACCGCAGATGGGATTCCTTCTCATCCGCACTGTCGGGGCAGATAAGATACCGTGCGAATGACACGGCCCCATCCGAACCATTCGCCGTTTTCTTATCTCACCACGCATCCCGAACTACCGGGATCGCGCCATCTGGAAACCATACTCACCCTGACCTTTGCCGATACCCAGCGGGCTTTCGCGTGCCTGTACGGCTATCTTCACCGGAAAGGGTGTGTGCCACTGTGCCTGAGTTTGTTCTCGGTCTGAAATGTAAAAGCTGCGGCAAGCTGTACCCCAAGCAACCCATCAACTTCTGCACCGAGGACTTCGGCCCGCTGGAAGTGGTCTACGATTACGAGGCCATCCGCCCGCACGTCAGCCGCGAGAAGATCGAACGCCGCCCGAAGACGATGTGGCGCTACCGGGAACTGCTCCCCATTGACGGGGAACCCACGGTCGGCCCACAAGTCGGGGGCACCCCGCTCATTCGCGCGGATCGGCTCGCCGAGGCTATCGGTGTCGAAAAGCTCTGGATCAAGAATGATGCCGTCAACTTCCCGTCGCTGTCCTTCAAGGATCGGGTCGTTTCGGTCGCACTGTCCAAGGCCCGCGAGTTCGGCTTCACCACGGTCGGCTGTGCGAGTACCGGCAACCTCGCCAATAGCGTTGCCGCCAATGCCGCCCAGGCCGGGTTGGATACCTTCATCCTCGTGCCCGCGGACCTGGAACGCGCCAAGATTCTCGGCACCAGCGTCTACGGTGCCCGCCTCATCGGCGTGACCGGCACCTATGACGAGGTCAACCGCCTCTGTTCCCAGATTGCTCTGAAATACAATTTCGGCTTCGTGAACGTCAATCTGCGGCCATTTTATGGAGAAGGGTCCAAATCCTTCGGCTTCGAGATTGCCGAGGATCTGGGCTGGCGATTCCCCCAGCACGTCGTTTGCCCGATGGCCGGGGGCAGCCTCATCGGCAAGATTCACAAGGCGTTCGAGGAACTCGTGGCTGTGGGACTCGTCGAGGGGCCGGTCACAACCAAGATGTACGGTGCCCAGGCGAGCGGTTGCAACCCCATCGCCGACTGTGTCAAATCTGGCCGCGAACGACACAAGCCGGTTCGGAAACCGAACACCATCTGCAAGTCGCTGGCCATTGGCGACCCGGCGGATGGCTACTTCTCCGCGAAGCTCATTCAGCAGACCGGCGGTTGGGCTGAAGATGTGAACGATGACGAAATCGTTGAGAACATGCTGCTGCTCGCCCGCACCGAGGGGGTCTTTGCCGAAACGGCTGGCGGCGTGACCCTGGCGGTCGCCCGGAAACTCATCGAGCAAGGCCGGATTCCCCGTGATGAAGAAATCGTCATCTGCATCACCGGCAACGGCCTGAAAACACAGGATGCCATCGCCGAAGCCGTCGGGGAACCCGCCATCATCAAGCCGAGCCTGACCGCGTTCGATGAACTGTTCGCGGAAGCCCATCAGCCGGAACCGATGTTGGTGTAAGTGGAAATGAGTTTCCGATGCCGCTCGCGTTCGATGCCACGCTAAAGTCGATCGTCGCTGGTCGGCCCGGCGACTTCAGTGAAGTGTTCGGCCTGCCGTCGGAGGGGCCGATCCAACTATTGAACGTCGATTTGTCCATCGTGACCGCAGCGACCGATGTGGTGCTGGCTTACGGCAAACCGATACACACAATCGTGGATCTGAATTTTCAAACCGGCCCGGATTCGGAGTTGCCCGCACGGTTGCATACCTACAGCGCGATTCTGAACCAAAAGCACAAGGTGCCCATTCATTCCACATTGGTGCTGATGCGACCGAAGGCCGATCACGAGAAGTTGACCGGCGTTCACACTTACGGCACCACCCGTAGCGGAGTAGAATTCCGTTATGAAGTGATCCGACTCTGGGAGCAGTCGGTCGAACGCTACCTACATGCGTCGTTGGGTGTCTTGCCGCTGACGATGTTGTGTAAGATGCCGGAGGATCAACCGTTACCTCAGTCGATGCGAGAGATCGTCCAAGAGATCGAATTGCGGCTCACCCGTGAAGCCAGTACCGCGGATGCCGCCGTAATCTTGAAGACGACTCACATTCTGGCCGGACTCCGTGTGAAGAAGCAACATCTGCCCGCGATCTTTCGAGGAGTGGGAATCATGAGCGAACTCACAGCCTACGATGAACTCGTCGAGATGGTGCAGCACGGCGAACAACGCGGCAAAATCAACATGGGTCACGAGATCCTACTCCGACTCGGCAGCAAACGCCTGGGCGACCCGGATGCTCACACAGTAGAAGAACTCCACACGATTCAGGATCTGGAACGGTTGAACGGCCTGATGGATCGGCTCCTGACGGCTCAGTCCTGGGAAGAATTGTTGGCCACGGAATAGGAACCGTTTCTCACCCGAGTGTCAAACTGGGACGACCATTTGCGAGGATATTATGCCGATTGTTGTTGATCTTCCACCGCCGATTCGAGAACAAGCCGGTGGGAATAGTCAAGTCACCGTTCAGGGGGCGACCGTCCGTGCCGCGCTGACGGACTTGATTGCGCAGCATCCCGCCCTGGAAGCCAAACTGTTCGATAAAGGGGAAATCCGCCCCTATATCAACGTCTTCGTCAATGATGAAGACATCCGCTTCCTGGATGAAATGGATACCGCCATCGCCGATGGTGTCACCATTGCCCTCGTTCCCGCGGTGGCCGGTGGCTGAACCGATACCAGAACCCAACCCATCCGGCGAGGCCGAATCCCCGGATGGGGCCGCCGTCTTCCCGCTGATCCCGGCGGAACTCGGTGTGCATCCGTTGTTGCTGGCGGTGCTACATGCCTACGTCTTCCTCGAAGGGTCCGACCCGCCGGTGCTGAACCCCGCCGCCGCCGAGGAAGCGATGGAGTACATCGCTACCTACCTGCAACGACTTGCCGGGGCGGAACTGAAACGGATGCGGGAAGACCTGCAAGCCCTCATCGGCTTCGCCAAGCACGACAAATGGCCGAAACAACAGATCCGATTCCTCCAGGACTTCCTCAAGGATAACGGCGTTGCCTGATCGGAGCGCGGGTTCACGCCCCGCACCGAAACCACCGACGCAAGATACGCAGACTCATGAGTACAGAAAACCCACTCGAACGCTACTCCCGTCAAATGCGGGTGCCAGGAATCGGCAAAGCCGGGCAGCAGAAAATCATGGCCAGCCGCGTCACACTCTGCGGAGTCGGGGCGCTCGGCACGGTGCTGGCCAATACCCTCGTGCGGGCGGGGGTTGGCTTCCTCCGCGTCATCGACCGAGACTTCGTGGAACCCAGTAACTTGCAACGGCAGGTGCTGTTCGATGAATCCGACGTGACCGGGAACCTGCCCAAGGCCGAAGCTGCCGCGATCAAACTTCGGCAAATCAATTCGACCGTGACGGTCGAACCTGTCGTCGCCGATATTAACCGCACGAATATCGAAGACTTGTGCAAAGACGCGGATTTGATCCTCGATGGCACGGATAACTTTGAGATTCGCTATCTCATCAACGATGTTGCTATCAAGCAGAACAAACCCTGGGTGTACGGTGGGGCGGTCGGCACCGAAGGGATGACGATGACCATTCTCCCCGGTGAAACGCCCTGCTTGCAATGCGTCTTCGAGAAGTCACCGGGGCCGGGGGAAGTTGGCACCTGCGAAACGGCGGGCGTACTCGGCCCCATCGTCAGTCTGATTGCCAGTATGCAGGCCGCCGAGGCACTGAAAATCCTCGCGGGGAAGACCGAAGCCGTGAACCGGGAACTGTTCCTCATCAACCTCTGGGACAACACCTCTCGGCGGATGAAGATTGCGCCACTGAAAGGCCGCAAGGGGAAATGCCGCTGCTGTGCCCAGCGTCAATTCGAGTGGCTCGAAGGTGAACACGGTACGCAAACCACCAGCCTCTGTGGTCGAAACGCCGTGCAGGTAACGCAGCGTCGAGCTACCTCCCTGAGTTTCCCAGACTTGGCCCGGCAACTGGAAACCTCGGGCACCGTCACCGCGAACAAGTTCCTGCTGAAGTTCGCCGTCACGGACGGTGGCGACCCTTATGAGTTCACGGTGTTCCCCGATGGTCGCGCGATCATCAAAGGCACCGATGACACCGACCGTGCCCGAACGCTCTACGCCAAATACATCGGCCATTGAGAACAGGTGTCACCGCCGGCCCCGAGTTGGGAGAGGCTCCATGCCCGTCCGCGAGATGGCCTCGCAGCAATCGTTGCTCCCGATCGCTCCGCCGAGTGATCTATTACGTCTGAGTGTACACCAGTATCATCAGATGGTTGAAGCCGGAATCTTGACGGAGCAGGATCGTTATGAGCTGCTCAGTGGCTGCATCGTGGCGAGGAAAACTATTCACCCTCCACATGCTTATGTTATTGGTCGATTATTTCGTCGGCTCAATACATTGCTTCCTGACGATTGGTTGTTGAATACACAATTGCCGATTACGTTGCAGAATGCCAAGAGTGAATTATTCCCAGATTTGGCTATTGTAAGAGGGCCAGACACGCTGTACAAACATCGGCATCCTGGGGCAGGTGATTCCGAGATTAGTGTGGAAGTGGCAGATTCCTTACTAGAACGGGATCATACGGTCAAGATGGCGATTTATGCCACTGCGAAGATTCCACAATATTGGATCGTGAATCTGCCCGCTCGCTGCGTGGAAGTCTACACCCAACCGCGAGGCGGGAAGAGCCCCCAATACCGAACCCGAACCGATTACCCCGCCGATGCGACCCTGCCCGTCATCCTGGCCGGGCAGGCTCTTGGATCGGTCACCGTTGCTGAGATTCTCCCGTGACAGAGTTCCACCATGTCGAAGCCGCAGGGACTCCCTCCGTTACCGAAAACCCGCTATCGGCGGTTCCGCTTGGAGGAATATCATAAACTCATCCAATTGGGCGTGCTGCAAGAAGATGATCGGTGTGAACTGCTCGATGGAGTGATTACCGCATCCATGCCGCCCAATCCGCCGCACACGAAAGCCATGCGGCAACTTCTGCGTCGCCTGCCTCCGCTGCTGCCCGAAGAAGACTATATTGTGAGCATTCAAGACCCCATCACGATTTTGTCGGTTCCTGATACCGAACCGCAGCCCGATATGATGGTGGCCATCGGTCCTGAACAGCGCTACCAAGGGCGCAACCCGAATGGGCGCGATATTCTCCTCGTGATTGAAATATCCGACACTTCCTTGACCGATGATCGCACGACCAAGTTGGCCCTGTATGCAGCCGAGAAGATTCCACAATATTGGATCGTGAATCTGCCCGCTCGCTGCGTGGAAGTCTACACCCAACCGCGAGGCGGGAAGAGCCCCCAATACCGAACCCGAACCGATTACCCCGCCGATGCGACCCTGCCCGTCTTCCTGGCCGGGCAGGCTCTTGGATCGCTAACCGTTGCTGAGATTCTCCCGTGATTTACCTGGATAACGCCGCGACTAGCTTCCCGAAACCCGAAGGTGTCTACGCCGCACTGGATCGGTTCGCCCGTACCGCACTCGCCAATCCGGGCCGGGCCGGGCACAAAATGGCGCTCGCGGCCGAACATACCCTCGATGATGGCCGCCATCGCCTCAATCGCCACTTCAACGGCCGTGGGGCGGATCGTTGGGTCTTCACGCTCAATTGCACCGATGCTTTGAACATGGCAATCAAAGGTTCCGTTCAAGATGGCGACCATGTCATCACGACGGACCTGGAACATAACAGCATAAGCCGACCACTCGTGGCCCTGGCGGAGGCGGGTCGCATCACGCTCACCCGCGTCCCTGCTGATGCCTCGGGAACCGTTGATCCCGAAGCCATTCGCGCCGCGATCACGCCGAAAACTCGACTGGTGGCACTAACCCACGCCAGCAACGTCCTCGGCACCATACAACCGATTACCGACATCGCTCGCCTTTGCCGGGAAGCCTCCGATGCCATCACGGTTCTGATCGACGCGGCCCAGACGGCGGGTGTCGTGCCGATCGACTTGCAGGCTATTCCCATTGATCTTTTGGCGTTGCCGGGGCACAAGTGCCTGTTCGGCCCCACGGGCACCGGAGCGCTCTACGTCAACCCGCGTATGAAGCTCCGACCGTGGCGGGAAGGCGGCACCGGCGGCGACTCCTCCACACCCACGCAACCCAGTGAGTTCCCCTATTTCCTCGAAGGCGGAACGCCGAACGTCCTCGGTGTGGCCGGGCTCATCGCGGGGATCGACTTCGTGGAAGAACGCGGCGCGGATGCTCTCCGTCAGCATGAGGTGGCCCTGTGCGATCGGGCCCGCGCACAATTGCAGGAAATCGGCGGATTCGAGTTCTTTGGTCATACCGACCCGACCCGGCGTGTGGGAACGCTGTCGTTCCGCAGCGAGGTTTTGCCCGCACCGGAACTCGGTGGGATTCTCGATCAGGCGTTCGACATCGCGGTACGGCCAGGGTTGCACTGTTCGCCGTACATCCACAAGTCCCTCGGTAGCTACCCGGATGGCTTGGTGCGGATGTCACCAGGACCGTTCACAACAGAAGCGGAAATCGACCAATGCGTCGCCGCGTTGCGGGAGATTACCAGCGGAGTTTGACCGATGCCGCATCACGCCATCCGAGAGCCACCGCGGCTCCCGGAATGCAGAAGCTGCAAACGGCCCCATGTCCTCCCATGTCCTCCATGTCCGTTGGGCAATCGTGGGGCGTAAGCCCTTATTCCTCGTAGATCGAGGAGAACGGCACACCAACCATCCGCAGATAGACCGAGAGGATGCCTCGATGATGCGCATTGTGGCTAAAGACCCACTTGCGGAGGCAATCGCCCTTCTTCATCGTGAAAAAAGTGACCCCGCCCATCTTCAACGACCACGGTTCCGCCATCACGGAATCGGGCACGCCTTCCAGCGCGGCCAGCGAGGCCGCGACATGGTTGTCGAATGTTTTGAGCATCTGTTCCGTGTCGGTCACTTCGGGCGTGACATACGCCGTGCCGCCGACCGGGGCCATATCCCATTCGCTGCCGGTGATCATGAGGTCCACCCAACCCGCGATCTCGGTGAGGTGACCGGCATTCCAACCGATCGTGTGCAAGTCGTCTGTGGGCTTCCAGGCGAGTTTATCCGCGGGGATGCGTGCGAGCAGTTTGCGCGTCATGGCCATTTCGTCTGCAAGTTCCGTTGCCATCCACTCTGAGATCCGCATGTCCTGCCCTTGGGTTTTGATGAACTTGACCAATCACCCCAATTCACATGGTGTGATGACGCAGCGTGTGAGGTATCGGCAGTGTGTGCCAAACCCGCACATACTGCGTCGCAAGGGCATGATACCGCTTGGGGTCAAAAATGGAACATCAGTACAGTTCCTGTTCCCGCGCTTTTACGACACACAATAGCGTTCTCGCCGCATTCCCGCTACACTGGGGCCGAACCTTCCCACCGGCTGGCTCGGCTCTCTTCCGTTCGTAAAGGATTCACGATGCGTTGTCACAACCTCTGGAGTATCGGCGTTCTGGCTCTGTTTGCGTCGGGCACCGTCCGGTCTGCGGAGCCTGGCTTTCCCCAGTTTGACATGCAGGAAATCGAATCCTCTTTGAAAGTCGGCTATGCCGTCCTTCTCGAAGACATCAACGGTGACCAGAAGAAAGACATTGTCATCGTCGATACCAACCGGGTCGTCTGGTATGAGAATCCGACCTGGAAACGCCGCACGATCCTGGGGCCGAAGACGAAACCGGACAACGTCTGCATCACCGCCCTGGACATCACGGGTGATGGGTTGCCCGAATTGGTACTCGGCGCGGCCTGGAAACCGTTCGATACACAAACTCCCGGCACGCTGCACTGGCTCGAACGTGGAGCCACACTCGACGATGAATGGACCATGCACCCGCTGCCGTGCGACGAACCGACCGTTCACCGCGTCCGAGCCATCGACCTGGATGGAGATGGGAAACCCGAAATCGTTCACATGCCGCTCATGGGTCGAGAGGCCACGAAAGCCGGGAACTGGATGAATGGCCGCCCCGTGCGGGTCATGGCTCTCGCGGTGCCGGCGGACCCCCGGAAGCCGGAACACTGGAAGCCTCAAGTGGTGATCGACAATTTGCATGTGATGCACAACTTCGCCCCGGCCCCTCGATCCGCACGCGGGACAGAACTGCTGGCCGCCGCCTACGAAGGCGTTTTTTCGATCCGCCGAACCCCCACCGGGTGGAACGCCGTGAAAATCGGTACGGGCAACCAGGATACGCCCCAATCCAACCGGGGTGCGAGCGAAATTGAACCGGGCCGCCTTGCTGGCAACAAGCCCGTGATCGCCACCATTGAACCGTGGCACGGCCATCAAGTTGTGGTCTACACTCCGCCAACAGGATCGGAGACACTCTGGAATCGGCATCTGCTGGATGAACAACTCCGCTGGGGGCACGGTGTCGAATACGCGGACCTGGACGGAGATGGTGGGGATGAACTGATTGTCGGTGTCCGGGACGATCCAAACCCGGCACGCGGAGACAAACACACCGAACGCCGAGGCGTGCGACTCTATCGCGCTACGGACGGCACCGGCCAGAAGTGGGAACGGCAGATCCTCGAAAATGGCGGTGTGGCGGTCGAAGATTTGGCCGTCGCGGACCTCAACGGCGATGGGAAACCCGACATCGTCGCGGTCGGCCGGGCTACGGGGAACGCCCGTATCTACTGGAATCGTGGGAAATAGCGCACGAACTGTTATCATGAATGCGACGTAATACCCCTAGTTGTCTCCGTGGCCTACTGTCCCAGGAAGTGCGTGATGAATCCGCTGAACCGTGAAACGATTCGTGAACTGATCGCGCCCCAGGAAGCGCCGTGCATCTCGATTTACCAACCGACGCACCGCCATCACCCGGATAACCAACAGGATCCGATCCGGTTCAAAAATCTCGTGCGGACGGTGGAAGAATCGCTCGCACAAGTTTACCGGGGTCGAGACATTCGCCCGCTGGTGGCTCCGTTGCAGCAAATCGCCGAAGACACGGCATTCTGGAAGCACACGCTCGATGGGTTGGCCGTGCTTTCCAACGCCCAGGGGACACGGATTTTCCAACTGCAACGGCCCGTCGTCGAACGGGCCATCGTCGCGGATAACTTCTATGTGAAGGGGTTGATCCGCGTCGTGCAATCTGCGGATCGGTTCCATTTACTCGCCCTGAGTCGGGATCGTGCGCAGTTATACGCCGGGAATCGGTACGCCCTGGATGCTCTGACCGTTCCGGGTATGCCGGGTACACTCACCGAAGCCCTTGGCGAGCAAGTGACCACGCCCGAACAAGCCGGCTACTCCGCCGGAGCATCTCGGATCAATTATGGAATCGGCTCCCGCAAAGATGAGATCAAACTGGATACGGAACGGTACTTCCGGGCTGTGGATCGGGTCGTTCTCGATGGTGTGTCGCGTCCCTCCGGGTTGCCGCTGGTCGTGGTCGCACTGGCCGAGAATGCGTCCGCGTTCCGGGCCATCAGTCAGAACCCACACCTGATGCCCGAAGGGATTGCTATTGATCCCGGCTCCCTGGATGCGGATAAACTGCGGACAGCAGTATGGAGTGTCGTTGAACCGTTGTACCTGAAACGGTTGGCGGACCTCTCCGAAGCCTACACCAGCGCGGCCGCCCATCAGAAAGGCTCTGCGGACCTCTCCGATAGTTGCCGAGCCGCCGTGGCGGGGCGTGTGGCGACGCTGTTGGTGGAAGCCGATCGGATCATCCCTGGCCGGATGGACCCCACAACTGGGGCCATTCAAAGTGCTGAACTGGGTGAACCCGATGTCGGCGATCTGTTAGACGATCTCGCCGAAACCGTGTTGCGCACCGGCGGCGATGTGGTCCTGGTTCCCACGGAACGGATGCCCTCGAAGTCCGGTCTGGCCGCGACGTTCCGATACTGATCGGATGGACGCTGGCAGACCAAATGCGGTGCCGTTCTCTCCTATCGCTGTGAGTGCGTCATCATGCGACAGACTCTCACGCAGAT
The DNA here is from genome assembly GCA_026931725.1 of Bacteroidales bacterium. Classification (GTDB taxonomy): domain Bacteria; phylum Planctomycetota; class Planctomycetia; order Gemmatales; family Gemmataceae; genus JAIXLE01. The sequence goes on from JAIXLE010000115.1 coordinate 50,979, forward strand.
CGGCTATGCGGTTCTGGTGCTGTCAGCCTGTTCCCAGGCAATTCGGGCAGGTGATGCGCAACCCGCGTTGGCCTGCCCGGCCGCGGATGATCCGTACTTCCTCCAGGAAGTCTGGCCCAAAGTGGTTGCGCGATCCTGCCTGACCTGCCACAAAGCGGGCGGCGATGCCGAAAAATCCCGTCTCATTCTGCGTGATCCGGCACGGGTGGACGAAAACGCCCGTGCGGAAGTGTTCCGACAAAACCGCGATGCCTTCGTCCGGCTAGCCTTGGTGCCGGAAAAGAACGCCTCCCGTCTCCTCGTGAAAGTCACGGGCGGGCTCGACCACGGCGGCGGGGATGTCCTGACACCCGATTCCGCGGGCTATCGCATTCTCGCGGAGTTTGTCCGACGTTCCGGTGGGAAGACTCCCCATTCCCCCGCGATTCCGCAGACAACATCCCCGCGTTTGCCGCCGCTGTTCACAGATGTCGTGATGCTGGAACCTACGCGACTGCTCCGGCGGGCGACCCTGTCTCTGGCGGGTCGACTTCCCACCGCCGCGGAACTGGCTGCCGTAAAACGGGGACAACTTTCGGCACTCCCCGCGATTCTCGATCAAGTGATGGCCGAGGATGCCTTTTACGAACGGCTCCGCGAAGGATTTAACGACATCTTTCTGACCGATGGACTGACCGGAACCCCGGAAACGGCCACGCTTTCGTATGACCACTTCCACAAAACACGGCTCTGGTATCAAAAGTTCGATCTGAGCCACATTCCCGATGAGAAAGCGCGCCGTCAAGCCGGGTACAAACTCGCCAAGGATTACCGAGCCGCCCTGACCGCCGAACCGATGCGGCTCATCGAATACATCGTCCGCCAGAATCGACCGTTCACCGAGATTGTCACCGCCGATTACATCATGGTATCCCCCTACACAGCAAGGGGGTACGGCATCTTCGACGAAGTAAAAAGCCGATTCCAGAACCCGGACAATCCGTTTGAATATATCCCAGTGCGGTTGCGGACGCTCGTCGGTCGGGAGAAATCGCAGAATCAGGAATCCGCCACCGGGTTCTACCCTCATGCCGGGTTGCTCAGCACCTTCCAGTACCTGGCTCGTTACCCCACCACGGAGACGAATCGGAACCGGCTGCGGACGCGGATGTATTATCAACACTTCCTGGGTGTCGACTTGCTAGAGTTGGCCGCACGCGTGTCTGATGCTGCCGCCGTCACGGCCCAGTACAAAGTGCCGACAATGCAAGCCCCCGAGTGTGTCGTCTGCCATCGGACGATGGACCCGGTAGCGGGATTGTTTCAAGATTATTGGAAGTTCGCGGATCAGGGGTTGTATGGCCGCCGGAAAGGGGGCTGGTTCTCGGACATGTTCTCCCCAGGATTTGAAGGGGAAAACCTGCCGCCGTCCGAGCGTTGGCGGGCGCTCCAGTGGCTCGGCGAACGCACCGCTCAAGACCCGCGATTCGCTACCACGATGGTGGAGCATGTCTATTTCATTCTGACCGGCCGCCGAGTGTTGCTTCCGCCCAAGGACGAGAGCGACCCACTCTTTGCCGCCCACGAACAAGCCTACCGTGAGCAACGGAAATGGGTTGATCTGATTGCCGGGCGATTCCGACAGTCTGGGTTTAACCTGAAGAATGTGTTCAAAGACTGGATCTTCTCCGACTTCTACCGTGCCGACGGTGTCGCCACTCGTGTGACGGACCCCGCACGAAAAGCGGCTCTCGACGATGTCGGCATGATGCGGCTCCTTTCCCCGGAGCAACTGGAACGGAAAACCGCCGCGATCTTCGGGGAACCGTGGGGCCGACTCCACGACCAAATGGCGATGCTGTACGGCGGGATCGACTCCCAGGAAGTGACGGAACGGGCAACGGACCCCAGCGGTGCGATGGGCGCGATTCAACGTCTGCTGGCCAACGAGGTCGCCTGCCGGCAGGTGGCCCGTGACTTCGCCCGGCCCGCGACTGAACGTCGATTCTTTGCCCATGTCGAGCCGGATACGCTGCCGGGATCAGAAGCCGCGGATCAGAAAATCCGTGAGACGATCGTGCAGTTACACAGTCGGATTCTTGGCCGGAACGATCGAACGGATTCCACGGAAGTGGATGAGACGTTTCAACTCTTCGCCGCGATCGTGCAAGCCGCACAGAGCCAGAAGCAGCTCGACACGCGGGAAACCTATGCCTGTCGGCAATCCACCCCCGCGCCGCCCGCGGACCCGCATTACACCATCCGCGCCTGGCGGGCCGTGATGACGTACCTGATGCGCCGACCCGAGTTCCTTTATGAGTAACGCCCCATGCGCCGTGACTTTCTGAAATCCTGCGGGTTGGCGGGTTTGAGTCTGGCCGTGCCCTACGTCCCCCCCGCCGCAGCGGAACCGATACGCCCCGCCGAACCGTATCCGGGGCCGTACTACGTCGTTTTCAACGCCTCGGGCGGTTGGGACACAACGTATTTGATGGACCCCAAAGGCATCTCCGGGATCAACCGCCTGTATCGGGAAGGGGACATTCGCACGCAGGGTGCCCATCGGTTCGCGCCGAATCAGAAGCACGCCACGGGCGGCATGAGCAATGAGGAGTTTTACGCCGAGTTTGGCGCGGAACTGCTCACCTTCAACGGCCTCGACTATTCCACGAACAATCACTCCCCCGGTGCCCGTTACATGGCCACGGGGAAGCTCGATAGTCTGGCCTATCCGACGTTCGCCGCCCTGGTGGCCGCGTGTCGGGGGGCGACCTGCCCGATTGCGTTTCTGACCTTCGGCAACTACTCCGCGACCGGCAACCTCGTGGCGATGTCTCGGGTGCCGTACCTACCGTCGCTGCGGACCATTGCCAACGCCGACGCGATCAGCGGGAACACCCGTACCCCGTTTCACGATCCATTCGCGCTCGAGCGCATCGAAGCCGCGCTGGCCGCCCATCACGCCAGCCGGGCCACGCAACCGCGTCTGCCACGGGTGGAACGCGGCGAGAACATGCTGTACGCGGCCCAGGTCAACTCCCAGGCGTTGCAGCGGGTGACGCAGTACATTCCCGCATCCATTCCGAAAGAGCGACTCGCCCAGCAGGCGGAAATTGCCCTGGCATCGTTCAAGGCTGGGGTTTGTGTCTCCGCGAATCTGAGTATCGGTCAGTTTGATAGCCATGCCAACAATGACAAGGATCAGATGAAGCTGATTCCCGAACTCCTGGCCGGTGTCGCTTATCTGCTGCGGCGAGCGGGTGAGTTAAAAATTCGAGAACAGTTGGTGGTCATCATCCAGAGCGAGATGGGCCGCACACCAAACTACAACGCGGGGAACGGCAAAGATCACTGGTCGATCGGTTCGGCCCTGTTCCTGGGTCGGGGTATCCGCGGCAATCGCGTTCTGGGGGCAACCGATGGGCAGCAGTTCGCGGCGGCATTCGATCCGGCAAAGCTCGTGGTCAGCCCGGAGACAGGGATTCGGATTCGCCCCGAGCATCTGCATCAGGCGCTGCGGGAGTTCGCGGGCATTGCCGATCATCCGATGAGTCAGAAGTTCCCATTGGATGTCAAAGCCCCGAACCGCCTGCATCAGTTTTTTGGTTAATGTTCCGCGATCGCATCTCCGGTAACTCCCGTTGACCGCGTGACCGATTTTCGGCATAAGCCGCCAAACCATGGCTAGCCGCTTCACTCTGGGAGGAATGAAGATGCGAATGACAATGGCTCTGACGGGTTTGCTGATGCTCGCCGCGACACTGACCGCACAGGAAGCCCCGACCCTGCCACCATCCGGGGTGGACGTACCCGCGGAACTCAAGCAGCTCAACGGCTACTGGAAGCCCGAATCCGTCATCGCCGATGGCGTGGAGCAATTGGCGACCCCGGAAGCGAAAGCCAGTGTGATTCTCCGCATCCGCAATGGCGAATACGCCCTGTTCGCCATCAAAGACTCCAAGTCCGATACCGGGTTGCGGCTGTGTACCGCGAAATTGTCTCTGGATCCCGCGACGCACACCTTCACCCTCGCCGTGACCGATGGCTTCCGCAAGGGGCAGCGGATGCACGGCATCTACGATCAGGCGGGAGAACGCATCCGCATTTGCTACGGCCCGGAAGCACAACCCCGACCAACCGCGTTTGAAGCTCCGAAAGGGAGCCAGTTGTTCTGCGAAACCTGGGTACTCGAAAAGAAGTGACCCCTTCCCCATCTGCTATAGTGAACGCACAGACTGCAGTTGCCCGCGAACCTGGCGGCGACTGGGATTGTCTCGGAACACATGAACGCGATCCTGCCGCCACCCATGATGGATGCCCACACACTCCAATTGCTGGAATTCGATAAAGTCCGCGATGTCCTGGTCGGATACACCAGTACATCGCTGGGCCGGGATCTGGTCCGCCAGATGGAACCCAGCACCGACCCCAACACCATCCGGGCCGCGTTGGGGCTGGTCAGTGAGATGGGCACCGCTCTGGACCTTGGCCAGTCCCCGCCACTTGGGGGGCTGCACGATGTTCGACTCGTGGTCCGTCGAGCCGCGATCGGCACCATGTTGACTGCGGAACAGTTGCTCGAAGTCGCTGAGACATTGGCCTGCACCGGGGCCGTCTATCGGTATCGGATGCGGCTCGATCAACGGCTGACCGGCCTGATCGATTTGCTCACCGGAATCGAGGATCTCGGTGTCGTCGCCAAGACAATCGGCGGGTGTATCGACGGGCGTGGACACGTCCTCGACATGGCGAGCCGTGCGCTCGGTGAGGTTCGACAAAAGCTGTTTGAACTGGAAGAAAAAGTCAAATCGGAAGTCAAACGATTACTCCGCGATCCAGAATTACGCCGGATTCTCAGCTACCCGAACGCCACGGTCAGTGGCGACCATTACGTTCTGCCGGTTTCCGTCAATCATCGCCACAAGGTGCCAGGGGTTGTCCATCGCGTCAGCAGCACGGGGGAAACGGTCTTCGTCGAACCCGCGTCGATTGCCCGGCTCAGTGCCGAACGGCTAACTCTTAAAGCCGAAGAAGACCGTGAGGTGAAGAAGATTCTCCGCCGATTGAGTACCGAAGTGGGACGGATTGCGAAGCCGATCACCTATGCCTTGGACATCATCGCCCAGTTGGACCACATCACCGCGAAGGCGAAGTACAGCCGCGATTACCGCATGGTCGAACCCGCACTCAACACCGAGGGCCGCGTCTGGCTGCGTGCGGCTCGGCATCCCGTGCTGGAACAGCTTTTCCGCAGTGCCGAACGCACGGGGAGCGGAGAAGCCCGCCAAGTGGTGCCGATCGAGGTGCGTCTGGGCATCGGCTTCAACATGCTCATCATCACGGGGCCGAACACCGGCGGCAAAACCGTCACGTTGAAGACAACCGGCCTCCTCTGCCTGATGGCACAATGCGGAATGCACATCCCGGCGGGCGACGGCAGCACGGTTCCGATCTTTCGGCACATCTTGGCGGACATCGGCGACGAACAGAGTTTGGAACAGTCGTTGAGTACCTTCAGTTCTCACATCACCCGCATCGCCGCGATTCTCCAACAAGCCGACGAACAAAGCCTCATCTTGCTCGACGAACTCGGCTCCGGCACCGATCCGACCGAAGGAGCTGCCTTGGGCCGGGCCATCCTCGACATGCTCGACCGATCTGGCTGCCGGGCGATCGTCACGACGCACCTCGGCGACTTGAAAACGTATGCCTTCAACAACCCACGGGCCGAGAACGGAGCCGTCGAATTCGACATCGAAACGCTGCGACCAACCTACCGGCTGCACATCGGTCAGTTCGGCATGAGCAACGCCCTGAAGATCGCCAAACGGCTGAAATTGCCGAACGAACTCTTGCGGCGTGCCCACAAGTATCTCCATCGGCGTGGTGGTCGCAACCGAGAACTGATGCGGTTACAGGAACTCCGTGAGGATGCCGAGAAGGCGAAGCAATCCGCCCTGGAAGCCGAACTGCAAGCCGCGAAACAACGGGAAGAGTACGAGCGCCGACTCGCCAGCCTGGAACGCGAAACGCAGGAAACCGCCGAACTGAACCAGAAACGCACCGCTTTGCAGCCCAACGATCGGGTGCGGGTGACGCGGTTCGACAAAGTGGGCCGGGTCGTGCGGGTCAACGCGGCCAAGCAAGTCGTCACCGTCAGCGTCGGACTCGGTCAGTGGGAAATCCCATTCGAGGAAGTGTTCCCCGAAGCGGAATGAGGGTGCGTTCCCCCAATCCACTCCGGTTTGACACGCTCCAGGTAGCCGATCACGACACCGAGGCCAAGCGCCTCAATGACGACGATTGGCAAATTGGCCAGCAACACCGTCCAAGCCAGCGCGTGCCAATCCTGGGTACCGCCATACACCAGCACACACGCCTGCAACGCCACGGTTCCGAACCCCGTGGCCGTGCCGAGCAGCAACCCCAACGCGAACGCGCCGGAAATCCGCCAGTGGGCCGCCATCATCCCGGCCAGGCTTGTGACCATCAGATTCGCTACCACGCCGACTCGGGTCAACTGCGGTACGAAAGCCGAGCCGGTTTCATTGGCGACAATCAGACCGAACAACTGCATGGCCCCAATCTGAGCAATCGTCAACCAAGCTAACACCGCGACCAGCACCGTGATGATGCGGATCGCACGGGAATCCATGAACCCTTGCCGGACGGTGAATCGGAAGACGATCCCCGCGACCAACGCGGGTAACGTGTATACGCAGATATTCACGCCGATGGCTGTCTGTCCACCATGCGCGAACAGGAGAGATTGCAACGTCAACCCCACCGCGATCGCAGGTACGGCTCGACGGCCCAAGATCACGCCGAGCAGGCCATTGAGCAGCAAGTGAACGGTTGTCACTCCTACAGAGAGATGAATTTGCGAAGCCACGAAGAATGCCGCCGTCAGGACACCGATCCGCGGGATTTCCTCATCAGTCACGCCGCGTAAGCCCCAGAACCCCAACACCCCGGCGAACACGAACCCACCGACCGATGTGGTGGTCGATAGCAGACCATCGGAAATGTGAATCGCCCAGAGGCCCAGTGCATCCATCATGAAATTTCACACCCATCTCAATTGTAAGCGAAGCCCGGAAGCAGGGACGAGAGATTCCCATCGTGTGTACGATTTCTCGAATAAAACTCTTGTCAGAGGGTAGGAAATCTGGTCATATCCATACGTTCACGCAACCGGATTCACCAAATCGTGAGCGGCGAGGTCAGATCCCGTTTCCCTTTTGCCCCGAGCCTATCATGCCAGCGTCTCGAATGGCTTTGTTCCTGTCCTGTGTGCTGTTTCTGAGTCTTTCGGCACTCGGCCAAAATGCGCCGGTCAAAAAAGCCCCCACGGATGACGATGCGGCGACAACAAAGTATCGCGGTCAGTTGCCGTTCTACTGGAAAGAACTGGGGCTGACCGACGAGCAACGGCAAAAAGTCTACAAGATCAACGGGGACTATAACGACCAAATCGAGAGCCTGGAACTGAAAATCAAGGAATTGAAGGCCAAACGCGATAAAGAGCGGTTGGAAGTGTTGTCCGCCGAACAGAAGAAACGGTTAGAAGCCATAATTCGCAGCAAGATCGGCGGGTAAAATGGCCGATTACAAGGGTGGGTCATCGTGGGAATTCAACGCAGCGTCTGCTGGGAAGCCCCAGCAGCAACGGATTGGTTGTCGATTCTGGAAATTCTCCGTGCCGGTGGGGATACCCCCATCGTGCGGATGATCGACAACCTGCCCGCGTTCCCGGATGAGATTCCAGCACCAGACAGCCAGGAGGTGCGTATCAGCCTCGGTGGCGGAATGATAACATTGCGTCGAACCGGCCCCACACGCATCGACTGCTTGACCTGGGGAAATGCGGACACGGCACAACGTGCGGCTTTGGAACGGTGCGCCCAAGCGATTGCCGGGCTCACGCACGGAACAGTCGATCCGCTGCTGGATTCCTGATTTTCGTGGCGGTGCGATTGCGGGTGGCTCCCACATCGTGTGTTGCCCTTGCACACTCGACGTGGTTTCGCTATTTTCCGCTTTCCCGTTCCCCCTCCCACAGCGCCGTCTCGCAGGAATGAGGGACTATTGTGATGTTTACGGTTCGGCAACTGGCGGAACAAGTCCGAGGTGAAGTCCTTGGGGACGGAGATGTCTTGATCTCCAACGCCCGGACACTCTTTGAAGCCGCAACCGGGGACATCACCTTCGTCGAATCGGAACGGTATCGCTCGGTCTGGGAAAATTCCCCCGCTGCCGCGGCGATCGTCAACGCGGCCATCCCGATTAATGGCCGACCGCTCATCCGCGTGGCGGACCCGCTCTCCGCGTTTGCCACCATTTTGTTGAACTTCCGTAAGCCGACAACTCCACCCGTTGCCGGGCACATTCACCCCTCCGCTTGTGTGCATCCCTCCGCGCAAATCGGTACGGGAAGCAGTATTGCGCCGTTCGCCGTGATCGGAGAAGGAGCCGAGATTGGTGCCCGCTGCCTCATTCACTCCGGTGTCGCCATCGGCCGCAATTGCCGCCTGGGCGATGATGTGGTGATCTATCCCAATACGGTGCTGTACGACAATTGCCAACTCGGGAATCGCGTCATCATCCATGCCGGATGCGTGCTGGGTGCAGATGGATTCGGCTACCGGGTCCAAAATGGCCGCCATGTGAAGGTGCCCCAGTTGGGGACGCTCGAAATTGGTGATGATGTGGAAATCGGTGCCTCCACGACCATCGACCGCGGTACGTTCGGCCCCACGCGGATTGGAGAAGGGACGAAGATTGACAATCTCGTCATGATTGGTCACAACTGTCAAATTGGTCGCCACAACTTGTTTGCGAGCCAAGTGGGAATCGCCGGATCTTGTACCACGGGCGATTATGTGGTGATGGCCGGGCAAGTCGGTATCGCGGATCACCGCACGATCGGCGCAGGCGCGATACTCGGCGCGAAAACCGGTGTCGTCCGAGATATTCCCGGTGGAACACGGATGCTCGGCCTGCCCGCGAAACCGGATCGGGTGGAAATGCGTATCTGGAATTTCCACGAGAAGTTGCCGCAATTCCTGAAAGACTTACGCCGTATCAAAAAACACCTCGGGTTGGAGGACCGCGAATGACTCCAATGGGCCTGAATCTGCCCGCCTGGGCTGTATCGGAGCCGCAACAACGGCAGCCCGTGACTCCAGTCGGGTTGCTGGCCGGGGCCGGGTTCTTCCCCGTGCGATTCGCCGAGAAAGCCCGAGAATTGGGAATCCCGGTCGTCTGCGTTGGGGCCGCCGGGATGGCCGATCCCATTCTCGAACAGATTTGCGATCGCTTTGTCTGGCTGCACCGTTTATCGCTCGGCACCATGATTCGCACGTTCCAACGTGGCGGTGTCGAACGCTGGACCATGGCGGGAAAGTTCCACAAACATATCCTCTTCCAACCCTGGCGCCTGTGGCGGTTACTGCCGGACTGGCAAGCGATTCGCTTCCTGTGCTTCCGCAAACGATCCGACAATAAAGACGATTCACTTTTATTGGGTCTGATCGCGGAATTCCGATCGGCAGGATTGGAATGTGTATCCGCCTTGGATATTTGCCCGGAGTTACTCGTGCGTGCCGGAACTCACACTCGCCGACAACTGACGAAACGGGAAAAAGCCGACATCGCCTTCGGCTGGGATCTCGCCAAGAAAATGGGCGAACTGGATGTCGGCCAAAGCGTTATGGTCCGAGAGCGAGCCGTTCTCGCGGTCGAAGCCATTGAAGGAACCGATGCCGCCATTCTGCGTGCGGGCGAGTTGTGCGGTCGTTCCGGGTTCGTCGTAGTCAAAGTTGCCAAACCCCATCAGGATATGCGTTTCGACGTTCCGACCATCGGCACGACTACACTGCAGAACATCGCCGCCGCCGGTGGCAACGTCTTGGCCATCGAAGCCGGGAAAACCATCATTATTGATGAGCCCGCCGTCTTGCAACTGGCCGACAAACTCAGAATTACCGTCACGGCTATTACAGACCCCCAAAATTTGGAATAATTCCAAATATCGGTTCCCCTCTCGTCTCTGCGTGACAATCTATTAAGATAGAAGACAGTACCTGTGGTATCGCAATGAACACTCGGCCCGGAGTCCAATTCGCTCCCCATGGGTCAATTTACTTTTATCATCCCTCCTGACCTGCCCTCAACTGCACGTCAGGACTTGTTGCAGGCCTGCTTGGTGGGAGGGTATGAACATGCCCCCATTCCCACACCATTGCGATTCGAGGGGAATACCCTTCTCGTCGAACACGATACCCACGAAAGCACGCACATCTTGGCTCCCTGGCCAGTCGCGGGTGTGGGTAGCCCGATGATCTTATCCGGGACACTCCGCGAACGCGAGCAACCGTACATCCTGGCGGTAGAACTCGCTCGGGGTCGACTCTTTCAAATCCGCACACAAATGGCGGATTGGGAAGGGCAAGGGGTCCGATTTCCCCCGGCCGAACATCAAGCCCTTCGGCAAGTCACACGATTGTTTGGTCAGGCGGTTTTGAGTGAAACCCCTGAGGAGGCACATCGTTTCGCCCAGGAAGCCTTGGCTCTCTGCTATCCGCTCAGTGACCGCCTCACGCAGTATTGGGCCGAACAATTCATGGCGCAACGTCTCAGCGACCATGGCACGCCCGATACCGATTGGGGTGCGCGGCTAACACACGTTCCCGACTCGTCCGCGGCGATGGCCTACTGCCAAGCATTCAACGCCGTGCGGTTGGTCCCGAACTGGCAGGCCATCGAACCCCTGGAGGCGCGGTGTGTCTGGGATGGCTTCGATGCGCTCGTCGATTGGGCCGCTCAAGCCGGACTCACGCTGTCGATTGGGCCGCTCATCGACCTCACTTCCGGGACGGCCCCCGCGTGGCTCAGCCAGTGGGACGGAGATTTGCCCAGTCTGGCCGCGTTCATGAGTGATTTCGTCGAAACGATTATGAATCGGTACGGCGATCGGGTTTCTTCCTGGCAGGTTTTCTCCGGGTTGAACCACGCCGACACGCTCGGATTATCGGAAGATGACCGCCTGCGTCTCGCCGCTCGTCTGATCGAATCGGCTCGACAAACCGCCCCCCATGCGGAATTAGGGATCGGGATTGCGTTGCCTTGGGGTGATTTTCTGGTCGCGGAAGAATATACGTATTCCCCATTCGTTTTTGCGGATACGCTCCAACGGGTCGGGTGTAACCTCGCGGGAATCGAACTGGAATTGCTCAACGGGCCAAGCCCCCGTGCCAGCCGCTTGCGGACAGTGTTTGACTGCTACCGCTTGCTGGACCTTTTCGCAAACCTGGGTGCCCCGCTGGAATTGCAAATCGGTAGCCCACCCACACGCACGCCACCCGATCATGCGCAAACGGATGGCGCTCATCAGGATTGGGTATCGCAAACCCTCTTCCTCGGTTTGAGTATCCCGCAAGTCCGGGCGATTTATTGGAGCAACTGGGATCAGACCGCGGATCCGATCGAAGCGATTGGACGGGGAGAGCCTGATCCGAGTTCTCGCTACGCGGAACTGCGTCAACTTCGGGGAAAATGGCTGCCCCCCAGTAAATCGGGGAAGTTGTGAGACAAGATTCACCAGAATTCCACACGCTTTCCCAAGCGATTTGATGTACACTCGATGCAGGCTAATCGAAACGGACTCGCGCGTGTCCGACGTGGATTGTTTGTGACAAACCTTCCCGCTAGCTTGCGTTGACCCCGACGGTCTTGCGGCTCGTTTGATAATTCGCCTTCATGGATGGGTTACTCGGACTGCGATTCACCGTGTCGAGGACGGTGTTATGCCAGAATCGAAATTGACGGCCGCTACCGCGGAGCAATACGAACCCCGTATGGTGGCAGGCTACCGCATTTTGCGACGCATTGCACGCGGTGGGATGGCGGCGGTCTATCTGGGGTATGACACGCAGACGTTTTCCCCTGTGGCCGTGAAGGTGCTGGCCGCTCATCTCTCGACTTCCGCCCACCATGTAAGCCGTTTTCACCGTGAAGCCAGCATGAGTCGGCACTTGTCCCATCCGCACTTGGTGCGCGGACTGCGAGCCGGTTACGATGAGAGTATCGCGGCTCACTTTCTCACGATGGAATACATCGACGGTTGCACCGCGAAAGCCGTGATGGACCACGCTGGCACCATGCCGATCGGCTTGGCGGTGCGTATCACATTGGATGTGTGCCAAGCACTCCGTTACTTGCATCACCATCAATACATCCATCGGGATGTCAAGCCGGACAACATGCTCATCGGACGAAACGGGGTCACGAAACTGGGCGACCTGGGTTTGGCCAAACGGTTGTCGGATGATTCGCACCTGACCTCTATGAATCAGGGTGTGGGCACACCACATTACATGTCCCATGAGCAGTTGGCGAACGCGGCCTTGGTGGATGGCCGCAGTGATATTTTCTCCGTCGGCGCGAGTCTGTTTCACATGCTGGCCGGGCGACCGCCGTTTCTCGGCACCAGTCACCGCGAGATGATCGAGGAACGCACGGGTCATGTTCCCCCTTCGGTAGCACGGTTCCGGCCGGATGTTCCCGAACGACTGCATCAGATTGTGTCGCGCTGCCTCGAATGGCATGTGCGAGAGCGGTATCAAACCGTGGTCGAACTGATTCGGAGCCTGGAATCGACCGGGTTGGCTGGCGATGCCGGGGGAGAAAATACCGTCGATTTCGCCGCCGAGGATACCGACCCGGAAAATCCGACGCAACTCGCGGTGGCCTCTACAGGCCAGTAGCATACATCACTTCTTATGATGACTCTTCCCAAGTAGCCTCCGTTTAGGTCGACGCACTTGACCACCTCTCCATCCGGTGATTCCCTCCCGGTTCCGATCTCACGGCGAGAACAGATCCTGGCCCGTTTCTGTCTGGTCGCGGCGGCCGTGCTTTGGAGCATGAGTAGCTTCTTCATGCGTGTGTTCCGTGATCCGACCGGCTGGGGGCTTGATGACCCGTTGCTGTCACCATTGCAGTTGGCTTTCTTCCGGGCATTGTTCGCGGGCATCGTGCTATTGCCGATCGTACCGTGGGGAACGGTTCGGTTTCGCCCGCCGATGGTGTTGATGGTGGTTTGCTTCGCCACGATGAGCGGGTTGTATCTGAGTGCGTTGGGGCTAGGGTTAGCCGCGAATGCGATCCTTTTGCAGTACACGGCTCCGGTTTGGGTCTACCTTTTCGGTGTGTATGTTCTCGGTGACCCAGCCCATCGGCGGGATCGTCAGGCGATTATCGTGGGATTCCTGGGCGCGATTGTGCTCGTCGCTGGGAATTCGTTTTCTGGTGCCGATCAACCCCTGGAAGGCGGCATGGGCGTGCTGATCCTGGGGGTGATGAGCGGGGTGGCGTATGCCAGTATCATCATCTTTTTGCGGTTCCTGCGGCAAGATTCACCAGCTTGGTTGACCGTGTTGAATATGTTCGGCAGTGCGGGTTGCATTGCGGCGGTTGTCATGCTGGGGTTGCTGTTACGCGATGGTCCCAGTGCCGCGCTGGCTTGGATACTGGCTCCGACACCGGGGCAACTGGCGATTCTCTTTGTGTTCGGGGCCGTGCAAATGGCCGCGCCGTACTGGCTGTTCACCCGTGGGTTGAAGACCGTTTCTCCACAGGAAGCCGGGATTATCACGCTGCTGGAGCCGGTGTTGAATCCGATCTGGGCGTATCTGATTGCGCCAGATCGTGAAGTACCGACGATCTGGACGGGGATTGGCGGAGCTTTGTTATTGGCTGCGCTCGCCTGGCGGTATCTGCCGGGGCGAGCGGCTTCCTCCTCGTAATGGCTCTCATCATCGCTCCAGGGATTGCGTGGGTCATCTCGGTGAGATACCGTTTCCTGAATATACTGACATTCTGCCCTGGCATGTTCGCTGTCCCCAGTTCCTGGAGTGCATGGCCGTCACGATGAATCACTTAATCCGAATCGCCGGTGTGCTGTTTCTGGCGCACCTGCCCGCGTCGGTCTGGGGGCAACCCGTACCGGAAACTCCACGCGGCGCGCTCAGCCCACAAGAAGAATTGGCCACCTTTGATGTGTCACCGGGGTTCACGGTGTCCCTGGCGGCCTCGGAACCGAATGTCGTCGATCCCGTTGCCATGTGCTTCGACGAAAAAGGGCGTTTGTTCGTTTGCGAGATGCGCGGTTATCCGAACGGCGGTGTCGGCACCGGGAAAGAATCACGCGGGCAGATTCGCTGCCTGACGGATCGTGACGGGGATGGGGTGTTCGAGACGGCCCACACCTTCGCGGACGGGTTACGCTTCCCGATGGGTGTCACTCCCTGGCGTGGCGGCTTGCTCGTCGCGGTGGCCCCGGACATTCTCTATCTCGAAGACACCGATAACGACGGCAAAGCGGATCGCTCGACGGTTCTCTACACCGATTTCAATCTGGCGAACATTCAACAAATGGTCAACGGGTTGCGTTGGGGACTCGACAACCACATTCACGGCCTCGGGGGAAGCAACGCCGGAACGATCACCTCGCCACAAGCCCCGAAAATGCCGCCACTGAGACTGGGTTCGCGCGGGTTTCGCTTCAACCCGGATCGCCCAGGCAGCCTGGATCCGATGAGCGGCGGCGGTCAATATGTCATCACCGAAGACAACGCCGGGCACTGGTTCACGGCCACGAACGGGACGCACATTCGGCAAATTGTCCTTCCTGATCAGTATTTACGGCGGAACCCACGGGCACCGATCGCGGGGGTCGTGGCGGATATTTCCGATCATGGGACATCTTGTCAGTTGTTCCGCCGCAGCCCGTTTGAAGCCTGGCGGGTCGAACGGACCAACCGCCGAGCCGGAAGCCCAAACGCTTCGCGGTATCAATCCACGGAACTGGTCGCGGGTGGGTACAGCAGCTCCACTTGTAGCCCGCTCCTCTATCTGGCCGATCTGTTCCCCGCGGATTACCGTGGCAGCATGTTCGTCTGCGATCCGGGGAACAATCTCGTTCACCGAGACACTCTCGAACCGGCATCCTCGACGTTCCTGGCCCGGCGTGGAGAAGCCAACCGTGAATTCCTCGCCTCCACGGATACCTGGTTCCGCCCGGTTGACCTCGAACTTGGGCCGGATGGGGCCATTTATCTGCTGGATTTCTACCGGGAAGCGATCGAAACGCCGCTCTCCTTGCCGGACGACATCAAAGCCAAACTCAACCTGGAAAGTCGTAATCGTGGCCGCATCTGGCGGATCGCGCCGACCGGATTCCGCCCCGGAAAGCTGCCCAATTTTCAGGAGATGAAGACCGATCAACTCGTGAACAAACTGGCCGATGCGAATCAAACGGTTCGTCTCATGGCACATCGACTGCTCTTTGAGCGTGCCGACCCACAAACCGTGCCACTTTTGACGGAAGCCGTATCCCGGTTGCAGAACAACCCCGGATTGGCGAATGGGTTATTCCTGCTGGATCACGCCGCGGCGTTGCGTGATGAGCAAATCCTGGCGGCCCTGGCCGATCCGCTGTCGAGCAATCGCATCGTGGCCCTGCGCCTGGCGGAATCGCGGTTGGAACAGAATGCGGCGATCCGCGCGGCGTGTATCGCACTGGCGCGGGATCCTTCCCCACTCGTCCGCTTTCAAGTCGCGCTCACTGCGGGACTGCTGCCCGCGGATGCACGGGGTGCCGTGTTGGCCCAACTCCTCGCCACCACACCTTCGGATGTCTGGTTGCAGTCCGCCATCCTGATCTCCTCCGCGCAAGGCGAGCGTGAACTCCTAAAGGCCGTCGTGGCACAGGCGGATACCCCCGCTCGCGCAGCCACCCTGCGGGCGTTCGTCATGAAGTTGGTATCCAGCGCTGTGGCCCGTGCCGATGCGGCGACGCGATCCGCCATCCTGAAGCAAGTCGCGGAATCCGCTGAGGCCCACGGCTTGCAACGCGCTCAGTTGGAAGGTGTCTGCGTGGGCATGACTCGGCCCCAGTTCGTGAACTGGTTGGCCCATCCCGCCGCGTCCGATCAGAAGACCGCCCAGCAGATCACGGACCTGCTGAAGCAAGAAGCCACAGCTTTGGCGAACCCGAAAACCTCGGCGACACGGAAAGCCGCCGCGATTCGGTTACTGGCTTATGCGCCGTCTGCAATCGCCATCCCAGTTCTGGGGCCGTTACTCACCCCGCTTTCCTCTCCCGATGTTCAACTGGCTACGGTGCGATCATTAGGATCGCACACGGATGAGAAAGCTACGGCCACTCTCTTGAAGGCATGGTCAGAAGCCGGACCCGCCCTTCGGCGTGAACTGCTCGAACAACTGCTGGCCACGGAAGTACGAACCACCGCATTCCTGAACGCAATCGAGGCCGGTCAGGTGCGCGCCGTGGAAGTGGAACCGCTGCGGGTGCTGCAACTCAAAGGGCACCGCTCGCCGACTCTGCGCAAGCGTGCGGAAAAGTTGTTTGCGAAGGAAGTCAAAGCGGATCGGAAGAAGGTGATCGACCAGTATTCCTCCGTGGCGGAATTGACGGCCAACAGCACCCGTGGGCGGATGGTGTTCGAGAAACAGTGCGCCACCTGCCATCGCCTGGATGGAATCGGCAAAGAAGTCGGGCCCAATCTGCTCGCGGTCGTGCCGGGCAAATCCACGGAAGATCTGCTGGTGTCCTTGCTGGACCCCAACCGAGAAGTGGACCCCCGGTATGTGAATTACCTGCTCAACAGCGTCGACGGCCGCGTGCTGACCGGAATTGTCGTGGCCGACACCCCCGGCAGTATCACCCTACGCCGTGCGGATGCCGCCGAGGATTCGGTACGCCGTGAGGACATCGAAACCTTGAAAGCCACCGGAGTCTCTCTGATGCCGGAAGGGCTGGAGAAGACGTTGCCCCCACAAGATGTGGCGGATCTGTTCGCGTTCCTGCGGGCCACCGTGGCGAAGTCGAAACCGGCACCACCCGCGAAACCGTAACACCTTCACCGATTCCTCAAACCCTACCGCCGAACACCCGCCTGAAAACGGAGTCGGCGGAGGACATCGGCCCGAGCGCGTTGATCGGCGGGATTGTTCGCAGCCGTGGAATGATCGAGAACGACAGCATCCGGGGCGAGGTGCCCATGCAGGGTATATTGGTCATCCGATAGCTGAGTGGTTTCTCGGAGCGTGAACGTGAGCGTACCGACGATTTTGCCGCGAAACTCCCGCCTCAGGATGGCCTTGTTCACGACCTGGGTTTGGGGGTCCATTTCCAGTTCCACTTGGCTATAACGCGGTAACGGTCGCCCCGGTGAGGGTCGCAACGCGGCATCAATGCGGATCGGTTCGCCGGGCTGTCCGGTATCCCGGCGGAAAAGATCGTATTGCTCCAGCAATTCTCCGAGCGTTTGCACAAACCGTAGGCTCATTAACTCACAGTAGCGGGTCAACGGCTCTCCGAGTTCTTCGGGTTCAAAAATCATTCCGCGTTCCGGCCCTGGCCCCGGTGCCACCCAAACACGCCCCTGGCGATCCTGCCCCCAAGCCATTGACTGACCAGAAGAGTTTGTCGAACGAATCCAAAACGGATCGCCGCGTGTCCAGAGCTGGGATGTTCGTACCACTTTTTCCAGTTTCCGATGGGCGAACGCGGAAGGATCCCATTCCGCGACGACCTCGTAACAGCGGTCCACGGTTCCGGCGTGTGTGGCACGAGCTTGCCGGACGAGTTGTGCCGCCGTGATCGGTTGCGGTTCCGGCCCTTCACCGAGGATGAACGCGATCAGCAACCCAGCCGCGATGGTGGTGATCCCCGCTGGCACCAGCCACACGCGGCCACGAGAACGACGATGCGGTTGGGTTTGCGCCATCCGGGCCGCGCGCACGCGCACCCACATGGCGGACGCATCGACAGTCTCGGCGATCTGATCGAGATGAGCACGCACCGCTCGATCCAAAGGGTCATCCGGCGCAGGGGTGGAGGGTGGCGGGGTCACGGTTCATCCTCCCCGTTGAGGAACGGGGCTAAATACTTGGCCAGTGTCTGACGGCCACGATGAATGAGGACTCCTGCATTGGTGGTACTCACTTGCAGAATGTCCGCGATTTCCTGTTGGGCGTATCCCAGGCTTTTCAGTTCGACGGCGGCACGCTGTTGTGGTGGCAGTCGCGCTAACCCCGCCGCGACCGCAGTGGCCAGTTCCGCGTGCATCGCCATCTGTTCGGGTGGCGAGGCCAAGTCATCGGGGGGATCGTCCGCCTGTTCGGTTCCATCCGCATTGTCGCGCACCAAACGAAACAGCGGTTTGCGCCGGGTGCGGAGGTTAATCGCGGCGTTGGTGATGGCGGTGAGCAGCAGTTTGAG
The DNA here is from genome assembly GCA_026931725.1 of Bacteroidales bacterium. Taxonomy (GTDB): domain Bacteria; phylum Planctomycetota; class Planctomycetia; order Gemmatales; family Gemmataceae; genus JAIXLE01. Next base: position 69,268 of record JAIXLE010000115.1, read on the forward strand.
TCCGTCACGCGGCAAGTCGTACACATCCGCTTTCGCCAGCAATCGGCAATAGCAATCCTGCACGAGATCATCGGCATCGGTGCTATTGCGGAGCAGGGAACGCGCATAGGCAACCGCTCGCGGCGCGGTTTCCCGCACCCAGTGTTCCAGGGCATCGGACGGCCCAGACCCGTCCACAGGCATCACCTCGCATCAAAAGGGGAACACACGGCACCCTGGAATTTTACAAGCCAATGACAGGAAACTCGGAAACCGCAAACGCGGAAACAGGTATTCGTTACGGTTCGCGGAACTCTTTCGGGTCGATGGTATCGGGGAATTCCATTCCGGTCACTTGCCAGTCGCCGAGGACACGGTCATTGGCCGAGAGCAGCAACTTGCCGGGGAATTTGATCCCGTTGCTGAGGAACTCTTCGGAAAGATCGAACCGTTTCTGAACGCGCTGCCCGGCCACGTCGCCATCGTAAATGACCCGGACCAATTTGGACGTAGTCGGGTCGAAGAAGAGGACCGCATCGGGAAAACCGTCCCGCCAGATTTGAATGGCCGTGAGCGGCTTCTCACCTTGGCCCAGGTCGGGACGCTGGGCGTAGGTGGCACCCGGTTCGGAAATGGCCCCGAGCATCCAGAACCAGTACGCGGCGGAATCGTTCACTGTTTCGCGTCGGAGTTGCGTTGGCGCGGGTTCGCGTGTCGCGGCGAGGTTCTGGGCACTCTTGTTCTGGACCCAGAGGTCTTCTCCATCGCGGCCAATCAGGAACTGAGCCCGTTCGGTGCCCGTGTTTTCCACGAGGTATCGCATCTTGTCGGGCCAGGCATATGCCGCACGGACGGTGGAAGGGAACCGCACGCCCGCCGTGTTGACCATCAATCCGGTCAGGGTGAATCGGATGGCTTTCAGTTTGCGCAAATGTTCCAAATGACCATCGGTATGGGCACGCAACGCCTTGTCAATCACCGCGACAGCGGCGGGGTCAGAATCCACTCGGCGTTGGCCGAAGTCGATGATTTTGGAGGAACTTTTCTCACCACGATTGAGAGGAGCCGCCGTGACGATGGTCCGCGGAGCATCGGAACAGCCGATCACGCCGCACCCGAGAATGAGCCCACAGCCCCGAACGATTCGACCCACCACGACTCGACGCATCATCTCCCGCCCTCCACGGCGTACCCCGATCGGAACAGAAAAGCCCGGTTCTGATCGAGTTTTACTCCCGGACGATACGCCATGTCGAGTTGGAAGCGGGAGAATCGGGGAATTTCCGCCCGTCACGCCGCGCGCCGTTCACCCCGTGCGAGCCATCGTTGCATTCGCGCCAGAGTGTCTGGCCAGCCAGACCCGAACCGCGCGGTGCCGAACGCATCATACATCAGATCGAGCGTCTCAATCAGGTGGCGAATCTGACCGACACGGTCTTCGAGTTTTAGCCGGGCGTTCTCCTCTTCGGAGTTCGGGAACTTGACCCCCGCGACTCCGAGCGTCTCCGCGTGCAGCGTGAATTCATATTGATGATCGTGCCGCACAACCGTCAGGCCAAGCTTACGGGGAAGTTTGCCAGACTGCACGGCCCGCAGCGCCTCGGGGAGCCGGGTTGGCCCTTCATGGCTGATCGTTTCGTGCCCTGTTTGACCACGCGGACATTCCAGCGTCAGCGTGCGGGCTGGCATGAACGTCGCTTCGGTGTTATCCGACAATTTGAGCGTGTCGGACTCTCCATCGCTCATGTACCAGAGCCAAAGCAGATACTCATTCCCGAGAAAGTCTCGGCTCGATTCATCCGCGATCCAGGCGACATCCTCCGCGGGAATGTCCGGGATGAACGCGGACGGGCTGGAATCGTCCACGTTGCGGGTGCGTTCGTGGAGTTCCGCCAGTTGAAACGCTCGGGTGCCCGCCGTGATGGCCTCCAAGTCGAAGCCATACGTCAGATTGAACAGACTGACCAGCCGATCGACGTGCGTGTACGATGTGGCTCCGAACAGCAGTTCATTGGTGGGGGCATCCCACAGAACCGGGATACATTTCCGTTTCTTGTAGCGACCGTCTTTCGCTTCCTGTTCGAGGCGTTCGCGGGCAATTTCCTTGGCTTCTCGCTTCTGCTTCGCGGAAGGGAATCCGCTGGGGTTGTTCGCGGATAACGCCTTCAACTCGACGGCCGTGTAGGCTTTCAGCAAATCTGATGGCAGTTTCTCGGCATCGACCCGCAGATCGAACACGAGGGCATCCGCCACGATATTCTTTTCCAGGTTAAAGTCTGTATCCAAAATGTGATCGCCCGCGGCCCAACCGACTTCGATTCCATCCGCGGAGGCGATCCGCTGTTGACCGGCGGCGTGGTCGCTGAGTCGTTCGAGATGTTCTTCCGCGAAGGTGCGTTGCGTTGGCCCGTTGACCCGAAACCGTAAAAACGTGGCACGGCCAGCAAGAAAGCCCATGCGGCCTCCAGGAAGCAGATCCGTAAACAGCGCAGCACACCACGGGCATCGCGCCGGAAGCGAGAGGGGAGCCGGAAACCCGGTTATCCCGCGAGAGCCGCAACGGTGTTGCGTTCCGCGTCTTTCCGGCTCATCTCATCCAGTACAATCGGGTGCCAGGTCGCATCGCGCTCAGCCGAAGGCACATAATTTTCACGAGCCCAGCGGCGCAGACGGAGTTCTTCGATAAAGTCGATCGATTGGTCAGTGAAAGTAACCATGACTCCGCAACCCTAAAACGGACAGTCGAATGGGCTCTCCACAAGTCCGCCACGGACAAGGAGAGCCGGAGTCAACCTATGATCGGCTGCCCAAACGGCAAGAGGTGAACGGAATCGCTCCGCTCGATCAGGATTCCGAACTCCGTTCGCCATTCCTTCTACCCATTTCCTCCATTTCATCTCTGGGTAGGCGGTCGGGTGATCCGGGCTGGACATTCCGTTGCTGGACTGCCATATACCCCCAGTTGGACCTTGGGGGAATCGGATGCCGGCACGCGGGCTCCTACCTGTCATCCTGTCGATCCTGTGCGTCTGGGCCGGTGGGGCGTGGGCGCAACAATCGACACCGCCACTGGCTATGCCGGTCGCGGCGACATTTTCGGCGATGCCGGATCATGTTCGTTTCCCTGCTCAAGAACCGCTCCTGCCCAACGGTCAGACTGTTTCGCAACCGTTACAACCCGTGATCGAACCCTCTCAACGGGATGGGACAAACCCAGGCGGTTCCGCCGTTCCTGAGATCGTGGAAGACGCGGCCCTGACTCCGCTGGGGCGTTCCTGGTATCGGTACGAATATCTGCTCTGGTGGTCGAAAGCGCAACCGCTGCCGCCTCTGGTCACGGCATCACCGCCGATGCTGACTCCTCAGTTGAACGGCGAACACACCACCGTGTTGATCGGAAATGACTCTCTGGCCAACCCCGATACTTCTGGCGGGCGATTCACCTATGGGTTCTCGTGGAACGCGGAGGAAACCGCCGGACTCGAAGTGACTTACTTTTTTCTCGGGTCGCAGACCAGCACCGCCCTTGTCACGAACACCGGCCCCGGCCCCCGGCGACAAATTGGCCGACCGCTGGTCGATCCCGCTGTCGATACGGATTATGTCGCTCCGGTCGCCATTCCGGGCCAGCTGACCGGCGGGGTCACGGTCGCCACGACTTCCCGCGTCACCGGCTGGGAAGTCAACGGGGTGATGAACCTCGTTCACATTCCCGGCGTGACCCTCAACGCCCTGGCCGGGTATCGTTATTTCCTGCTGAACGAAGGATTACGCATCGAACAACGGACCTGGTCGCCCGCAACCGGGGGGGCGTGGCCATCCGTGCTGCTGGCCGCGGATCAGTTCGATGCACATAACCGCTTCCACGGCGGGCAGTTCGGTTTGAATGCCGATCTCGGGGAAGGGCCGGTGTTCCTCGAACTCACGGGGAAAATCGCGTTGGGTCGCACGGTCCAGGTGGTGCGTTCCAGCGGGCAATCCGTGATGGTGACACCGGGGTTCCCGCTGCCAGTGGCGGTATCCACACCCAATGGCATTTTGGGGCAACCCTCGAACAGTGGGCGATTCACCAACTCCGCGTTTGCGGTGCTGCCAGAAGCCGGGTTCAAGTTTGGGTATCGACTCGGTCAGAAATCGCGGTGCTACTTCGGGTACAACTTCATTTATCTGAGCGATGTCGTTCGGGCGGGCGATCAGGTCGATCGGCAAGTCGACCCCGCGTGGATACCGGGCATGATGGTGGGGCATCCCGTGCCGGAACTGGCGAGCAACCCCCACCCCACGCCCCGGTTGGAACGCACGGATTTCTGGGTGCAAGGGCTCATCTTCGGATTAGAATATCGCTACTAGGTTGTTCATCTGGACGGAAGCCGTGGCACGATTCTGACTTTACTCCCCGTGAATCGCGGACGAACTCACTAAAATGCCGTTTTGGACCGGCTACCACGAACCGATGAGCCAGCGCCGTGAGCGAACCGACCGACTTGACTGAATTCCGCCGCGAAAAAATGCAGAACATCGCGGATATGGGCCGTGACCCGTGGGGACAGCGCTTCGATGGCCGCACCCCTATCGCCGACATTCGAGCACTCCCGGCCGCGAAATTCGATGACGCTGGCCCCAGTGGCCCCAAAGTCCGAGCCGCGGGACGGGTCGTGCGGCACCGTACCGGCGGGAAACTGCACTTCCTTGAACTCTGGGATCAGACCGGCCGCGTCCAACTGATGGCCCGAATCAACAAGCTCTCACCCGAGGATTGGAAGCTGTTGGAATGCCTCGACCTCGGCGACATCATCGGCGTCGATGGGGAATTCGGCACCACCAAGACCGGCGAACCGACGATCCAAGTGGAACAATTGACGTTCCTGACCAAGTCCCTGGAACCGCACCCCAAGGATGTCTACGGCCTCGGCGACATGGAGTATCGGCTGCGGCACCGTTACCTCGACATGATCTACACGCCAGACACGCTCCGCCGGGCGCAGCAGCGGGTGAAGATCATTCGGACGGTTCGCAACTATCTCGACGAACGGGGGTATCTGGAAGTCGAGACACCGACGCTCCACGCCATCGCCGGGGGAGCCGCCGCCCGACCGTTCGAGACGCACCACAACGCCCTGGATATTGACCTGTTCCTCCGCATCGCGTTAGAGCTTCCACTCAAGCGGCTGCTCGTCGGTGGACTCGAAAAGGTGTACGAAATTGGCCGGGTCTTCCGCAATGAAGGGATCAGCCCGCGGCACAATCCCGAATTCACGATGCTGGAACTGTACGAAGCCTACGGCGATCTGTTCAGCATCATGGACCTGACCGAAGGGCTCATCGTCGCCTGTGTCGACAGCCTCGGCGGTGGTCGGGCACTGCCCTGTGTGAGCAGACAGTGCGTTCCAGTGGTCAGTATGCGGACCTGTTCCGCGAACACGTTGGCTGTGCCAGGCGATGCGGAAGGGGTCCAAGCGGCAGCGGCGGCGGCTGGGCTCCGTCTGGAACTGCGGGACGACAAGACCGGGACCGTCACCACGAAGGAGCATGACGTTCTGGTTCACGAACTGTTTGAACATCGGGTGGAACCGCAGTTGGCAAAATCGGATCAGCCGATCTTTGTCTATGACTATCCGGCAGCGCTCTGCCCGTTGACGAAGCGGAAGCGGGAGAATCCCGCCCTGGCGGAGCGGTTCGAGTTGTACGTTCACGGGATGGAACTGGCGAACGCCTACACGGAACTGAACGACCCCATCACCCAGGAAGCGACTTTCCGGCGGCAACTCGTGGGGATGTCGGAAGAAGACTCGATGGCGAAGATGGATGAGGATTTCATCCGTGCCCTGCGCTACGGGATGCCACCCGCGGGCGGCTTGGGTATCGGCATGGATCGACTGGTGATGCTGTTGACGAACACGACTTCGATTCGGGATGTGATTCTGTTCCCACTGCTGCGTCCCGAGAAGGCATGAGTGACGATCCCCCGTCACCCGCCGGAAGCGCCTTGTGGTGGGTAGGTTCTGAGGTGACGGAGGGCCGAAAATCGCGCACCGGGAATCCACCCGGAACAGACCCCGTGCGTGCCCCGGTTCCGAGTTCCGAGGCTGCTGTTGAGTTCGGGTGAACAGCAACGCTAACATGCGGTAACATAACAGGAGCCACCGTGGAGCGGTGTTGTGGAATCGGGGGAGGAGGGCCATGACGTTGTTCGCCTTCGTGGGCTTCAACCCAGAGCGATTCGCCCAACTGATCGTGAACGTCCTCGCCATCGGCGGCGGTTTCTTCATCGGTCAGATTTTGTCAGGCCTGGCGGCGTGGTTGCTCGATCGCTGGCTCACCGGCGGCCGCTCACCCCTCGGCTTGCATCGCACGATCCGCTATGTCGGTGGGGCCACATTGGCTGTCCTCGTTGCCCTCATTGTCTTCGGTCATGGAGAAGGTTGGACCCTCTTTGGCGGTGGAGGCAGTGGTGCCCAGAATCAAGCCGCCGGAGAGCAATCCGCGAACGGCACCCCCCCTCCGGTAACGACGGCCACGCCACCGCCCACATCCCCAATGCCCGAAACCGAGCCGATCCTCGCGCCGCGGGTGGTTCTGCCCACTCAGGCCAATCAGGTACAGGTGCTGATGCTTGGCGGTGAGGATGTCCGCAATCAGCGGTTCTACCTCCTCGATTCTGAAACGACACCGAAAACACTGACGGAAGTGCGATCGTTCCTGATGCAACGCAAGTCCGCATCGAAAAGCGATCTCGGTTTGTTGATCCGCTTCCCGGCAACGAACATTTTGCCCCGCACGCACCCAGCCGTCGTGATGTTGAGCCAATGGGCGCAGGATCATGGTATCGCCGTGACGTTCCCGGCTGAACACCCGTAAACTCGCGGACATCCGATCATGCCTCGCCGGACTGAACCCGCATCCTCGCAACGCCACCCCTCGCCGATTGTGGTCTTTTTCGGTTTCCCTCATGCGGGGAAAACGGCGTTGTTGAATGCCTGCCTACGGGTGAACCCCCGCACCAGCGACGAGCCGGTTGCCCTGTCTCCCATTTCGGCCACCACTGCGGAACCCGTGCCGCTGGCGACCGTGCCACCCATCAACGTGCCACCCGTCAACGTGCCACCCGTCAACGCGGTGCAGCGAGAGGTGGTTTCCCATGTCGTGCCGCTGCCTGCCACGGGGCAGAATGCGGAATCGGTCGTGCTGCTCGATTGTGATGGCCGTTCCGTCGCGGACTGGCTCGCCACACCCAAACGCCTATCGAAGAATCACCCGCGCGGCGCGCTCACCTCAGCCGTTCACGCTGCGGATGCACTCGTCCTCGCCATCGACGCGACCGCATCGCCCGAGCAGGTGGACCATGTCTTCCGCTCCTTCCGGGAGTTTCTCGATTCTCTGGAAGAAGGTCGCACCTATGGTCGAGAAGTCGGCGGATTGCCAGTGTTTCTCACTCTGACGAAGTGTGATCGACTCTGTCTGCCCAGCGATGAACCGACGGACTGGCTCGCCCGCATTGAAGATCGCAAACGGGAACTCACCGAGCGATTCCGAGATCATTTCCTCGTGGAACTGACGGCGGACGATGCGGAGTGGCTCGATCCTTCGCCGTTTCTGAGTTTCGGCAGCCTGGAATTACACGTCGTGGCCACGGCCGCGCACGCTCCCACGGGGAAGATGTTCGCGGCCTTCCGTGACCCTGAAGGTTCGTTTGGCGTGTCACAGTTCGCGCGGGAGTGCCTGAGTGCTGCCCAGGCGTTCCATCGACGCACCCACACCGCACGCCGTCGCTTGCAATTCACCGTGTATAGCTTACTCGGGTTCGTGGCTCTGTTGTTCCTCGCAGTGGTGGGGTTGACCCTCAACAGCAGCTACGGCCCAACCGAAGCCCTGGCCGCACGCATTCGAGAATATCGAGAACTGGAAGGGCTTCCTTCGGTGCATCTGGCTGACAACGCCTACCCCGCACACCGCAAGACACTCCAGGCGTTTCACGATTCGCCCCTGTTTGCCGGGTTGCCCGACGATTTACGGCAATTCGTGCAACAACGTCTGGCCGAGATGCAGGCTTATGACGAGTTGCGGACCCAGTTCCAGCCGCCGCGACTGTCTCCGTCCGATTTGCGATCGCCGGATGAGATTAGTCAATTCATTGCTGATCTGAATACGACATTCCGCGTGCCACCGGAATACGAGCGGCAGTGGACGGAAACCCCCGCCGTGAAACTGCGGCAAAAATGGCTCGCGGATCTGTCGGTACTCCAGACCTCGGAACAGGCACTCTACGACTGGTATCGTTCGTTGGATCGCCGGGCCACGGATCTGCTGTTCACTCAGAAGCCGCCCACGCATAGCTGGTTCCGAGAAACCCAGGTACTCTTCGAGCGTGCCGCACAGCCTCCTTTTGACCCTCAAGCCGACATTCCCGGTTCGCCGACCGTGCCGGAGGTCGCCCGCGGTGCCGCTCTGACCTTTGCCGTCGCCTACGAATTCGACCGTATCCTGGTGGCACGCCGCGACTGGGAAGATAGCCGGGATCGCCTCCAGAACCTGCGGAATCTCACTTCCGCGTTGGGGTTGACCATCGGCCCCGACACGCCCCCCGCGGTTCTCGACCTCCCGGAACCGGGTGACCCCACCGCCTCCCTGACCCTAGCCACGACTCGGTTACAGGCGCTGGAGCAGGCATTCCCTGAGACGAACCCGAGCCACCCGGAATGGGTCGCGGCCAGTTTCCCAGACCCGGTACGAAACTGGCTGGAACCTAGACTTCGAGCCACATTTGACGTTGGTGTTCGGCACGTCCACCGCGTCATTCGAGCGAAAATCGGCGAGAATGACAGTGTCACCGCTTGGCGGACACTGCCCGATGGCCTGTTGCAGGAACCCGCTTTGCGTGATTGGGGCCGATTGTTGGGCCGACTGCGCCATTGGGCCGCGTTGCGGAACGCGGACAGCGACCCCGTGGCCGAACTCCGGGCGTTCCTCTGCCAGGAGGCGTTTCCGATCACGCTGCAAGCCATCGACATTGCGCTCCCAGACGATTTGTTAGATCGTTCCACCGCCCCGGCTGGGAACTATGTTCTGACCCACCAACCCGCGGATGGCAGCCCCGCACGCCAGTTCACCTTTCAACCTGTGGGTTCGGCACGGTACGAACGGCCGCTCACGACGCAGCGGTTTGAGCCGGTCGCGGCACCGGGAAAGTGGACCCTCCGCCCCGGCGATACCCTGACCGCTCAATTACCGTTGCGATCCGGCGGACAGGACTATCGGTTAATCTGGTCCCCGAAGCGGCCCGCGGTGTACACGATAGGGGTGGTGGTCGGTCCACCGCAGTTGGAGCGAGTCGGGCCGATTGCGTTCCCCCCCGAGCGGGCAGCCGGTGTCCGCGTCGAACCGATCCCCGCGACGGGCTGGCCCACCGTGCCAGTGCTATTGCCTCCCACACGATAAGGCATCCGGTGGGTGGATTTATACCCATAGATTCGCCTTTCGCTGGACCGGG